>JAFQOX010000070.1 GCA_017412045.1 Clostridia bacterium
AACGAAGCCCTGAACGCAGAATTGACCGCAATCAAAGCAAGCGAAGCCGATTCCATAGCAGCGCTCGCGGCAGAACGCGCAAAGAACGAAACGCTGACCGCCGAAAACGAAGCTCTGAACGCAGAATTGACCGCGATCAAAGCAAGCGAAGCCGATTCCACAGCAGCGCTCGCGGCAGAACGCGCAAAGAACGAAACGCTGACCGCCGAAAACGAAGCTCTGAACGCAGAATTGACCGCGATCAAAGCAAGCGAAGCCGATTCCATAGCAGCGCTCACGGCAGAACGTGCAAAGAACGAGACGTTGGCTTCCGTCCACGAAACGGTAAGCGCAGAGCTGGCGGCAACCAAAGCGGCGTTGGCGGAAGCACAAGAGCAATCGCTCCGAAATGCGAAATTGGAAGCAGCCCTCGCGCAAAAAACGGCGGAAATACTTGCCCTGCAAGCCGAAACGGAAAAGCTCCGCGCAGATCTGATCTATCAGGACAGATCGGAGCGGGTTGCTTATGCGCATACCAATACATTCTTTATTATGGAAGAGAAGATGGGCAGATTTTACAGAGACGCCATGTGCTTCTCCGAGGAGAAAACCGGCATTTGATTTCCGATCGAGCCTTTTACAGCATATCCGCCCTGCGTCTGAAAAGACGCAGGGCGTTTTTTCAGTTTTGTAAAGAAATTATGTGATTTTTGAATAAAAATCTTGACATCGTACTAAATTTATGATATACTGTGTATCCGGAAAAAATGACGGAAAGTATCGGAAAGGAAGAATGGTTTTATGGCAGACACCAAAGGTAAAAAAATAATCGCATTGAACAGAAAAGCGCGCCACGATTTCTTCGTGGAGGATACTTACGAGGCAGGTATCGCGCTTTTCGGTACGGAGGTCAAAAGCCTTCGTCAGGGAAGCGTCAATCTGAAGGATTCCTATTGCTATATCAAAAACGGCGAGATCTTCTCGACGGGCATTCATATCAGCCCTTATGAGAAGGGAAATATCTTCAACCGCGATCCCCTGCGTGAACGCAAGCTGCTTATGCATAAGAAGGAAATTCTGAAGCTCCACGCGCTCGTCGGTCAGCAGGGCTATACGCTCGTCCCGCTCTCCCTCTATTTTTCGGGCAAAAACGTCAAATTGGAGCTCGGTGTTTGTAAGGGTAAAAAGCTCTACGATAAGCGCGAGGATGCCGCGAAAAAAGCGGAACAGCGCGACATCGACCGCTACGAACGCGAACGTTCCAAGTATTGAGCGTTCTACAATATATTAAATTTTTCATCATATTCCGCATTATGCGTCAGTCACTGCAATTATGAAACATAATTGCCCCATATGGGCCCGTAAAGGTTTCGACGGGGATTTTGCAGTACGGTAAGCGAGCCGAGATGTGGTAACTCGTTAAACAGCCTCACTTCTAAATATAAACGCTAATAATAACAGATTGGCTCTCGCTGCCTAATGCAGCGCGTCGCTCCCTTGACCACCGCGACTTGGGACTCGGCGTCACACAGCGGTAAATGTGCACAGCCCGTTTGCTTTTGAAGCTGTCATAAATAAAAAAGCTACCCGATCGTAAAGCCTGTTTGCCGGCGCTGCGAAAGGGGAATTCCAAAAGACAAACTTCGCTCGGAGAAAGCTGTATGAATAGATTTTCGGACAGGGGTTCGACTCCCCTCGGGTCCACCATCGATTTACACGTAACGTGTTATATAACAAAAGTTCCTGTATGGTCAAGATTTTTGATCATACAGGAATTTTTGTTTTTATTTTAGCGAAAATAGAGGGAGGAACTTACACGCAAATTTGTATTTTCGCTACATTTTGTGATTCCCGTTTTTGCCTTGATTTCCTTGCCGTTTGACGATTGGAGGAACGGGCGGAAACGCCGTTTTTTCTTTGGTTGGTGGAGAGATGTTTGTTGAGAATTTTATTGTAATAGATTGACGATCCATCTGTTTTATGTTATCATATAAATATACCTAAAAATTGTAATAATCAATATGTAAGGGAGGGCAACTTATGGGAAAATATTTAGGTTATATTAGAAATAAACGTTATGACCAAACGAGTAAATCCTATGTCAATTTTAAACCATTATATGAATATGTAAATGGAGAATTTATATATATTAGTACACAAGACAGGAAAATACTGCTGCCAGAGTCTAAATATGAAGATATATATTTATATGGCTTGTACGGAGAAGATCAAATTGCTCCAGAGGAAATTTTTGTCGATGATGAATATCTTCTTATTGATTTTGAGGTTGAGCAATTAGAGGATAATATCCATCCTGTAACAGGGCAGAGAAATTATACTGGTTATAAAATGGATGTTTCTAAATATACAATTCTTAGTTTAAGTGACATTGGATACTATTATATTCTTGATCAAGATGCTTATGATGGAGATTATAAGGTGAACCCTGTTCTTGCGATTACCGACACTTATGTATACCAAGGGCTTCAGGTTGTAATTCAAACAGACGATAAATCAGTTCTCGGTCCTTTTACTGTAGAATATCAAGAAGATAAAGATAGCTATGTAGTTTTTACTAATCTGCAACTGCAAAAATATGTTTTGAGTGGTTATTACTTTTCGAATGGACTAAAGACCGATAAACTTGAATTGGGAAAATATGAAGATAAAAGAAATTTTCTTCGTATAGGAGAAAATAACTGTACTAAAAAATTCTTTGATTTTGTCCCTAAAAAAGATTTACTTATAGCATTTAGAGAAACTTTGGATTCAAAATATTTTTTCGATGGGAAACTTGATTTATCAAATGTAAGGGAATTGGTTTCCGAGCAGGTAACTTCTTTATTTATTGGTGAAGGGCTTCCGGCAGAAATTGTTTCAAATCGTCAAGAAATAATTAGTACATTATTGACAAATGAAGCTGAGTTGAACGATACTTTTAGCTTTATTTCAGAAACGATTGCTGGAATTTTATTGAAGTATCAAGATAGTGAGTTATATCAAAATTTAGTTCAAAGTTTATCTACTAATCCTGATTTTATGGCAAAAATTCCAGTATTTCAGTCCATTGCTAAAAGAATAGAATCAAAGCAAACTGAATTAGAAACTCTAACTAAACAAATTCAAGAAACAAAAAGCCAGATAGATGAATCTAAAAAAAACCAAGCCTTAAGTTTATTTACATCTGCCCAAGATGAATCTGAAATAAGTAGTTTACAAGCTCGAAAAAGAAAATTAGAATTAGATATTCAAGGTTATGAATCTCAATTGGAAAAATTGAAAAGACAAGTCTATTTAGGTACAAGTTTGGTTGACTTAGAAAGTCGAGTAAAATATAAAGAAGGTCAGTTGAGTAGTTTGGAAAATGAAATGCGTCGTGTATTAGATGATAGTACAGAAACTGCAATGCGATTAAATTTCGATGGTATGTTGTCAAATATGATGATTAGAAAAGCAGCAGAATGGGAAAATGCACAGACTCGTTTTAGTTATGAAACTAAGATTAGTGATTTGATAGAAAAAGTTTCTGTTTGCACAAAAACAGGAGAAGATTTAATAAATCATATAGTTTCTAAAATTCAAGAATATCGACCTAACTATGATAAAAATGCAATACTTAATATTCTTATTTGTTATACACAAGGTTTTCTTACTGTTTTTTCTGGAGAACCTGGAACAGGAAAAACATCTATTTGCGAAATTTTAGCTAATGTTTTAGGATTGAACATTCCGAAGACGTATTTGGAATATGAAGATGGATATGACCCTGCACGTTTTGTCAATATTTCTGTTGAACGTGGATGGACAACTAAACGAGACTTTATTGGTTATTACAATCCCTTGACTAAAACTTTTGATAGAAATAATAGAAGAATGTTTGATGCACTGAATCTTATGGATTTGGAAACCAAGAAAAAAACGATCGATATGCCGTTTATGATTCTTCTTGATGAAGCAAATTTAAGTCCGATGGAATATTATTGGGCGGACTATCTAAGATTTTGTGATAAGATTGATGATAATTCATATATCAATCTTGGTGGAGATTATTGTTATTATATTCCTCAGTATTTGAGATTTCTTGCAACTATTAACAACGATCACACCACAGAATCTTTATCTCCAAGACTCATCGATCGTGCTTGGATTATTAGACTTCCTAAGGTTAGACCCAATAGATCTGATGTTTCTGTTTGTGATATCAATGAAATAATCTCATGGAGTTCACTGGATGCAACCTTTGGCGCTGAAGATTCGAATATCGTGTCGATGAATGAAAAAGTCAAAGACATCTATGAGGAATTGATTGAAAAATGTCGTTCTGCAAGAATAATGATTAGTCCTCGTGTAGATAAAGCAATTCGTTCTTATTGGTCTGTGGCGCAAAGAATCTTTGTTAGTACAGCTTATGATTCTTCGATTATTGCACTCGATTACGCTGTAGCTCAGAGAATTATACCTCATATCAATGGTAGTGGAGAACAATACGGGGAACAACTAACCCAATTGAAAGAATTTTGCAGTAAATGTAATTTGAAGAATTCGGCTGATTTACTTTCCGAAATTATTCAAGTTGGAAAAGAATCTATGCACTATTATCAATTTTTTGCATAATGGAGTATGGAAATGGATGAATTATGTTTACGTTTATTTCCTGATGGAAAAGAATTTTGTGATTTTTTGCTTCATCAACATCGCATAGAGGGATCAATAGTTGATACTTTTAATCAAACATCCGATAATGTGTTTTCGAATTATAAGTATCGAGCACAACTTTTGAATGTAAAAGATAAGATAAGGAATCTTGTATTTTTATTAAACGGGCATAAAGTACCGATTTACTATTTTTCTGATACAGGATACATTACATTTTCTGATGATTCTTTTGGTGCAAGAATATTTCTTGAATATTACGGATTCGTACAGATAACATTATCTTTTGAAGATGAACAAGGGAATCAACATCTTTGGGATACTGATTATATACCCGTTTGGGTAAGAAAAGGCAAGCAAAATGATTCTGTAAGAAGAATGTCAGAATATGTATATCGAAATAATTTAAGTTTATTAAATTTCGACAAAAATTTTGCCAAAGAAGAAGTAGGATTGAAAAGTTTTTCGAATCAAACACTGGAATCTCAAATTATACTTTTGGAAAAGATTTACGTGATTTTAGAGAAAAATTACTATTCATTCAAAACAAATAGCAGATTTGTTACTACTTTAAAAGAACATATTGATTATTTTGAAAAATTAACATATGTTTCGCAAAATACGATTCGTTATATATCTCAGCATCCAGAAGAATTGCAACCTATACCTTCTTGCTTGGGTATAAAGATTGGGTCAAAGTTCTATCAACCCAGTAAAACTTTAATTACCGATGCGCAAAGATCATATGATATTTACGAAAATCGTGTAATCTTGGGTTTTATCCTATTTCTTTTAAAAGAAATGGAGAAAATTGAAAAAGAAATACAATCTGTACTTTCTCAATATTCTTCGAATACTATGGAAACAGACGAATATGTATTGTCTACATTTTTCATATATTCAAATACGATGGATTTGCTGAAAATTATTTTAATCGATATTCAAAAATTGCATCAAAAATATATTATAATTTACCATTCTTATTGCGAAGTTTTACCAATTAATCATCAAATGATAACGGCTATACCAAAATTTACTCCTGTGTTTAAGTCCATTTTACATTATCATCAAATTTATGATTGTATAGTTGATTGGTTCTCCAAAGGTGTCTTCTCGATTCAAAGAGAGAAATTTATGCTCTCTTTTGTAAAGATGTCTAAATTATATGAAGTTTATGTGTTAACGAAATTTTTGAATTTCTTTTCTGAAAAGGGATATAAACTATCGCTATCAGAAAAGAAGATGTACCCAGTTAAGAATCAATATTATGAAAGTGTAGATTGTAATAACTATTTTGAATTTCAAAACGCAACTTGCAAAATTACTTTATATTATCAACCTGTTATATATAGCAAAGATCGTCAAAGTATAAGCGGTATAGGTTTGTATAGAAATACATCTATCTCTTTTTCTGGCAAAGATGGTACAATTTATACTCCTGATTATTTGATAAAATATGAATATATAGGTGAGACGAATGCAAAGTATTTGCTTATTGATGCAAAATTTAGTACAATTAACACCGTTAAAGCTCATCATATCGCAAATTTAGTATATAAATATCTATTTTCCATATCTACGCTTTCACCCGACGACCAAATTTTGGGGCTTTGCGTTTTCAATGGACAATCGGATTCAGATATCGATAGTATGTTGAATGTTTATGATTTTGAACAAAATTATGCGATATCACCGAAAGCAGAGATTGTTACATTTACGGAAAATTCAACGGAGAACACAAGATTGCACGAGTGCTTGCTTGAAAATGCCATCGGCTTGTATACTACCTTTCCACCACACGCACCTATCCTACTATCAGATTTTGAAACAGAAGATTTTGATTATCTATAAGAAAAGACCCAAGTGCCATTTTAACACTTGGGTCTTTTCTTATACCTCCAATTTCAGTAAGCCCAAAATAAATCCCCGTCTTTTTCAGGCGGTGTTCATGTAGTAAAATGAAGTGACTAAAACACTCTACCCGAGTAAATTGAACAGTTGAAAATACTCGGGTAGAGTAAAATGAACACGGAGGATAAGTACATGAATAATAACAAAGTTCCTGTATGGTCAAGATTTTTGATCATACAGGAACTTTTGCTGCTTTAGGAATTTTATTGTAATAGATTGAGGGTTAATCCATTTTGTGTTATGATCGAACTCACCTTATTTTAATATCCGACGGCAAGACCGAAAAGGAGGATCAGCGAGGTCAGAAGCAGGTTGACCGCCTGGAAGCGCCAGCTCCATTTGAACCAATCTCCGTAGCTGACGTCGGAAACGCCGAGGCTGATCAGCAGGGCGGGGTTCGTCGGATAAAAGACGTTGGAAAAGCCGTCTCCGAACGCAAAGGCGACGATGCAGAGCTGTGTGGATATGCCGAAGATCTGCGCCATGGGAACGATCAGCGGGATCAGCATAAACGCCTTTGCCGATCCGGAGGAGATGAAGAAATTCATGACGAGCACGATCAGATAGATAAAGAGAATGACCGTCCATTTCGGAATGACCTGCGCCAGACCGACGGCGCCGTGCAGGATCGTGTCCAGAATGCTTGCTTCCTCCAGCGTATATTTGATGGAGGATGCCATCAGAATCATGATCACGGCGGGCAAAATGCCCGTCACGCCGTTCAGAAAGGCTCTCGCAAGCGTACCGCCCGCCATGCCCGTCAGCAAAGAGGAGGCGATGCCCGCGATCAGAAACATCACGGCGACGATGATCATCGTGTAATCCTGAAGCGCGGGGATAAAACCGGAGCAGAGAATAAACGCGATGCCCGCACCGACGATGGACACGAAGCAGACGAGCGCGCGATCCATTCTGCGGTCCGAAGCAAAATCAGCCGCCGCGCAGACGTCGGAAATGGGCTTTTCCACCTTTTTCGCATGGAGACGAACGAAGCAAAGGAGCGCGCAATAGATCAGGACGAAGGCGAGCATACGCATCCATGCGCCCGAAAACATGGGAAGCCCCGCGAGCTGCTGCGCCACGCCGACGGTGAAGGGGTTGCAAACGCCCGCCGCAAATCCGCATCCGACGGCAAGCAGGCTCATGCCGAGTCCCGTTAGGGCATCCCAGCCGAGATTGACCGCGAGCGCGATCACGAGCGGGACAAGCGGAACGCATTCCTCAAAGGAGCCGATCAGAGAGCCGAGCGCCATAAAGAAGAGCATGACGAGCGCCATCAGGCGGTAACGCACGCCGCCGAAGCGATGCACCATCTTATCCAGCATATATTTCATCAGACCGCAACGGTCAAGCGCATTGAAAACGCCGCCGATCACCAGAAGAAAGGCGATCACGGCGATCAGCGCGGCGTTGCCGGAGGCGCCGAGGACCAGAACGGGGGAGGCGATCCATTTCCAAAAGGAAATTCCGCCGTCCGTGTAGGAAAATTCTCCGTTCGTATCGATCACGAGATTGCCGTCCTCGTTTTCCACGCGTGGATACGCGCCGCTCGGCACGATCAGGGTCAGAACGTAGGTCAGGATCATCAGAACGAAAATGACGATGATCGCGGTCACAAAGGATTTCACGCTTACGTTGGTCGTGCTTTTTTTCTCGGTTGTCATATCAAACCTCCGTCATCATGTATTGATAAAATTTTACTGCGGGCGCGAGCGCCGCAACGTCGACGTTTTCATTGATACCGTGAATGCTGTCCAGCTGCGCCTGCGAGATGCGGAACGGCGTAAAGCGGAAGCAATTGTCGCAGACGCGGCTGAGGTATCGGCTGTCGCTCGCAGCGGTCATGACGTAGGGCGCCGTTCTGACGTCTGTGCCGAAAACCGAGGCGACCGCCTTCTCCACGCACTGAAAGGCGGGGCTTCTGTGATCCGAAAGCACGGAATCGAAGCCGGGATTCAGAATCACGGTCTCGATGCCGTATTTTTTCGCCAGACGGATGATCCTTCGGAAGCTCTTTTCCCTGCCCTCGTGGTGGGAATAACGCATATTTCCGATCACCCACGCCGCGTTCGGGAGCACGTTCATGCCCTCCGAGCCGCCCGCCATCGTGAAGGCGATCGTCGTTTTCAGCATGGCGCCCGCCGTATTGGAGACGCAGGGGATCGCTTTTTTCAGAATCGGCGCAAACAGGCGGGAATGTCCGAGCAGATATTTCATCGGACCGTTCATGGAGGCGGAAAGGCAGGAGAAGGTCGCGGCGACCGCGGGAGAAATTTCCGCGCGGAAGAGGTTTCCCTTTTCCGTCGCCTGCATGAATTTGCCGAGACGAACGAGAGGCGTATTTTTCCCCGGCGTGGAGGCGTGACCGCCCGAGGATCTGGCGATGAATTTCAGATCCGCGCATCCCTTTTCGCCGATGCCGACGATCGCAAAGGTGCCCTTCGCGCCGTCGATCGGCTCTTCCAGAATCATGCCGCCCTCGTCTAAAACGAGGTAAAAGCGGATCCCGCGGCTCTTCAGGGCTCTGGAGATCGCATCCGCGCCCGCGCCGTCGCATTCCTCGTTACAGGTGGACATGAAATAAATATCTCTTTTCGGCGTATAGCCTTCCTTCGCAAGCTCCTCCGCCGCCCGAAGCATTGCCCACAGACCGCCCTTGGTGTCCAGCGCGCCTCTGCCCCAGATCTTGCCGCGGTCAACCGTGCCGGAAAAAGGCTCGTACATCCATTTGCCGGAGGCTTCCACGACGTCGTGGTGGTTCATGAAAAGGATCGGCTCCTCCGTGCCCGCTCCCTTCCAGCGCATAAGAAAGCTACCGTCAAAATCCTCAAGCTCACAAGCTTCAAAAACGCGCGGAAAAAGCGCTGCAAGCGTTTCTCGGAAACGGTAAAATTTCGTTTTGTCCTTCTGTTTCTCCTCGGAAACAGTCTCTATACGGATCATACGGGAAAGCTCCTCCGCGTAAATCTCCGCTCGGTTGTCAGCCATACGCTATCCTCTTTTCTGTCAAATCCTCATCCTTGATATGATCTTGAATTTTTGTTTTCCGTATCATGGATCAGAAAAGTCAAAGACGACTTTTCCGTTATCCTCCAATTTCAAATAAGCGTCAAAGGGCTTTCCGTTCTTACTGATGAAGCCCTTGATCCTTGACGTCCGCTTCGTCGAAAGCAGCATCTCCATATTGACCTTGGAGATTACGCGGCGGCAGATGAAGCCGTAGACGGAAAACTCACAGCCCTCCTTATAGCCGCTGCACGAATAGCCCGTTTTGTAGCGGACGACGTCCCTGCCGCAGAGCGGGCATTTGCCGACGACGTCGCCGTAGAAGCCCGTATCCTTGTCGGTTTCGGGCGGATCCTTCGGGCGGTGGAAGATCTCGTCGATCTCCTTTTGCGCAAGCGCGACGCTGTCGGCAACGGTGATCTTTCCGTTATACACCTTTTTGAGCGCCTTACCCATTTCGCTCGTTTTATATTTGTCCATGGAAATTTTCAGGCGGATCAGGGATTTGATCAGGTATTCGCCGTCGGGCAAAATGCTGTAGGTGTCCTTTTTCAATTCGATATAGCCGCTGTTTTTCGCGTTATCAATAATGCCCGTTCGCGTTGCCTCCGTGCCGAGCTCCAAGCCCTCAAAGATGGCGCGGTAATCCTCTTCGTCGTTCTCGGCTTCCTTATTTTCGGCATCCTTGTCTGCCTTTTCCGCGTCTGCCGCCGCGCTCTGCTCCTCGCGGAAGGGGTTTTTCAGATAATTGTTCAGCGTTTCGATCGTGTGTCTTTTGGGAGGAGAGGTCTCCTTCTCCTTCGGTGCGAACGCAATATGGATCTCGTCGCCCTTTTTTAGATTCGGCAGAATCTTATCCTGCTTGGAAAACTCGTCGAATTTCGTCCAGCCGGGCGTGACGATGACGGTCCCCTTCAGCGAAAAGATCTCCAGACCGCCGACGTCGATTTTGATTTCCGTTTTCTCCACGACGCAGTCCTCCGCGCAGAAAACGGCGACGAAACGCTTGAAGATGGCGGAATAAACGATATTTTCCTTCTCCGAAAGAGTGTTTTTCGCAGGAATTTTATAAGTGGGCGTCAAAGCGGAGTGGGATTCGATCTTGCTGTCATCAAAGATCGTTTTCTTGTCCTTGAATTTGACGGGATAGCCGAGCTTTTCTACGTTTCCGAGAATCTTTTTGATCTTATCCTTTTCCGCCGTGGCGAGGTATTCGGAGTTGGTACGGGGATAGGTGACGTAGCCGTTCTCGTAAAGCTTCTGGATGATCTCCAGGCTTTCCGTCATCGGCATTTTGTACTTTTTACCCAGCATATTCTGAAGCTTGGAGAGGGAATAGAGCTTGCCGGGATTCAGCGTATCCTTTTTCTTCTTTTTCTCGATCACGGTCGCCTTGGCGGCGTTGTATGCATCGCAGAGCGCCTGCGCCTTCTCCAACTCGTTTTTTTCAAATTTTTTCTTGCTCGTCAGCTCGATGATCTCGCCCTTGGTCTCCTCCTTGCTGGCAATACCGTAGTAGATCTCGGGAACGAAATTGCGGATCGCAAGGTCACGGTCGTAGATCGCCTTGACGATGGGAATGATCACGCGCCCGATCCGCATGAGCTTGCCCGTTTTGAGCGTCGCGTATCGGGTCAGATTCACGCCGTAGAGCCAGTCGATATAGGTACGGGCAAAGCCCTCGTCCGCGAGCCTCTGATATTCGCTCTCGTCCTTCATATCCTTCAGCGCCGCGGCAACGGTCTCGGGCGTCTGGTCGGGAAGCCACAGACGGAGAAATTTTTTATTGACGTTTCCGTTCATGGCGTTGACGACGCAGAGGCGGACGATGATCTCGCCCTCGCGGTCAGCGTCCCCCGCGTTGACGATGGTATCCACGTCGGCGCGGTTGCAGAGACGCTTGATCACCTCAAACTGTCGTTGCGCGCCCGCATCGACGTTTTTGGAAGCATCTTTTTTGATGCGGAATTTAAATTCGCTCGGAAAGCAGGGAAGATTCTCCATCGTCCATTTTGCGCTCGCGGGCGGAGTCTCCTGATACTCCTCAATATCGCAAAGGGAAAACAAATGACCGAATGCCCATGTGACGATATATTCTCCGCCCTCGTAATAGCCGTTGGCTTTTTTCATCGTTGCGCTGATGCCCGCGACGATATTGCGCGCAAGGCTGGGTTTTTCTGCAATAATCAGTTTCAAAGGAACACCCCTTTCTTTTTATCGGCGGATCTCCGCCGATTCTGATGAATATCAATATGTTTTAGTCCGTATTTCGGAAGTAGTCGTCGCCGAAACGCTCGCGAAGGGCATCCGCCAGCAATCCGCCCGCCTTTTTCGCGCCTGCGGCATTGGGATGCAGGGAATCCGTACAGGGGATGTCCCATCCGTCCGTTCTGACCGTAAAAGCGTTCTCCATGCCTTCCACGACGGAAGCAATGGTGTCCGCATGGGCGCCGCAGAAGGGGATCAGATAAACGATGGGAGCTTCGGGATATTTCTTCCGTAAATGCGCCAGCGTTTCCGCAAGTGCTTTCCGAAACGTTTCCGCGTCGTAATTTCCGTCGTTCGTGCCGTGATTGACGACGATGATATCCGGGATCACCGTCCCGTCCGCGGGTCTGCCCTCGCTGAGATAATCAATGGCGTTGCGCATCGTGTGGAACGATCCCTGCGAGAGGATCCCCGTCGCGCCGTATCCGATCAGATAGGGCGTCACGCCGAGCGCCTCCGCACATTGCCAGGCGTACGAGTTGGTCGCGCTGTTGCCCTTGGAGCTTGCGCTCATATTCAGTGCGCGGATGCCCTCCGTGATGCTGTCCCCGTAGAAAAAGACCGTTTTTTCGGTAGGACGGATGCCGAAAACGGCGCCGCCTGCCGAGGGCGTCACGGAACGGAGCGCAAAGCCCTTTTCCTGCTTCCATTTGCCCTCTCCCTCCGTCATGCCGTCCGCAATGATGCGTACGGTGTGCCGACCCGTATCGGGAAGCTCGACTCTGCCGTCGGTAATGCGGCGGCGTACGGGCGCTTCTCCGTCGACGGAGTACGCGAAATAGGGCTCCTCCCCCGTGGTGATCACGGTAAAATTCACGTCAAAGTACGATGCGCCCTCGATCAGAAAGCAGAGGTACGCGCCGTCCGTCAAGGTCACCCGATGCGGCGCACCCCCGATCTCTTTTTCAAACCAACGTCCGATATAGTGGGGCTCGCTTTCTCCCGTAAGAACAAAACGGCGGTAAGAAACCGAAGCGAGATACGCCTCGCGTTCGGCGGAAAGCACGGAATCGGCAGAGGGAGATCCGATGCCGATCCCGATGGATGACGAAGAGGACGGCGTCGTCGGAATGGGGGCACAGCCGGCAAATACTGCAACGGAGACGGCAAAGAGCAAGGAGAAGATACGTTTTTTCATATAACGGCTCCTTTTTGCGGTTACGCCGCGATCGGAGCGATCTCCTCCGAGGGCATATCCGTTTTCGGCATTTTCTTTTGGGCTATATAACAGCAGAGATACTGCGCCGCGCTCGTCAGGATCCACGAAACGGGATAGGAGAGGAACAGCACGCTCCAATCGTGGTTGATCGCGAATACCGTGTAAATCCAGAACACGCGGAATCCGCAGATGCCGATCACGGAAATACACATCGGCACGAGAGATTTTCCGAGACCGCGAAGCTGTCCGCTCGTGATCTCCATGATGCCGCACATGAAATAGATCGGGCAAAGGATCCAAAGCCTCTGATATCCGTATTCGATCGCTTCCAAATCTCCGGGGATATAGATGGAAAGCAGGGGCTTACCGAATCCCAGGATCAGCGTGCTGAGCGCAATACCCACGCAAAGGGCACCGAGCATACAGGTATACATGACTTTTCTGACACGGTTGTATTTTCTCGCGGCATAGTTCTGCCCCGTGAAGTTCATCGCCGCGTGATAGAAGGAGTTGAGCGAGGTATAGAGGAAGCTTTCGATCGTGTTTGCCGCCGCAGATCCGCTCGTATACGGCGCTTTTCCGAGGTGCGCGAAGGGAATGTCAAAGGAATTGACGGAGGACTGAATGAGGATCGCGGAGATCGAGAAAAGCATATTCTGGATGCTCGCAGGCAAGCCGACTCTGATGATCTGGAGCAGAGAATCCTGATGTATGCGCAGCTTTCGGATATGCAGACGGCACATCCCGTCCTGTCTGCGCAGGCTCATGACGATCAGAACGGCGGAAATGATCTGCGAGATGACGGTAGCCAGCGCAACGCCTGCCACGTCCATATGGAGAAAATAAACGAAAACGAAGTTCAGAATGACGTTGACGAGTCCCGAAAGCGAGAGAAAATACAGCGGGCGCTTGGTATCGCCCTTGGCGCGCAGGATCGCGGCGCCGAAGTTATAGACCATATTGAAGGGCGCACCGAAAAAGTACACGCGCAGATAGAGAGCGGACTGGTCGATGATGGCGGGCGAGGTATTCATCCATACGAGGAAGGATTTCGACAGCACCATGCCGATCACCAGCACGCTGAAGCCGGATATGATAGCCAGCGCCATCGCCGTATGTATCGCCTTCTCCGTCGCGTCGCGGTTTCCCGTACCGTATCCGCGCGCCACGAGAACGCTGACGCCGACGGAAAGCCCGATGAAAAGATTCAAGATCAGATTCACGATCATGGTCGTCGCGCCTACGGCGGCAACGGCGGTATCGCTTCCCGAAAATTGACCGATGATCATCAGATCGGCGGCGTTATATAAAAGCTGGAGCACGTTCGTCAGCATGAGAGAAAAGGAAAACGCCATGATTTTTCCGAACAGAGGACCGTTCAGCATATCCATTTCTCTTTTGACACGTTTTTTTGCAAGTATCATGGAAAAAGTCTCCTTTGATTTTAATGATTCATAATATTATAACATATTATTTTAATAAAATCAAGAAATTTGTGACATATGTTTTTGAAACGGATGATTTTGTTTAGAAAATCTTGACTTTTTTTATGGATTATAGTAGAATATAACCGATAATATTACAATAAGGAGATCAACATGACAGAATCTATTCAATATAGCTGTCCAAATTGTGGAGGCATATTGGAAAGCATCGGCAGACATTTATTGAGATGTCCGTATTGCGGAAGTGATTTTGAAAGGCCCTCCGTTGAAAAGAAAACCGAGTCCTTGCAAGCGTTGTTCGACAGAGAAAAGATCAAATACGTGAACAACCAGAGGCGCAATCTTTACGATGCCGTTTGTGCACCGCACATCAGTAAGATTGAGGTAGAAAGATACGCAACAGAGATCAAGAAATTGTTGCCCGATGATTTTCAGGCGAATTTTTATCTGGATGCAATTTCGGGCAATATCGGAAGAATCAATCAGATCATCCGCGGCATTGACGTGAACGAGAATTACGATTTGCTTCCTCCCATCATAAGCTTCCTGATAGCCTCTCTTGAAATTGAGTATTTGCTTGAATTGAATCTACTGGTTGAGCGCGCTTATCAGAATCGTGATCCGGAGACGTATTCACGCCTGATGACCAAGATCGAGGCGGAAGCGAATAAGGTGAAAAACGGCATCTATGTGACTTCCATGCCACGCGACGTTTTCATCGCCTATTCCTCAAAGGATATGGACAAGGTTTCCGCGCTATGCGAAGCTTTGGAGCAGGAAGGCTTCTCCTGCTTCGTCGCGGCGCGAAATCTGCGCCATGGCGTGGGATCCGTAGAGAATTATGACGAGGCGCTGAAGGTAGCGATGGATTATTGCTCCTGCTTCGTTTTTGTGTCCAGCGCAAACTCCAGATCGTTTTCTTGCGATGCGGTAAGAAAGGAAATTCCCTATATCCGATCCAAGGACGTCTTGAATGCGCCGGCAGAGTTTCGCAACAATTACAGAATGATTCCCCCCCAATATAAGCTCCCTCGTATTGAATACCGGATTGGCACCGGAAGAGCATCCGACGCGGCAAGCAAGGTTACGGATGCATTTTTTGAGGGGTACGAGTGGGTATACGATATTAACGGCGTGATAGAGCGCCTCCTGAAGCTGTTGTACGATATAGATCCGGACCCCGTTACTCCGGTTTCCTATCACGAGCATTCTGAACAGAAACAATCCAAGCAAATAAAACAGCCCGAACGAACAAAACAAACGAAACAAACCGATCAGATCAAGCTCCCCGCTCTGCCTGATCCCAATCCCAACTGCAAGCATGTTCTCGTCACCGATCCCGGTCGCGAGCCGACCTGCACGGAGAACGGATATACGGAGGGTGAGCATTGTAAGCGTTGCGGAAGCATCCTGCGCCAATCCGTCACGATTCCTGCCGAGGGACATCGTTTTGGACCGTGGACCAGGATCAAATATCCCACCTGCACGAACGACGGTTTGGAAGAAAGAGCCTGTCATTGCGGCGAAAAGGAAACGAAAACGATTCCCTCTTTGGGCGGTCATAAGCCCGGCGAATGGGAAATCGCCAAGGCAGCCGGTCACGAACAGGAAGGATTGCAGGTAAAAAACTGTATCGAATGCGGATTGACCGTTAAGGAAGAAAAAATTCCTGCGCAGGGCCATGAATTCGGCGATTGGAAGATCGTAAAGAAGCCTTCCTGCACCGAACAAGGAAAGCAACAACGTGCCTGCTCATGCGGAAAAACGGAAACGAAAGGGATCCCCGCAAAAGGTCACAGCTTCGGCGCATGGCAGACCGTAAAAGCGCCGACCTGTACGGAAAACGGCGAGCAGCAGCGAAGCTGTTCCGCCTGTGGCAAAACGGAGACGAAGACGGTTCCCTCCTACAATGGTCATGTTCTCGGTGAATGGGAAACTGTCAAAAAAGCCGGTCACGAAACGGACGGTCTGAAAATCAAAAAATGTATCCGCTGCGGCGATACCGTTGAACAAGAAATCATTCCCGCTCAAGGTCACAGCTTCGGCGAGTGGCAAACCGTAAAATTTGCATCCTGTAGCGAGAAGGGAGAACGGAAACGCCTTTGCTATTGCGGTGAGAAGGAAACGGAAGCCATCCCTGCTTTGGGTGGACACAAGCCCGGCGAATGGGAAATTATCAAAGAGCCAAACCATGAAAATGAAGGCTTGAAAATCAAAAAATGCCGTGTCTGCGGTGAGCGTACAGAAGAAAAAATCATCCCTGCGCAAGGACACAATTTCGGAGAATGGCAAACCGTAAAATATCCCACCTGTACAGAGAACGGCGAACAAAAGAGGATTTGCTCCTGCGGTGTAACGGAAACCAAGCCGGTTCCGTCCCTCGGAGGCCACAAACCCGGCGTATGGACGGTTATCGAAGAGGCAACTGAAGATCGGGAAGGCTGGAAAGTCAAAATCTGCCGGAACTGCGGAGAAAGACTCGGGGAAGAAAAAATTTTCGCGCAAGCACAAACTACAAACCGCTCGACGCATATCGAGCAGACAAACCCAGCTTCTCAAGGGTTGGCGTATACGGTAAATTCCAACGGCAAAACCTGTGCAGTCACAGGACAGGGTACCTGCAAGGATAAGGACGTCGTCATTCCCGAGACCATCGACGGCTATCAAGTGACGAGAATCGGCACCAGCGCGTTCCTCTACTGTCAGAGTCTTGCGAGCGTGGTGATCCCGAGCTCCGTTACGAGCATTGGTGAACGTGCGTTCTACGGCTGCACGAGCCTTGCGAGCGTGGGGATCCCGGACTCCGTCACGAGCATTGACCATAGTGCGTTCCACAGTTGCACGAGCCTTGCGAGCGTGGTGATCCCGAGCTCCGTCACGAGCATTGGCGACCACGCGTTCTCCAGCTGCCAGAGCCTTGCGAGCGTGGTGATCCCGAGCTCCGTTACGAGCATTGGTGAACGTGCGTTCTACGGTTGTACGCTCCTTGCGAGCGTGAATCTTCCGGATTCCGTCGAAACCGTCGGTAACGGCGCATTTTACGGTTGCGAAAAGCTTTCGGACATCCGCCTCCCCCAATCCTTAAAAAAGATTGGTGACATAACCTTTTACAATTGCAAAAATCTTGTGCATATCGACGTTCCGGATTCCGTTACCGTCATCGGCTATTCGGCATTCTCCGGTTGTTCCGCTCTTAAAAGCGTGATCATTCCCGACACCGTCGTTTCTATCGGCAACTATGCTTTCCGGAATTGCTCCGGTCTTACGAGCGTTACGGTACCGAATTCCGTTACCGTTATTAAAAAACAAGCATTCTCCTCTTGTACGAATCTGAAGGAATTCCGATATATCGGAACGAAGGCGCAGTGGAATCAGATCCGACGCGCCCCCGATTGGCAACAAGACTCCGGTATTGATGAAAATCAATCCATTATTTTCATGGAAAATCAGGCAAATCCGGCGAAGGCTACCGATCCGACCAACAACGTAAGTGTGAGTGCGGGCGAGTAGCAGAAGCCGTTGGCAGGAAAAAGCAATCTGACACCGCCGGCTGAACCTTCCAAAGGATTGGCTTATGAAAAATCCGGGAATACTTGCATAATTACGGGTATCGGTTCTTGCCAAGATACGGATATCGTGATTCCCTCCAATCTTGTTGGATGTCCGGTGACGGAAATTGGATTCAGCGCCTTTTTCTGCCAGAATCATATTACAAGCGTAACGATCCCCGACTCGGTTACCGCTATTCAAAATAACGCATTTTGGTCTTGTGAAAATCTTGAACGTGTAGTTATCGGCAATGCAGTCACGTCCATTGGAGACAATGCTTTCCGAAATTGCAAAAAGCTTACGAATCCGATTCTTCCGGATTCTGTTTTGAGCATTGGAAAAAACGCATTTATGTCTTGCGAGAGTTTTGTGAACTTTGTGATCCCGAAAGCGGTATCCTCCATTGAGGTTGGGACGTTCTCTAATTGCAAGAATCTTGCAGATTTGAGTATTCCCGATTCCGTAACCACGATCAAAAAAATGCTTTCTATTATTGCGAAAAGCTGACAAAGGTTCGTTATGGCGGAACCGTACAGCAATGGCAAAAAATCTCTATTAAGAACTCATTCCCATCTATCACTCGTGTTGCCTCTTGCATCGGCGGTACGATTGAATTTAAGGCTTAAAAACGAAAGGACCCACGTGTCCGTACCCCGAAAAGGTACTGTTACGCAGGTCCTTTTTCTTATACCGTCACCCTGCTTTTTTGCGTGGAAAACATTGACATTCCTGTTTTTATATAGTACAATAAAGTCATCTGATAAAGACAAGGAGCTTCGTATGACAAAAACCACTCAATACAGCTGTCCGAATTGCGGCGGCGGGCTGATTGCGATCAGCGACGATACGTTGCAGTGTCCGTATTGCGGCTCGGACTTTGCGCATCATGCGATCCACCGTGAAGCCGACGCGTTGCGGGCTTTCCTGGATCAAACCAAAATCGAATACGTTTACAATCAGAGGCGCAATTTGTACGATGCCGTCGCTTCGAGATACATCAGCAAAAACGACGTAAAAAACTACGCGACCGAGATCAAAAAGTATCTGCCCGACGATTTTCAGGCGAATTTTTATCTGGAAGCGCTTTCAGGCGATGCCAAAAAGATCAACGAGCTCATTCGCAAGATCGATGCGGATGAAAATTACGATCTGCTCGCGCCGATCATCCACTTTCTGATCGCCTCTCTCGAAACCGAGTTTTTGCTGGAACTGAATCTGCTTATCGAGCGCACCTATAAAAAGCGGGATCTGAAGCGGTATTCCCACTATTCCACCGAGCTTTCCAAGGAAGCGGAGAAGGTTTCGGAGGGTATTTACGCCACCATGCTGCCGCGCGACGTTTTCATTGCGTATTCCTCCAAGGATATGGACAAGGTTTCCGAGCTTTGCGGGGAATTGGAAGCGCAGGGCTTTTCCTGCTTCGTCGCGGCGCGCAATCTGCGTCACGGCGTCGGCTCCGTCGAGAATTACGACGAGGCGCTGAAGGAAGCCATGGATAATTGCTCCTGCTTCGTTTTCGTCTCCAGCGCGAACTCCCGCTCCTTTGCCTGTGACGCGGTCAAAAAGGAGATCCCTTACATCCGAAGCATGGATACGCAGAACGCGCCGCCCGAGCTGCGCAACAATTACAGAATGATTCCCACGAAATATAAAAAGCCCCGTATCGAGTACCGTCTCGATATGGCGCAGGCAAAGGAAGCGGCATCCAGAATCACGGACCTTTTCTTCGACGGATACGAATGGACGTATGATATTGACGGCGTCGTGGATCGGCTCGTGAAGCTTCTGTACGAAATGCCCGAGGAGGCTTTTTCGGAAGCGGCGCCGACGGTCACGACGCCTCCGTCAACGCCCGCGCCTGCGCCGATGCCTTCTCAGCCCGCCGTACAACAGTGCAATCACGTCGAGGTCATTGATCCCGCCGTGGAAGCGACCTGCACGGAAGCGGGACGGACGGAGGGCTCGCACTGCTCGCTTTGCGGTGAAATTTTAAGGCAGTCGGTCACGGTTTCCCCTCACGGACATCATTTCGGTATGTGGAGGGTAACGAAGCCCGCGACCTGTACGGAAACGGGTGAGCAGGAACGGTCCTGCTCCTGCGGCGAAAAAGAAACGAAGCCGATCCCCTCCCTCGGCGGTCACAAGCCCGGCAAATGGGAGACCGTCGAAGAAGCAACCGAAACGGAAAACGGCTTGAAGGTCAAAAAATGTACTGTTTGCGGAGAACAGACCGAAACGGCAAGCATTGCAAAAAAGAAGACCTCGCATCCTGCCGCTCCCGTTGACAAAGAGGATAGCAAGAATACGAAAAGCGCAAAGCCCGAAGCAAAAGCTGCCGTTTCCGCAGGCGATCGGCTTTATAACGTCAGACTGGTTTCGTACGGCAATCGGAAATTGAGCTGTATCAAGCTCGTGCGCGAAGTCCTGGGGCTGGGGCTTTCGGAGGCGATGACGCTGATCGAAAGCAAAAATCCGCTTCTGGCGCAAAGCGTATCCCTTGCCGAAGCGGAGCGCGTCAAAAACACATTCGGCGACTTTGAGGTCAGCATAGAGGAAATGGCAAGCAACGGTTCCGACTCGAAAAGCCGCGCCGCAAAATCTCGGTCAAAAACCGCGTCCGAGACGCCGAAAGCCATGAGTCAAGCCTCTCAGGGGCTGAAGCACGTGAGCAACAGCGACGGCAATACCTGCGCGATCAACGGCATCGGAACATGCGCCGATACGGATATCGTGATCCCCTCCACCATCGGCGCGTATCGCGTAACGGCGATCGGCACCCAGGCGTTCGCCGACCGCGCGGGCATCAGAACGGTTTCGATCCCGGATTCCGTCACAAGCATCAGCGGATACGCGTTCTACGGCTGTACGGGACTGACGGGCGTGTCGATTCCGGATACCGTTCGGGATATCGGCTACAGCGCATTCTACGGCTGTGAGAGCCTCACGGGCGCGGTCCTTCCGAAATCTTTGACGAGCCTCGGCAATTACGCCTTTTCCAAATGCGCGAAGCTGGCGAGCGCGGCTCTTCCGGATTCCCTTACGAGCCTTGGCGCTTACGCATTCTCCGAATGTGAGAGCCTGACGAGCGCAGTCATTCCGAGCGCCGTGACACGCATAGAAGGTCACACCTTCTATCGTTGCGCGAGACTTGCGACCGTGGTCATTCCGGATTCCGTTACCGTTATCGGCGAAAACGCGTTTTCCGGATGCGAAAGCCTTGCAAGCATTCGCTACGAAGGCACAAAAAAGCAATGGAAGAAAATCGTGATCAAAAAATCCTCCTCCATGACCTGTATGGTCGAATGTACCGACGGTACGGTCAAACAGAAATTTTAACGAAAACGAAAAGACCCGCGCAGCGATACCCGAAAGGTACCGTCACGCGGGTCTTTTGTATAGGAAATTGCTTGAAAAGAATCTCTCCGCTTGCATTGCTTCCATATAAGCAGAACGCGGATCGGGAGAAGCTTCCGACGGGCGTTGCCCGCTTAATTCAATTCTTTTTCAACCGTTTTACGGATATATTCGTAGGTTTTCGGCGAATTTTCAAGCTCGCCCTTCTCCATCATATCGGTCATGCCGTAGAGGATCGCCTTGATCGCCCAGACGGTTCGCTCCGTTTCATCGAAGTCGTCGCCCTGCTCCGAGCAATAGCTGCGGATCATATCCTCAACGGAGACGGTATGTCCGACGGAATTCATCTCTTTTTCCGAAATGGAGAGAATGGAGCGGTAATTCGGGTTGGCAACCCAGAAGCGGACGTAGGCGACGCAGACCTCCGTCAGCCGACGGAGCGGGTCGTGCTCGAAAAGCGTGAGGATCTGTCCGCAGAGAAGCTCCCATTGGCGGTTGATGTGCCGTATGATCTCCAGGATCATCTCTTCTTTGTTTTTGAAATGCTTGTACGGCGCGGCGCAGGAAATGTTACACGCCGCCGCGACACGGCGCAGCGAAAAGTGAGAAAGCCCGTTCCGGCTGATCTCATCCGCGCCCGCAATGATGAGTTTTTCTCTTACCGATTCGGAAAAAAATTCTTCTTCCATGAAAAGTCCTCCGTTGTCTGAATGATACCCTTATTATGACACAGATCCCGAGGAAAAGCAATCGTTTTTCAAAAAATCTGCAATAATTTTCAAAAACGTCTTGACATTCGTACACAAATGTTGTATAATTCACCATACGTTAACAGTGTTAACCAAGCGAGATTCCCTCGCATACGATAGAAACAGAATGGAAAGGACATCCCCTTTATGGAAAAGTTGACATATGCAAGAGAGACCATCAGCGCGATCGACAAGGAGATCGCCGCTCTCTTCGAGAAAAGAATGAACGCCGTCAGACTCGTTTCCGAATATAAGATCGAGCACGGACTTCCCATCTACGACGAGGCGCGCGAGAACGCCCTGATCGAGAAGAATACCTCCCTGATCACAGACGAGGAGCTTCGCCCCTACTACGTGGACTTCCTGCGCAATACCATGCGCGTATCCCGCAACTTCCAGGCAAAGCTCTCCGAGGGTATGCGCGTTGCGTTTTCGGGCGTGGAGGGCGCTTTTGCATCCATTGCCGCAGGAAAGATCTTTCATCGGTGTGTCCGCGTCCCCTATCCCGATTTTCGAAGCGCGTATAACGCCGTTATCGAGGGCGATTGCGACTGCGCCGTTCTTCCGATCGAGAACAGCACGGCGGGCGAGGTCGGTCAGGTCATGGACATGATGTTCTCCGGTCCCCTCTGCGTCAGCGGTATTTACGATCTTTCCATCATTCACAATCTCATGGCGGTTCCCGGAACCAAGCTCTCCGATATCGAGGAGGTCATCAGCCACCCGCAGGCGCTTTCCCAGTGCTCGGCGTATATCCGTGAACACGGCTTCTCCATCAAGGAATTCGAAAACACCGCCCGCGCCGCCAAATTCGTAGCGGAACAGCGCTCTCCCCGTCTCGCGGCGATCGCAAGCGACGAGACGGCAAAGCTCTACGGTCTGGAAATTCTCGAAAAGGGGATCAACGAAAGAAACGTCAATACCACGCGCTTTGCCGTACTGACGAGAAGCATCGTCAACGACAATACGAAGGACGGCAAGCACTCCATTCTGATGTTCACGGTCAGAAACGAAGCGGGCGCGCTGGCGCAAGCCATCAATATCATCGGACGCTACGGCTACAATATGCGTTGCTTGAGAAGCCGTCCGATGAAGGAGCTTCTGTGGCAGTATTATTTCTACGCGGAGGCGGAGGGCGATCTGAGCAGTCCCGAGGGACGCCGGATGATGAAGGAGATCGAGCCGTACTGCGATAAATTGCGTATGCTCGGCAGCTTCCGATATCCCGCCGAATTAAAATAAACGAACTTATATGCGAAAGCAATCGACAGAAAGGCAAGATCTTATGACCTTATCCATGAATCTCGGCGCGAACGGCTACGATATCGTCATCGAGCACGGCGCGCTCCGAAAAGCCTCTGAATATCTGCATCTGAACCGCAAGGTTCTGATCGTCACGGATGACGGCGTTCCCGCATCCTATGCGGACACCGTCGCCGCGCAGTGTAAAACGGCGGTCAAGGTCGTCGTCCCGCAGGGCGAGGGCAGCAAGAGCTTCCCCACCCTTGAAAAGCTTTGTCTTACCATGCTGGAGAACGGCTTCACGCGTACCGACGCGGTCGTCGCCGTCGGCGGCGGCGTGGTCGGCGATCTTTCCGGCTTCGCGGCGGCATCCTTCATGCGCGGCATTGATTTCTATAATATCCCCACGACGCTCCTTTCCGAGGTGGATTCCTCCATCGGCGGAAAGACCGCCATCAATCTCGGCGGCGTGAAAAATATCATTGGCGCCTTCTATCAGCCGAAGCGCGTGCTGATCGACCCCGACGTGCTGAAAACGCTTCCCCCGCGCCAGATCGCAAACGGGCTTGCCGAAGCTATCAAAATGGCGGCGACCTTCGATGCGGATTTCTTCCGTTTGCTGGAAACCGAAAATATAGAAGAAAATCTGGACACCGTGATCGCGAGATCCCTCATGATCAAAAAATACGTCGTGGAATGCGACGAAAAGGAAGCGGGGCTTCGCCGCGTGCTGAATTTCGGTCATACCATCGGACACGGCATCGAAAGCTGCGAGGAGCTCCACGGACTTTATCATGGCGAATGCGTGGCGCTCGGCATGATCCCTATGTGTCAGGGCGAGGTCAGGGAAAGAATCCTCGCCGTACTCAAAAAGGCGGGGCTTCCCACCGATCTGCATTTCGATGCCGACCGCGTCTTTGAAGCCGTTACCCACGATAAAAAAGCCGACGGCGATCAGATCCACGTGATCTACGCGCCCGAGATCGGCTCCTACGAAATGAAAAAAGTGACGCTGAAGGAATTCCGTCAGACCGTCAAGGAGGCGTTTGCACAATGAAAAATACGTTCGGTGAAAGCGTTGCCGTCACCCTGTTCGGCGAGAGCCACGGAAACGCCATCGGCGCGATCCTGGACGGCATGGCGCCCGGCATCAAGGTGGACGAAGCCTTTATCGCCAAGCAGATGGGTCTGCGCCGTTCCGTCTCCTCCCTCTCCACGGCGAGAAAGGAAGCCGACGAGGTTCAGATCCTGAGCGGCGTCAAGGACGGTGTCACCACGGGCACGCCGATCGCCCTGATGATCAAAAACGGCGACACACACAGCAAGGATTACGAAAACATAAGGACCGTAGCGCGTCCGGGACACGCGGACTATACGGCGTATTGCAAATACCACGGCTTTTCCGACACGCGCGGTGGCGGACATTTTTCGGGCAGAATCACCGCGGGACTCGTCGCCGCGGGCGCGATCGCGATTGCCGCACTCTCGGAGCTCGGTATCCGTATCGGCACGCATATTTCCAAATGCGCAGGTATCTCCGACAGAGGATTTGAACATTATAACGACGATATTGCCGCGCTCGGTGATATGGACTTTGCCGTTCTCGATACGGAAAAGTCGGAGCAGATGAAAGCGGAGATCGCCAAGGCGAAGGCTGAGGGCGACAGCGTCGGCGGCGTTCTGGAAACGGCAGTCATCGGTCTGCCCGCAGGCGTGGGCGAGCCCTGGTTCGACACGCTGGAAAGCGTGCTCGCGCACGGCATTTTCGCGATTCCCGCCGTCAAGGGCTTGGAATTCGGCGGCGGCTTCTCCCTTTGCGATATGCGCGGAAGCCAAGCCAACGATCCCTTCGTCTGTGACGGTGATACGGTCAAGACGGCAACCAACAACAACGGCGGCATTCTCGGCGGCATTTCCTCCGGTATGCCCATCCTCTTCCGTACGGCAATCAAGCCCACCGCCTCGATCTACCAATCACAGAATACCGTTGATTTCGTCAAAAAGGAAAATACGGAGCTCCTCATTCACGGCAGACACGATCCCGCCATCGTTCACCGCGCGCGCGTGGTCGTGGACAGCGTGACGGCGCTGATCCTTTGTGATATGCTCGCGCTCCGCTTCGGCACGGACTTTCTGAAAAACGGAGGACGGGCATGAAATACGGACTCATCGGCGAGCATTTGCCGCACAGCTTCTCAAAGGAGATCCACGCGAAAATCGCGGATTATGCTTACGAGCTTCACGAGCTTGAAAAAACGGAACTCGACGGCTTCATGAAGGCAAAGGACTTTACCGCCATCAACGTCACCATTCCCTATAAAAAGGACGTCATCCCCTATCTCTCGGAGATCGACGAAAACGCAAAAAGGATCGGCGCGGTCAATACGGTCGTCAACCGAAACGGCAAGCTTTTCGGATATAATACGGATTTTTGCGGCATGTGCGCGCTGATCCGAAAAATAGGGCTCGATCTCAAGGGCAAAAAGGTCGCCGTGCTCGGCACGGGCGGCACCTCCAACACCGCCGCCGCCGTTTGCGAGGCGCTCGGCGCGAAACAGATTCTCGTCGTCGGCAGAACCGCAAAAAACGGCGCGATCTCCTACGGGGAGCTCTATCGGGATCACGCCGATGCCGAAATCCTGATCAATACGACGCCCTGCGGCATGTACCCCTATCCGGACGGAAACGAGAGCATTTCCGGCTCGGCGGTCGATCTTTCCGCATTTCCGAAGCTGAAGGGCGCGGTTGACGCGGTCTACAATCCCCTGCGCCCCAATTTTATCATGGACGCCATGGAAAGAGGACTTCCCGCAGAGGGCGGTCTGTATATGCTGGTTGCGCAGGCAGTCGCGGCGGCGGAAAAATTTATGGATCAGCCCTTGGACGCCGCGCTCACCGACCGCATTTTTAACGAGATCCGCGCTTCCAAGGAGAACATCGTCCTTTCGGGTATGCCCGGAAGCGGAAAATCCACCGTCGGCAAATATCTCGCCCGCGCGTTGAATCGCAAATTCATCGACACCGACGAGGAGATCGTCAAAGCCGCAGGCAAGGAGATCACGGAGATCTTCGCCGCGGTCGGAAACGACGGCTTCCGCAAGCTGGAAGCTGAGGTCGTTGCGCGCGTTTCCTCGGAGAATCAAGGCGCGGTCATCGCCACGGGCGGCGGCGCGATCCTCCGCGACGATAACGTGCGCGCGCTCAAGCGGAACGGCAGGATCTATTTTCTGAACAGACCGATCGAATATATCGTTCCGACCGCGGACAGACCGCTTGCGCTTGACAGAACGGCGCTGGAGGCGCGTTTCCGCGAGCGCTACGGCAGATACCTCTCCACCTGTGACCGCGAGATCAGGACCGTGGAATCCGTCGCGCAAACCGCAAATATGATAAGCGAGGACTTTTTTCAATGAAAATCATGATCATCAACGGTCCGAACCTGAATATGCTCGGAATCAGAGAGCCCGCGCATTACGGGAAAGAAACCTACGAGGACCTTTTGAATAAAATACGAAAGCACGCAGACGAAAGGGGCGTTTCCGTCGAATTTCGTCAATCCAACCACGAGGGCGATCTCGTGGACTATATCCAATCGACCTACGGCGCATTCGACGGCATCGTGATCAATCCGGGCGCGTATACCCATACGAGCATTGCGATCCTGGATGCGGTCAAGGCGGTCGGCGTTCCGACCTGCGAAGTACATATCTCCGACGTCAACGCCAGGGAGGAATTCCGCCGTGTCAGCTATATCCGCGCGGCTTGCGTCCTGACGGTTTCGGGACACGGCACGGACGGCTATCTCGAGGCGATGGATTATCTTATCAAGCGCAAAGGAAACAGTAATTTATGAAAGTAACGTTTACTCCCTCGCGTTTGCGGGGAACGGTCGCGGCGCCGCCCTCCAAAAGCATGGCGCACCGTATGCTGATCTGCGGCGGGCTTGCCGACGGCATCAGTGAGATACACGGGATTTCCGAATCCGACGACGTTTCGGCAACGCTCCGCTGTCTGGAGGCGCTCGGCGTTTCCTATGAAAAAAACGGAACCGACGTGACCGTACACGGCGCAGACATGAGAAAAAGTCTGCCGCGAAGCGAGCTCTATTGCCACGAAAGTGGCAGTACGCTTCGATTTCTTCTCCCTCTTTGCCTCCTGAGCGGAAACAAGGCTACCCTTTCCGGAACGGAAAAGCTTCTCTCCCGCCCGCTCAGCGTATACGAAACGATCTGCAAGGAGCAGGACATCCAATATTTTCAAGGGAGATCCTCCGTTTCCGTCAGAGGAACGCTCGCCTCGGGGGAATATAAGATTCCCGGTAATATCAGCAGTCAGTTTATCACGGGCTTGCTTTTCACGCTCCCGCTTTGTGACGGAGACAGCGTGCTCCGCATTCTCCCGCCCATCGAGAGCCGTTCCTATATCGACCTGACGATCGAAGCGCTCCGCGCGTTCGGCATCAAGGTCGTTTGGCAGGACGACAAGAGCCTCTTCATCCGGGGAAATCAGCGATACCTTGCAACCGACGTAACGGTCGAGGGCGACTATTCCAACGCGGCGTTCTTTGCGGCGCTCGACCTCTTTGACCACGACGTAACGGTCACGGGGCTTTCCGCGAACAGTCACCAGGGTGATAAGGCGTATATCAAATTCTTCGAAATGCTGGCAAAAGGGACGCCTACCATCCATATCGGGGATTGCCCCGACCTCGGTCCCATTCTGATGGCGGTCGCCGCGGCGAAGAACGGCGCCGTTTTCACGGGAACGAAGAGACTCCGTATCAAGGAGAGCGACAGAGGCGCGGCAATGGCGGCAGAGCTTTCCAAATGCGGCGTCTCCGTCAAGGTTCACGAGGATTCCATCGTGGTATATCCCATCAGCTTCCATTCGCCCGACGAGCCTCTTTACGGCTATAACGACCACAGGATCGTCATGGCGCTCTCCACCCTGCTTTGCATGACGGGCGGTGCGATCGAGGGCGCGGAGGCGGTCAGAAAGAGCTTGCCCGAATATTTCGATCTGATGAAATCGCTCGGCGCGGATTTCACGGTATCGGACTGAACCCTTCAAAATCAAAAGAATCAAAAGAAATATATGGTGATCCATTATGAAACTCAGCACCAATCATAAAATACTGATCGTCGGCCTCGGACTTTTGGGAGGAAGCTATGCGAAAGCCCTCACGAAAAAAGGCTTTACCGTAACGGCGATCACCCGGAGCCCAAGCTCCATCGACTACGCGCTCCGCGAAAAGATCATCTCCAAAGGCTCCGCCTTCGTGGACGAGGAGCTGATCGCCGAAGCGGACCTCGTCGTGTTCGCGCTTTATCCCCACGTCTTTATTGAGTGGATTCGCAAAAATCAGAAATTCTTCAAGCCCGGAGCGATCATCACGGACGTTACGGGCGTCAAGGAATCCATCGTCGGAACGATCCAGGATATGCTCCGTCCCGACGTGGAATTCATCGCGGCGCATCCCATGGCGGGACGCGAGGTTTACGGCGTACAAAACAGCGACGACCGCATCTTCGAGGGCGCGAACTACATCGTTACTCCCTCCCAAAAAAATACCCACGCCGCAATCGAGCTCTGCTGTGATCTCGGCAAAACGCTCGGCTTCGCGAAGGTATCTGAAATTTCCCCCAAAGAGCACGATAAAATGATCGCCTTCGTTTCCCAGCTGACGCACTGCATCGCGATCTCGCTGATGACCTGCCAGAAAACGGAACGTCTGGAGGACTATACGGGCGACTCCTTCCGCGATCTCACGAGAATCGCAAGGCTCAACGAGGATATGTGGAGCGAGCTTTTCCTGATCAACAAAACCCAGCTCCTTCACCAGCTTACCCTTTTCGAGAGGGAATTGAATTCCCTGCGCTGTATGCTGGAGGAGGACGACGTGGAAGGACTCAAATCCATGATGCGCTATTCCACCGCAAGACGCGCGCTTTTTGACAAAAAGTAAATTGAATCTCTCATATATTGCCGCGTCCTCAACGGGAAAGCGGCTGACCCCATAAAAATTTATTCAAAGGACGGAAAAAGATTATGAATATGGAATTCATCGGTAAACTCCCGATTCCCCAGGAAATCAAGAAAATGTACCCCATCACGGACGAGCTGACCGCCGTCAAGGAAGCAAGAGATGCCGAGATCAAAAAGATCTTCACGGGCGAATCCGACAAGCTCCTTCTCGTCATCGGTCCCTGCTCCGCAGACAACGAGGACAGCGTTCTCGACTATATTTCCAGACTCAGAGAAGTACAGGAAAAGGTAAAGGACGAGATCGTGATCGTTCCCCGTATCTATACCGGTAAGCCCCGTACCACGGGTGACGGCTACAAGGGTATGCTCCACCAGCCCAATCCTACCGGCAAGCCCGACCTCATCAAGGGTATTATCGCGATCCGCGAGCTGCATATGCGCGCGCTTCGTGAAACCGGCTTCGGCTGCGCGGACGAAATGCTCTACCCCGATAACTACCGCTACCTCAACGATCTTCTTTCCTACGTTGCGATCGGCGCGCGTTCCGTGGAAAACCAGGAGCACCGTCTGACCTCCAGCGGTCTGGATATTCCCGTCGGTATGAAAAACCCCACCTCCGGTGACCTTTCCATCATGATGAACGCGATCACTGCCGCACAGCACTCTCACGCATTTATCTACCGCGGCTGGGAAGTACAGAGCCACGGCAACCCCCTCGCGCACGCCATCCTTCGCGGCTACGTAGACGAAAAGGGTCATTCCTTCCCGAACTACCACTACGAGGATCTTCTCAATCTTTGCGAGATTTATGCAGCAAAGGATCTTGCAAACAAAGCCGTCATCGTGGATACCAACCACGCAAACTCCGGCAAAAAGCCTCTTGAACAGGTTCGTATTGCCAAAGAGGTTCTCCACAGCTGCCGCCATAACGCAGACATTAAAAAGCTTGTCAAGGGCTTCATGATCGAAAGCTACATCGAGGACGGCGCGCAGAAGATCGGCGATGGCGTATACGGCAAATCCATCACCGACCCCTGCCTCGGCTGGACAAAGACCGAAAGACTCATTTACGATATCGCAGAGTTTCACGCATAATGGTATATCAAACAAAAAAGCGGCAATGCCGCTTTTTTGTTTGATATACGCAGCTTGTCGATGAGGATTTTATCTTCATCGGCTTTTTGATTCCGTAAGAAATTGCGCAAATTCGGCCTTGCCGTTTTGCATTGTTTGAATGCAAGCAAAGCTTGGATAGACAAGCATACCGAAACGCTGTGCATTTCGGCGGGGAGCCCCGCTTATCTTTCGATCAGGATCCGACCGAAGCATTCAGGGCGGTGAAAATCGGGCTGCGGCGCGGTCACGGGCGCCCATGAGCCGAAGGGCGCGTTCGCGTTTTCGTCGCATTTGTAGAAATTACCCGTCATGACGGTATTTTCATCAATTTCGGAAAGTCCGAAAATCTTCTTCAGATCCTTTTCGGGAACGAAAACGAACACCTCCCAGCCGTCGCCGCCGATCCTGACGGAGACGGGGAAGCGTTCTATGCCGAGCGTGTCTGAAAATACGCGGTCGTGTCTGCCTTCTCCGAAGCCGATGAAGGTGACGCCCAGACTGTTGGATTCGATATTGAGATAGCGGACGTCCTCGCTGCCCGCATCGCGCATACCGAAGAAAAATTCCATACAGCTGTCCATGCAGACGGGACCGTCGAAGCGGGTTTCCTTGGAAACGGGATTCTTTTCTTCGCAGAAAAGACGGACGTACAGTCCCGTTTTTTCATCGTCGGTTTTGGCGTAAACGAGCTGACCGTAGGTCAGATAGGCGCGCTCCGCGCCTCCCCATACGTAGGAATCCACGTCGGCGCGCGCAACGTCCGTCCAGTCGGTCGGAACGGTATCGGTGATCTTAAGGGTATACTGTTTCATGATAGAGGTCCTTTCATAGATGAAAATCGCGCCGCTTATCGCACGACGGAGGAATGGCTGTAAATATAGAATTCCTCCTGGCTCGGCATCCATTTCTTTTCCTTCGGCGGAAAGTCGGCATCGAAAGCCTCGACCGCGGCGGTATCCTCACAGCAGTCGGCGGCGGTACTCGGAATATACGTCCATTTTTTGCCGTCGAGCGCGCCGGGGATCAGCTCGCAAACGAGAAGCGCCGTCGGGAAATGACCGTCCGCGGGGAAGCTGACGTTTTTCTTTTTACAGCTTACGAATCCGCGGCTGACGTAGTTTCCCGGATTTCCGAAATTGACGTTCACGTCGTAGCCCATCCTCCGCGCGGCGGCAAAGGAATGCTCGATCAGAAGCTTGCCGAGCTTCCGTCTTTGGTATGCGGGCGCAACGCAAAGCGGACCGAAGGACAGGATCTCCTTCCGCTCTCCGTTTTCATCCGCGAGCCACGCTTTCGTATACATGATATTGCCGATGATCTCCCCGTCCTTTTCAAGCACGAAGGCAAGCTCGGGAATAAAATCGGGATGGTTTCGCATCGTATGGACGAAATAATGCTCGTCGGCGCCGGGCTTGTAGACGTTCCAGAACGCCTCGCGGGTCAGTTCCTCCACGGCTCTGTAATCTTTTTCTGTTTCTGTGCGTATCGTCAAATGATCCATTTTTAATTCCTTTCATATATTGTTGACGGTCAAAATACGAGAGGATTACGGAAATACGTATTGGTAAACCTCCCGTTTACAATACAATCTCCAAAAGTTCGGTGTTTTTCAAAAAGCACTCTCCCAATCATTCTATATTCAAGCCGAAGCCTGTAAGTATATGATAACACAACGACCGAAGCGATGCAAGCGTTGAAGCGAAAATTTTATTCCGCGCGGTATTTTTCAAACGCTTTGCAGAAGGCAATTTCAGTGGGACAAGGCACTACGGATAAACCGATATTTTGTGCGATAACAAATCTTCAAACTCACTGCTAAACAAGAATTTATCTTAAAAAAGTAAATGCTGTTGCCCTTCGACTGATAAAACTCGTTCTTGACAGAATGAAAATAATGTGGTAAAATAAAGAAAAGCCATGATTTTTCAAATTTTTGGTTGAAAAATACAGACGTTTATGAATTTTGGAGGATGTCCGCTATGAGAAAAGAAGAAATCGCGCTTGAACTTTACAATTCCGCTAAGGAAAACGGATTCCTGGATACGATCTACGAAGTGATCGGTCCCAAGGTGTCCGTCAGCATCGCTTTCACCAAAAAGGCTTGCGAAACCAATATCGATGATATCGAATTTTCCGTCCGTGCCAACAACGCTTTGAAAAGAGCCGGCTATTTTAAGATCGACGATATCGTAGGCGCACTCTCCAACGAAACCTTGATCCATATCCGTAACCTCGGTAAAAAGACCTTCAACGAGATTCAGACCAAGGTTCTCGTTTTCGGATACGAGCACCTCACCGAAAAGGAAAAGATCCAATTTTTCGTTGATCTCGTCGAAAGAAACTGTTCCTGATCCGCGTTCCGAACAGCGAGCGGCTTTTTTCCGTGTCCACCCTATATGAAAAAGAACCGACCTCAGACCGGTCTCATAAGGACGATTACAAACTTCGGCAGAGAGCTCATTATCTCTGTCGATTTTTGTTATCAAGCGCGAACGACGCCTGAGGCGAACGTTCTCACTGCAAAAAGCAGAAAAAGAGAGTGAACGGTAAAAAATCCGTTCACTCTCTTTTTCGTATTTGCGAGTCCGCTCTCATTTCAGATAGCGAGAGAAGCGTTCTCTGAATTTCACCATATAAAGCCTTGCCAATCTGCCGTAAAGAATATCGCACAGCAGGTATACGAGATTGCCGACGGCGAAAAAGGCGATATAGATGAAATGCGGCGGAATTCCGAAGGCGTTCTCCACCGTAAAGCCGAGCAGCTCCCCGAGCAGAAAGATCATCACCGCGTAAACGCCGTTGAAGATCACGAGCTTGGGGATCCACGAGAAAATCCTGCCGAGCAGATGCTCGAAGCCGAATTTGGAGATCGGAATATAGCCGAAGAGGAGAAGAAACATCCACGGTGCGCTCGCCTGCGGCATGAGGATCAGAGAGAGCAGGGATGTCACGGCAAAGAGCGCGAGGGCGTAAGCGTAGCCCATTTCCAGAAGGCTGAACAGAACGAGGAAGGAAGCCAGCAGAGCGGCTGTCATATCCAATACGTTCAGCAGAACGCCGACGGAAAGAAAGACCGTTCCGAGCGCGGCGCAAAGTGAGGTCAGCGCGATTTTTTTCGTTTTTCTCATGGTAATTCCTCCATCGTTTTCATAAAGGGACAACAGCATTCCCTTTTTTTGGTGAAACGGTAAATGATTGTTTATGGGAGAACTTTTCTACAAAAGTAAGCAAAAATTCCCTTTGAAAAGGGGAAACGACGTGCTTTTTCTTTGTTTGAAAGAAAAAGCACCAAAAAGAAGCAAACCAGCGTGCCGCTGGACTGCTTGCGCGCCATCAATTGTCCCGTTTGCTCTTTTTCTGATTCCGAAGGTACAGCCGCTCGGTAGCTCCGATTGCAGC
>JAFQOX010000071.1 GCA_017412045.1 Clostridia bacterium
CGGGCGTTAGGGGCGAATATAATATCACTGAAACCGTAGGTTTCAATATCACATTTTGCGTAGCAAAATATATCACTCCGTCGAAGACGGAATATCACTAAAAACTAACGGTTAGGTGAGAGTTCGAATTCATTTGCAAAAATGCCGATAATATCTTTTTGCAGCCCGCACCAACAAAAAACGCACTTTTGTCTACCGACAAAGGTGCGTTTTTTGAATGAAGCGCGCCTGTGGCGCATGAAGACGCTTCGCGCGTGTAGCCGCCTTCGGCGATGAAGCGTGGCTTCGCCGCATGAGGATGCGCGCTTCATTGGTAAAACAAGGTGTGCTTATGCAGAAGCGATCTCATAAGAAACGGCGAGTCATCCGTTCAAACGCAATATTTTTCTTCTATTTCCTTCAGCGTTTCTCTGATCTTGGATAAAAAGACCTCTGGATCATCAATATCAATGTAATATTCATCAAAGGTTACAAAGCAAAGTCCGCCGTCCTGCTCTTCCAGATGGCTGTTGAAGATTTCCGCACGATCCAAAAGCTCGTCCAGCACGGGACGGCATTTTTCAAAAACGATCTTCACGGCTCGCTTGTCATAACCGCCGTAAACGGTCTCCGCTTCACAGTCGCCGTTGGCAATATAGAATACGTAATCCGTGAGCACGGTGAATACGGATTCCATGAATCCGGACGTGCGGCTCCACGCCTCCCGGACGTTTCCGTTTTCGTCCAGATAATTATGCATCACAAAATCGCATAATTGTTTTCGCAGTTCAAACGCCGCTCCACCATAGAATGCGTTTTCAAAAAACGCCGCAACGGTTTTGGGATCATCTGAAGCAAGGATCGCCTGATAGACAGGGGCGTGTATTCTCTCATTCACCTCGTCGCAATCATCGAATATCATTTCAGCGTTATCACAGCTTATGAGATCACGGTACAGCCATGCAAGCTTTTCGTAATCTTTTTTCTCGGCGTAATGCTCCGCAAGGCGGACGATCGCGTTTTTTATGCTTTCGTTATTCGCGCCATGCGAAGAAAAAAGCTCCCGTTCTTCCGCAAGATCCCGTTTATCATGTTCATAAATAAATTCTAAAACCGCAAACAAGACGTTCTCGGATGACGTATGAAAATATACGCTGATCAGTCTGTTATCGCTTAACGCTGAAAGAGCAAGACCGTTTTCTATGGCATCGCAAAGCGCATCGTGCGTGAGCTCGTAATAACAGTAATCGTAATAATCCACGTAAGGCATCTGTTCAAACGTGAGCTCTTCCAGCCTGTCGTACATTTCGCCTACGGTTTTATCGCCGCCAAAGTCCGTAACGTAGCATGCAAGCGCATTGGCGATTTTACCCAGATTTTCCGTTCCAAAGGCAATGCCGCGATACATTGCCTTTTTTTGATCGGGTTCCACGTAACACGCAAGACGAAGCCACTCGAACGTATCGTGCGGAACCTTGTCGATGCAATGACCCTTTGCCAACAGTTCTACGATGAGAGGATACGCCAGCTCACGGACCATGGTATCGGCATGGAGGCAAAACAAAAGGTTTTCACACGCTTCGTCAAAGCTTCCCTGCGCGATCAATTCCTCGGCAAGCTTCAAATGCGCGTCGCCGCCCGTATCCTCAAGATTTTTTAAGATTTCTTTATGATTGTTCATATGCTTACTCCTTCATGTATCAGATCTACGTCTTATATTGCATTGTATCATTGTTGCCGAACAATGTCAATTACGGCAGAATTGTTCTTCCAAGCTCAATATAATCCAAGTGGCAAAGAGCATACACCCGGTTTCCCTCATGATCGTTGATTTGAATTTTGGCATTTTCGAGTGATACCCATCTCTTTGAGCCATCCGTCAACGTGATATGCAGGTTATCGTAATGCCAATGGTGTTCAATGTCAATCGAAACAATTTGCTCGGCGGAAACAGTACCTTGCAGAGATTCGAAACGCAGTGTATCACGATTGATTCTGCAATGCAGGATGCTTTCCCGGACGTTATCGTATAAGCAATCTGCGGGAATACATTTTTCGAAAAAATCATTTGCTCCCGTACCGAACGAGGGCCTGCCGTTATTGCGGATATAGTTTACGAGGTCCGGAATACGCTCAAACCATACGTCATCCGAACGTACGGAAATCGACGCAAGCGCATCGGCTTCAAAGAATACGACCGTATTGATCCAAGCCTTGACGGGGATTTGCTTTTTTAAAAGATATACAGCCCTTCCCAGCTGTTTGAAGGGAGATTTCAAATGCTTTCTATATACTTGCTCCGTCAAGGTGTCTGTTTTTTCTTTGAGGAAATCATCGCCCTGATCGATAAGCTTTCCTTTCCAGCACTTAACCTCTATGGCAAAAAGCTTGTCACGATAGAGAACCAAGCAATCAATTTCGGCATTCCCCTCGTCCGTAGAAACGAAAACGTTTCTTTTTATTTTACAGCACGGCATTTCGCGGCATAGTATACGAATCAAAGCATCCTCGCCGTCATTTCCGTATCGTTGCGCTTCATTCATATCGGGAATAAAATCTTCGCTGTCCCGTACAAAATACATTGTAATTTTATGAAAAAACTCAAGTATTCCCATGACAACCTCCTGTTACGATGATACTATATTATAACATGAGTTAGAATATTTTTCAATATGTTGATCGGAGCCAAACAGGGCGCCGGCCGGCTTTTCGCATTCACGTATATTTCGCCCAAAAATAGTTTTTTTCATTGCCGCCCTCTGACGAGGGAGGTGGATTGCCGTAAGGCAAGACGGAGGGAGAGACATCTTCAAACAAGAATTTATCTTAAAAAGTAAATGCTGCTGTCCACGAAAAAACGAACGCGCACAATTGACACGTACCGGCAATTATGATATAATGGCAGAAAAAACAATTGCGAAAGGAGGATCCGGCAATGAAAAAATACGTCTCCGTCGAGCTCAGAAAAGCGGCAATCGTTGCCATCATTTTATCGGCGGCTGCGCTGATCGGCTTGATCGTTACGTTTACCGAAGGCTTTCTCTCCGAGGCTTTCATTCTTACCTTGTTTCTTCTTTTGTTGGCGCTCATGTTTTGGGTGGGCTGGCTTGCCGAAAAGAGCAGGTATCTGACCGTGGACGAGGAAAAGGTTTCATTTCCGAGAGGCGTTGGAAACGGAATCCGGTTTTTTCAAAGAACGACCGTGTATTTCCGCGACGTTCAAACGATCGTGAGCGAACTGAAAAAGGGTGACGGCTTTATCACGGGAGATTCTCTGTGGCACACGATGACGATGAGGGACGGGACGGAACTCTCGTTTTACCTTTACGAATACGGCAAGGAAGCGGAGCGGGAGATCATCGAAACCATACAAAACCGTATCACGTCCATTTTAGAAAAGGAGGACACCATATGAAAACCAGCATTTCCACCTTTGGCGCATTCAGCTTGCTCGGCATTGACGAGGGGCTTCGCGCGATCGCGGAGGCAGGCTTTGATGCCATCGACCTCGGACTCGATGCCCTTTTTCCCCAAAAGGACACGATGGACGAAGCGTATGAAGCCTATCTTCTGGATGAAATAAGGATCCGCGAGACGGTCGATGCCGTCAGGGCGGGCTTACAGGCATACGGTCTGACCGTCGGTCAGGCGCACGCGCCGACCGCGTACGTCGCAAGAAAGCCGAGGGAGACCGCGATCATGAGAAAATGCGTCGAGCGTTGCTTTGCCATCTGCGAGGAATTCGACTGCCGTCATCTCGTGATCCATCCCATCTGCGACGGAAGCGCGCGCTATCCCTCGCTGACCAAGGAGGACGAAATCCGCGAGAATACGGCGTATTTTTCCTCGATCATTCCGCTTCTCAAAAAGCATAACGTGATCTGCTGTCTGGAGAACGCGTACTGTCTGGACTGGGGTACGAAAAAGGCGTACGACTGCGCTTGCTCCGATATGGCGGAAGCCAACCGTTATATTGACGGTCTCAACGCGCTTTCGGGCGAAAAGCGCTTCGCCTTCTGCCTGGATACGGGTCATGCGCTCATGCTCGGCACGGACGTTTACAGCGCGATCCGCGCGCTCGGCGACCGATTGGAGATCCTTCACGTTCACGATAACGGCGGCTATATCGACGACCATACGGCGGCGTTTCTCGGCGTTTGCAACTGGGGACGCTTTATCAAGGGACTGCGCGAGGCAGGCTACAAGGGCAATATCAATATGGAGACCTCCAGCTTCGTTCAGCTCTTCCCGAAGGAGCTCGTTCCCGCCGCGCTGAAGCTTCTTGCAGCCGAAGCGAATTATTTCCGTTCGAAGATACGGGAATAAAAAAATAATCCCCTGCTTGGGGATTATTTTTTTGAATGAAAATCAAAGCTGCTTTTTATTCATAATCGGAATGCTAACGGCAAGACAGGCGACGCAGAGCGCGGCGGTCAGAATAACGGCGCCCGCGTAGTCCCGCGCCTCTTGCGCGCCGATCATGAGCGAGGCGGACTGCATGAGCGCGGAGGGAATGGTCCTTTTGAGCTTTGGAAAAAATTCCAGCGCGTAGGAAAGAAGAACCGTACCGCCCGTACCGAGAAGCACGCCCGCGCTGTTACGGGACAGAACGGAGAACAGTACGCAAAGGCAGACGGTGAAGATGCCGAAGAGCCACCAATGTAGCGCGGCAGGCAGGAGTCCGACCGCAATGCCGTTATCCCAGAAATAGGCGTTGTACGCATAGGTGACGGCAAAGCAGAGCCAATAGCCGCCCGTCCAGACGGAGAGCAGGAGGAGCGCCTTTGCCAGCACGACCTTACTGCGCGCAAGTCCCTTGGTCAGCACGAGGATCAGCGTTCCCGATTCGTATTCCTTGGTGAAAATACCGCCGTAGAGCAGAACGAAGGCGATCAGCGCCATGGGAATATTTTTGAAAAACTGCGTCCACGAGGTCAGCGCGTCGACCTTGACGGCGGTGACCGTCATGCCCGTTTCGGCAAGCGATTCGGAAAGAACGTCGAGAAGCCACGGCGTTAATTTGGCGATGGCGGGATTCATCACGCCGAACGCAAAGAAGAGAATGCCGAGGATCATGAGCTTTCCGCTGCGAAAACTCTCCAGAAGCTCCTTTTTAAAGAAAGCGAAGAAGGATCTCATTTGGCGACCACCTCCAGGAAAAGGGATTCGAGCGAGGGCTCCATGCGCTCCGCCCTGCGTACGGAAATTCCGTTTTCCGCAATGAAGCGGAGAACGGCGAGAAATTCCTTCTCACCGCCCGCAAAAACGAGCGTTTCTCCGCGGCGCTCCGTCACGTTGGAAAAAGCCCTTGCGAGCGCATCCGCTTGCTCGTTTCCCGAGGCTTCGACCGTAAAGGCTTCCGTTCTTCCCGCTTCCTTCAGGCAATCCACCTTGCCCTGCAGGGCGATCCTTCCTTCGTTCAGAAGCGCGACGTCCGTGCAGATGCGCTCCACGTCGGAGAGGATATGCGTGGAGAAAAGGACCGTCGTTTGCTCCCGTACGGAAAGCAGAATATCCAGAATCTCCTTTCTGCCGATGGGATCGAGCGCAGAGGTCGGCTCGTCGCAGATCAGAAGCTTCGGGCTTGCCAGAAGCGTCTGCGCGATCCCGAGGCGTTGCTTCATGCCTCTGGAAAAGCCGCGGATCCTGTGCGTTTCATCCGAAAGACCGACGAGAGAGAGAAGCTCGTCGCTTTTTTTTCGGATCGCCGCCCGATTCATACCGAGACTTTCGCCGCACAGGCGCAGATATTCGCGCGGCGTCATGAAGGGATAAAATTCGGGAACGTCGGGCAGATAGCCGACGTGTCGGTTGGTCGCGGTCTGACCGAAAACGACCTTTTCGCCCGCTACGAAAATTTCGCCTTCGTCCGCGCGGAGCAGTCCGAGCACGGATTTCATGGCGGTCGTTTTGCCCGCGCCGTTCCGTCCGACGAAGCCGAAGATGCTGTTTTGAGGCACGGTGAGATCGAGTCCGCGCAGGACCTCCTTCTCACCGAAGCTTTTTTTCAGATTTTGGATCGTGAGGATATCCACGGTCATTGATCCTCCTTGCCGAGTACGAAATACAGGATCGGTCCCACGTAGTTCATCAGAACGATCGTGACGACGAGCCAGAGCGTACGGCTGCCCCTTTTATAGCGATCGTGCGTCAAAATGTGATACAGGGTATAACCGAGCAGGGCAAATTGCACGATGACGAGAGGAATCAGAAAGGGCAGAAATTCCATCAGCTGATTCATACTTTTTGATCCTCCTTATCCGTATAGATTTCCACGCACAGACCCTTTCGTCCGCACGTAGGGCAGGTCAGACGCCGCATTTTCGGCGTGTGGTACGCCCAGAACGCTTCCTTGAGCCTCGGGCGGAATACCTCGTGGCATTCGGGACAGATGTAGGCAACGTGCCCGAAATAGTACGCCGAAACGGCGATCCCCCACGGAATGGCAACGCAAGCCCACGCGGCAAACAGCCACCAGAATCCGTGCGTGATCCAAAGGACGATGGCGGTGCATTGCAGAGCGGAAACGGGGAGCCCCGAGAGCACCATGGTCCACCGCATTCGTTTCAGTTTGTTTTTTTGCTTCATGGCGTGTGCTATATCACCGATGGATTCAACGGAGAAATTCTCGATCTCCTTCAGCTCGCTGCGGATACCCTCGATCAGTCCGAGCTTGGCGCGGCATTCGGCAAGCTCCTCCCGCAGGCTCTTCTCCTGCTCGTCCAGCAAAATGGAAATAATGCTTTCCGGTTTTTCCTCCGCGAAAAGCGCGGCGATGCTGTTGATCGGAAGCCCCGCCTCCCGCAGAAAGCAGATGATGCGCAGGCGCTTCAGATCGGCTTCCGTATAAAGCCTGCGGCCGCCCTCGCTCAGCTCGCCGGGAACGAGAATGCCTCTGGTATCGTAATATTGGACCGTTCGGACGGAGACGCCGCAGAGCTTCGCGATTTCTCCCGTTGTATATTTAGACATAGCGATTCACCTCCTTGACCCCATTTTATCATATGACGCAGCGTTACGAGCAAGCCCTTACGCAGGGGGATTTTTTGTTTTTTCAAAATTTTATGGCAAAATCCGCTCATCTTCATCGGAATCTTCCCCTTCAACGCCATGTTTCCAACGGAGATTGACGCATTGCAGTGATTTTCAAATTTATTATATTTTTCTTAAGGCTCCAGCTTCGTCCCTTCAATGAAGGGAATATAGAACAGAATTCGTTCCTCCGCCCATGCGCGGCTGTCTGCTTCCACAAGCTGATCCTGATAAAGCTCGAAATTGTCCTCGGGCGCGTGGTAATGTTGGAAATTATCAAAAAACAGAGCAGCCTCGCGGATCGGCAGGATATCCCCGTATTCCTCGCGGAGATACGGCTTCACGGAGACGTAAAAATCCGCGAGCCGATGCTGCATATGATGGCGGATCTCATGCAGAAGGACCCGCACCACGCTCTCTGCATCCTTGTCGGTCATATAGTCGTTCCGTATCACGATGCTTGACGTAGCATTCGTATAATATCCCAGCATCCTTTCGGATTCGACGTCTTTGGCGTAAACGCGCGGAGAGGGAATGCCGAAGCCGACGTTGCATTCGTAATCGCAGATGGCTTGCAGAATCTCCAGCTTTTCCTCGACGGTCTTTTTCGCGAAGCTTTCCTCGTACAGCGCGGCGCAGGCGGCGCGGTAGCGCGTCTCCGTCTCCGAGGAAAATTCCGTTTCGGCGGTCTGCCACTCCGTATAGGGCGAAACGGTGAAAAACGTCGTGAAGAGAACGGTCAGAAGCGCGACGGAAAGGAGCGCGTGATGAACGGCGCGCCGTTCCGAATTCCGATACAGAGATTTATAGAAAACGACGAACGCGATCGGCATCAGAAGGGCGACGAGAAACCATTTTTTCATGATACCGATCAAAAAGATGATTCCCATCGGCACGAACGCCTCCGCCAAAAGCAGGAACGCGTTCCTCGTTTTCCCCGAAAGAAAAAACAAATATACCACTTCGGCTGCCACGGCGTACAGGGCTGTATTCGCGATCCGGTAATCCGGCATAAGGTACCGCAGCCACATCCCGATCAGGTCCGCGTGGACGTGGATGACGGCGAAGGAAGCCGCCAGAAGAAAGAGAAATCTCAGCGCCGCGGGAACGGCGATTCTGCCTATCTTCATCATAGGACGGGGCGCCAAGCCGACCCGCAGACGGTTTTCTTCCGAAAGGGAGGCGCAATAATGCTCCCCTTCCAGCTCGTATTTTTTGGGGTTTTCTTCGCCTGCGCGCAGAAGCCGATCACAAACGCAGAGGGCTTCCTCCGGAACGTCCTCCTCGGGGCAGAAATAGCCGCGCCAGAGATTCCATTGGATCTTCATGCACACGTTCGCGCCGTCTTCCCTGACGCACGCGTAGCTGATGCCGTAAAGCGAAAAGGTAAACAAAAGTGTTTCCCCGTCGGGATAATAGACGGCTTTTTTTCTCACGTCACTCACGTCCTTTCTTGAAAAAGTCATTCAATGTACTGGTTCGATAACGGAAAAGCAAAGATAAATGATTGTTTATGGGAGAACTTTTCTACAAAAGTAAGCAAAAATTCCCTTTGAAAAGGGGAACGGTCAACTTTTTCTGTTACCCACTCCTTGACCTGGGTCAAGGAGTCAAGAAAAAGTTGCAAGAAAGACACTCTGACGCAAGCGTCAGAGTAGGCAAGCCAAACGCTTGATCGAACGCGCCATCAATTGTCCCGTCTGCTCTTTTTCTGATTCCGAAAGTGCAGATGCCCGGTAGCTCCGATTGCAGCTATACCCAAAATCAAGAGGTTCGGAAGTATCGGTTCAGCGCTCCGATGGTTTCGATTTGATGGCGCGGGTGCGTATCCAATCGCATCACGCGAACCTTACAGTTCGTGGGATATGATGGCAAAAAGAATGATTGTTTATACGAATGATTCCGAAAAGCTCGCCTTTTGTGACAGATCCGCCGCCCGTCAGTATACCAAGCCGGAATAAACTACGGTACGGCGGCAACCATCCGCGGCGATTCGCCGCTAAATTTCCGTTTATCGTCCTGATTCTTCGTCAAATTCAGGTTATCAGACACGTCTGATAGAGGAAAGCTCTGAGCATTCCGCGCGCGGAGAAACTGCGGAGGCGTTTCCGTACGCCGAAGAATCAGAGATTCCCAAAAGCCGAAAACCCATTCGGCAAAAATCTCCCGAATGTGAAATTCGGGAGCTTTTGTCAAATGGGAAATCATACTGCCGTTTTGCAACGGTCAAATTTTATTTGGATTCCTTCTTTTTGTCGATCATGCGGGAGAAGATCTTGATGATCTCGACGATCGGGATGATGAGCAGACCGAGACCCATTGCGACGAGATATTCTTCCCAGCCGATGGCAACCATATCAAAGAGTCTTGCGATCGGATCAATGAGAACGACGACGGAGGTCAGGATGAGAGAAAGCGCGCCTGCGCCCCAGAGCCAGAGGTTCTGTCCCTTGATCGCAAAGATGGAGCCGTGGAGAGAACGCATATTGAAGGCGTGGAATACTTCGCACATCGCGAGCGTGAGGAACGCCATGGTTGTACCGTGAACGCTGTTTGTGATCTCGAAGTTACCGGTTTCAAAATAGTGACCGATGAAGTAGGAAACGATGGTGATGACCGTAACGAGGAAGCCCTGATAGAATACGGCGAAGCCGAGACCGCCGGCGAAGATGCCTTCCTTGGAATCACGGGGCTTGCGGCTCATGATATTGTTTTCGGGCTTTTCCATACCGAGCGCGAGCGCGGGGAAGCAGTCCGTGATCAGGTTGATCCAGAGGAGCTGTACGGGCTGGAAGATGGTGAAGCCGATCAGGGTTGCGAAGAAGATGGAGAGAACCTCGGAGAGGTTGGATGCGAGGAGGAACTGGATCGCCTTACGGATGTTATCGTAGATTCTTCTGCCTTCGCCGACAGCGGAAACGATGGTGGCGAAGTTATCGTCTGCGAGGATCATATCCGCGACGTTCTTGGTAACGTCCGTACCCGTGATACCCATACCGACACCGATATCGGCGTTCTTGATGGAGGGCGCGTCGTTAACGCCGTCACCCGTCATTGCGGTGACCTTGCCCTTTTTGCGCCAAGCGTTGACGATTCTGGTCTTATGCTCGGGCTGTACGCGGGCGTAAACGGAATAGTTTTCAACGGCGGTCTCGAATTCCTCGTCGGAGATCTCGTTGAGCTCTGCGCCCGTGATCGCCTGGCTCGCGTCGTTGATGATACCGAGCTGAAGCGCGATGGCGACGGCGGTATCCTTGTGGTCACCCGTGATCATGATGGGACGGATACCCGCGCTGCGGCATTCGTCGATCGCGGGCTTGACTTCGGGACGGACGGGGTCGATCATGCCGACGAGACCGACGAAGCAAAGATCCTTCTCGATCGCTTCCGCTTCGTAGGATGCAGGCTCACCTGCGAGGTCCTTTTTGGCAACGGCAAGCACGCGGAGCGCCTTGTCAGCCATGCCCTTGTTTGCGGCGAGGACGTCTTTTCTGATCTGCTCGCTCATGGGAACGGTCTTGCCGCCGATGAGAGCGGAGGTGCAGCGCTTGAGGATTTCGTCGGGCGCGCCCTTGGTGAACTGGGTGATGGCGCCGTCAGCAGTCTTGTGAACGGTGGACATCATCTTACGCATGGAGTCGAAGGGCGCTTCGCCGATGCGGACGAAAACGTTCTTCTGGGTGTTTTTGCTGAGTCCGAGCGTCTCGGCGTAGTTGACGAGCGCGCATTCCGTGGGCTCGCCGATCGCGGTGCCGACCTCGGTATCGAATTCTGCATCGGAGCAGAGGGACATTGCGTTTGCAAGGAGCTTTTCATCGTCGCCGTAGTGATCAACGACGGTCATTTTGTTCTGCGTCAGCGTACCCGTCTTATCGGAGCAGATGATCTGCGTACAGCCGAGCGTTTCGACGGCGGTCAGCTTACGGATGATGGCGTTGCGCTTGGACATATTGGTAACGCCGATGGAAAGAACGATGGTAACGACGGTCGCGAGACCCTCGGGGATCGCCGCTACGGCAAGAGAGATCGCGAGCATGAAGGAATTGAGGATGGGCTCAAAGCCAACGCCGTCGCGGAGAAGCTGTACGCCGAAGATCACGACGCAGATGCCGATGACGAGGTAGGTGAGGATTTTGCTGAGCTGAGCGAGCTTCATCTGGAGAGGCGTTTTGCCTTCCTGTGCCTGTGCGAGCGCATCTGCGATCTTACCCATTTCGGTATCCATACCGGTTGCGGTAACGACAGCCTTACCGCGTCCGTAAACGACGGTACTGCCCATGAATACCATATTTTTGCGGTCGCCGAGCGCGACGTCGCCGTTTGCGCCTGCGTTCAGCGCTTCTTCCTGCTTGGTAACGGGAACGGATTCACCCGTCAGAGCGGCTTCCTCGATCTTCATGCTTGCGCATTCGATGATTCTGGCGTCTGCGGGAACGGAGTCGCCTGCTTCCAGAACGATGATATCGCCGACGACGAGGTCTTCGCTGGGAATGCTGATCTGATGGCCGTCACGGATGACCTTGGAGGTTGCTTTTGCGATTTCCTGCAAAGCTTCGATCGCTTTTTCCGCTTTGCTTTCCTGGAAAACGCCGAGGATCGCGTTGATGAGAACGACCGCCATGATGATGACGACGTCTGCGGGGAATTCCCAATGATTCTGGGCAACGCCGTTGTAGATTTCCACGCCTGCGGAAATGATCGCGGCAACGATCAGGATGATCGTCATGGGCTCTGCGAGCTGCTTCAGGAATCTGTGAAGCATGGATTCCTTTTTGCCCTCGACGAGCTTGTTCTTGCCGTATTTCTCCAGACGTCTCTGCGCCTCGGACTTGCCGAGACCCTGCGCGTCGGAGGAGAGATCGGAGAGAACTTCAGAGGAAGACTTCAAATACTCTTTCATAAAAAACTCCTTATGATTTTTTGAGAGCGGATCGAGCCTCTGCAAATAAAAAGAGACTCATCTGTGGGGACAGATAAGTCTCATCATTTCAAATAAAGCCAGAATCCGAAGGATTCACGTTGTTGACCTTATTACGGCGAAGCGTTGATTACTCCCTTATTCAACAATAGTATATCACGGTTTTTTCTTCTTGTCAAGGGAGATTTTAGAGTTTTTTTAAAAATTTTGCATTATCTTTTTACAAAGTGATAATTCGAAACAAAATATGAACGAACAAGTGATTACCAAGATTTGGGTGTTATATAGTTCTTATTGGATGCGGTATATATAATATAAAATGTTGAACCATCCTTTTTAACCCGAAAGGTCGGAAAATCATGCGACAAATGGATCGGTAATTTTGATTTTACTGCTTCAATGATTCCTTCCGTTACCACTTCAAACATACATTGGCATTCATAGTCATTCAATTCTTTCATGTGGTGTTCTTTAAAGTTAAAAGATCTCAATCCAAATCCATACGAATGAACTTCTCCATATTTTTCTACTTCTATATTTTTTTCATAATCTTTTGGGGTTGCTTCTTGAATTTCTTTGATAAAAAAATCGCATTGAAAATTGATATAATCTCTTACCAATTCATTTTCAGCGAATCTTCTTTTTAATTTTGATTTCAATTTCGACCTTAATATCAGGACTACGATTGTAACCACTATCACTATAATTAAAAACATTTTTCAGTTCCTCCGTTTTTCCGAATTTTATGAGAACCTGCCCTTGTTAATGAATTTAGAATTTATAGGGCGGAGGCACAATTCCGCCGTAAACGCGTTTACATTCCTGATAGTTTGCGCATTCCGTATACGACTTGCGCATTTCTTTGCAATAAGCATCTACCTGATAGCTGTTTTGCGTTGTTTTATAAATTTTACATACGTTGTTTTTTTCATCAAAATAAGGGCACATAGAAACCTCCGAAAGTTATATTCAATGGCAGATTGCTCTATATCTCATGTATACATTATATAATGTAAAAATCTATTTGTCAAGATGAAATTTATATATAATTTCTTCATAATCTAATTTTTACATAATCTAATGTAGAGGTGATATATCATGAAATTAAGAATACTTGACATCTTACAGGAAAAAGGCAAAACAAAATATTGGTTGTATATTCAATTGGGACTCAGTTATCAGAACTTTAATAAAATGGTAAACAATCAAACCAACGGCATCAAATTTGAAAATTTGCAAGCGCTTTGCTCAATTTTGGATTGTACGCCTAACGATTTATTTGAAGAGTATTACAAAAATAAATAGAAAAGTCGGTAAAGCAGTTAAAAACCAAGCTTTACCGACTTTTCCGATGCTCTTGTTTCGCTTTTGTCAAGATGCAGATTCTTCAATGACCGCCTTCACGGTATCAATCACCGTCTGCGCCCAGAAGCGGCAGACCGCTTCCGTTTCCGCCTCTGCCATGAGGCGGATCACGGGCTCCGTGCCCGAGGGGCGGAGCAGGATTCTTCCGCGGTCGGCAAGCGCGAGATTGGCGCGCTCCCAAACGGATTTCACGCGGGGGTCCTCCAATACGGCGTTCTGATCCGTTACGCGAAAATTATGCAGGATCTGCGGATAAAAGACGAAGCCGTCTGCAAGCGCGCTCGCTTTGATACCGCGCGCCAGCATGACCTCCATGATCTTCAGGCTCGTCAGAATTCCGTCGCCTGTTGAAGCGTATCTGGAAAAGATAACGTGCCCCGATTGCTCGCCGCCGAGTCGGCAGGCGCTTTCGCGCATGGCATCACAGACGAATTTATCACCGACCGCGGTACGGATACAGCCGATCCCCAGCTCCGCGAGAGAACGAAAAAGACCGTAATTGGACATGACCGTCGCCGTTACGGTATTTCCCGTCAGCTCGCCCTTTTCCTTCATATATTTCGCGCAGATATAGAGGATATGATCCCCCGTCAGCACGTTGCCCTTTTCATCCACGCAGAAGCATCGGTCACCGTCACCGTCGTAGGCAAAGCCGACGTCCAGCCCTTTTTCCAAAACCGTCTGCCGCAAGCGTTCGATATGCGTGGAGCCGCAATCGAGATTGATATTCAGCCCGTTCGGTTCGTCGCCGACGAGGGTCACGGAGGCGCCGAGCGCTTCAAATACCTGCCGCGCGATCGTCCACGTACTGCCGTTGGCGCAATCCAGCCCGACCTTTACACCGCAAAACGAAAATTCTCCGAGCGCGATCAGGTAGGAAACGTAAGCGCTTCTGCCCGCGGCATGGTCGATGATACGTCCGATCTTCTCTCTTTTCGCATAGGGAATCGTCGGTATGATGCCGTCAAGATACTGCTCGATCAGGGAAATGACCTCGCCGTCTGTTTTTTCGCCGTCGGCGTTGATGAGCTTGATGCCGTTGTCGTAATACGGATTATGGCTCGCGGAGATCATGATCCCGCAGTCAAAGCCCTCCGCGCGGACGGTATAAGCGACGGACGGCGTCGTCGTCACGTGCAAAAGATAAGCGTCTGCGCCCGAGGCGGCAAGTCCGCTCACCAGCGCGTATTCCAGCATATAGGAGGATCGCCGCGTATCCTTTCCGATGACGGCGCGAACACCGGCGCCGCTTTTTTTCTGCTCGTAATAGGCTCCCAGAAAGCGCCCGATCGCAAAGGCGCGCTCCGCCGTCAGATTTTCTCCGGCTTCTCCGCGGAAGCCGTCTGTTCCGAAATATTTTCCCATACCCATTCCTTTCCTGTGTGTACGATATTACCGGCGGTCCGTGTCGAAGATGCCGCCCTCGTCTATACTTCCGCGAACGCAGGAGAGCGGATAGACCGCGGCGCGCCTTCCGACCACGGTTCCCGGATTCAGAACCGTGTGACAGCCGATCTCCGCGAAATCTCCGACCATGGCGCCCAGCTTTTTTCTGCCCGTTTCCAAAATGCTTTCTCCGACGCGGATACGCACGGGCGCTTTGTCCAGCCGTACGTTGGAGGCGATCGCGCCCGCGCCCATGTGCGCGCGGTAGCCGATCACGCTGTCGCCCGCGTAATTGAAATGCGGAAGCTGCGCGCCGTCGAATAGGATCGCGTTTTTGAGCTCCGTGGAATTGCCGACCACGCAATCCTCCCCGATGATCACGGAGCCGCGGATGAAAGCGCCGTGCCGCAGCTCCGACCGTGCGCCCACGATGCAGGGCGGTTGCAGGTAAGCCGTCGGCGCGACGGTTGCGGTTTGATGTACGAATACGCCGCGCGAAATTTCCCTGTAATCCGCCGAAAGCGTTTTTTGTTTCTCCGCGATCCAATCGGAAAGTCCCTCCATCGCGTCCCACGGATAAAGGAAGCGGGAAAGATATTCTCCCGCCATGCTGTGTGAAAGATCAAAAAGAGATCGGATTTCCATATCGTTCAAAATTTTCCTTTCGTTTGTTGCAAAATATTGCCGTTGCCGTGAAAGATTGCCGTTTTCGCTTTTCTTTTCCGGCGGTTCGTGTTATAATAAGGCAACAACCAAAAGAAAGGAGAACCAGCCGTGAATATCAGAAAAGCCGTGATCGGCGATCTTTCGCAGATCATTACTATTTATGCATACGCGCGCGGTATTATGCGTGAAACGGGAAACGGAACGCAATGGAAAAACACGTACCCGACCGAAGAAATTATTTTGTCCGACATCGAGAAGGGATATCTGCACCTTCTCTGCGATGCGGACGGCATCCAGGGCGTTTTCGCCTTTCTGCCCGAGGGCGATCCCGTGTACGACCGCATCGAAGGCGCGTGGCTGAATGAAAAGCCTCACGCCGCCGTCCACCGTGTCGCAAGCGCGGGAAAGAAAAGGGGGATTTTGCCCGCCTGTATGCGTTACTGCCTCTCTCTTTCCGATAATATCAAGATCGACACGCATGAAAACAATCAAATCATGCAGCATCAGCTGGAAAAGGCGGGCTTCGTCCGTTGCGGCGTGATTACGCTTGAAAACGGCGAAAAACGCCTTGCCTACCAATACGGAGGAGATTTGCAGATCGGCTGAAGCCCAAGCCGAGCATTTCGGAACGCTTTCTCGTCGCAATTTTTCCGCTATCCAAACCATACGAGTACCAAGAGCTGCTCTGCGGAATTTCGTATGGAATGAAAAAAATCAAATATTTTTGAGATCTGAACCGAAAAAAACATACATCAAGGGTAGATTCTGTCATTTATAAACGGAATCCGACTGTTTTTTTCGGAGGTATGCGTATGAAACGCATTTTCGTTTTTTTGAAAAAGAACCAAGCTTCGTTTTCTGCGGAGCGAATCGTTTGCAGAATATTGGCATCTGCTTGTACGCTCTGGGCTTACGGACTTTGGCAGGATTCCGGCTTCCTACAGCTTTCGTATCGTCAGGAAACCTCCGCGGCATCCGTCTGCTTGTACGTCGGTATACTTTGGATCGCCTACACCTGTTTTTCAGTCATTTTGCAACCGTATGAAACGGATAGCTGGTTTCTGATCGCAGGCGCAGGCGTCTGCGTGATCAGATGGATTACGGTATACGATGATTTTCTGTTTTCTCTGTCCGTCATTCTTGTCTACAGTCTGTTTGTTTTTTATTTTATATGCAAAAACGAATTGCTTTGGCAAAAATGGAATCCGGGGAAGAAAACCGTTTGGTGCGCGGCGATTGCCTGCGGCTTGTGTTGCGGTGCCGTTATCGCGACGATCACGTGTATCCGGTATCTGACGTTTTCTGCGCCGAATTTCGATTTTGGAATTTTTGTCAATATGCTCCATCATATGAGGGAAAGCGGAGAACCGCTTTGCACCTGCGAAAGAGACGTGCCGATGTCACATTTCGCCGTGCATCTTTCTCCCATCTGGTACGCGTTACTCCCGTTTTACGCGGTATTTCCGTCGCCGCTGACCCTGCAAATCGGACAAGCTGCCGTCGTTGCTTCCGGGGTGATCCCCGTCACGCTGCTGTGCCGCGCGCGTCGGCTTTCCGGAAAGCTGACGATGCTCACGGCGATCATTTACTGCTTTTATCCCGCGTTGACGACGGGGTGCTTTTTCGATATTCACGAAAATTGCTTTCTTGCCCCTCTGCTCCTCTGGACGTTTTATTTTTTTGAAAAACGACGCTATGCGGGAATGTACGTATTTGCGTTGCTCACGCTTTCGGTAAAAGAGGATGCCGCCGTCTACGTGCTTTTTTTCGCGTTATACCTATTCTTTTCCAAGCGACAACGACGGCACGGTATTGCTCTGGCGATCGGCGCCGTGGCTTATTTTTCCGTTGCGATGTCGATATTACGGGGGAGCGCCGCACATTACGCCGAGCTTTATGCATCCGCGTCCCCGAATCCCGCGATCGGCGGTCCCATGGTGAACCGATACGGTAATTTCATATACGATCCCGACGAGGGGCTCAAAAGCGCGGTGAAAACGGTGCTTCTGAATCCCGGTTATCTGCTCAGTCAGATCTTCTCCGCGCCATCGAACGATTGGGGAAAGCTGCTGTATTTTCTGAAATTGTTACTGCCCGTTGGATTCCTTCCTTTTTTTACGAATCGTCATGCGCGTTGGATTCTGCTCGCACCCGTTCTGCTCAATCTGGCCACCGATTATCCCTATCAATATCATTTGAATTATCAGTATCATTTCGGTATATCCGCTTTTTTGATTTACGCCGCCGTTTTGAATCTATCGGATATGCCTTCCTCTTTCCGAAGAGCCGCCGCAAGCATTGCCGCGACGGCGTGTTGCTGTCTGTATCTGACCGCAGTATATCCGTCGCTTCGCGCCAACGTTCGGAATTTCAATGAGAATCGGGATCAATACGCCCGTATGGACAGCATCCTGCAAACCATTCCCTCGGACGCGTCGGTATGCTGTTCCACTTATCTTTTGCCGCATCTGGCTGACCGTGATGAGATTTATGAAATCTACTATCACGGTGGAGAGGGCGACGTCGATTACGTGATCTTCGATGCCCGATACCCGATTGACAAAAAGCAGATCAACGCTTTTCTTCGTCAAGGCTACGTCATTCGGGATCAATATGAAAATTTGCTGATCATCATGGTAAAAGAAAAAAATTCATAAATTTAAACGGAAAGAGCCGCTCCGAGGAGCGGCTCTTTCCGTTCCAGACTGTCGAAAAAGCCATGTAGAAAATTCAAAAATAAAAAGTTGCACAAAGCTGGAAAGGCTCCCTCTGGGAGGGAGCTGGATTTTGCGAAGCAAAAGACTGAGGGAGAGTGCGCGATTCAAGAATTTGGGATTGAATTTGTCTGTTTGCAAATGTA
>JAFQOX010000072.1 GCA_017412045.1 Clostridia bacterium
GATTTGCCTTGCAAATCAGAGTGCATTTGCGCAGAGTCCGGCGGGATTCGCGGTACTTTGCTCCCATACGCACCAGCGATCAAACGGCACGTTTGTTTGCTTCTTTTTGCAACTTTTTCTTTCAAACAAAGAAAAAGTTGACCGTTTCCCCTTATCAAAGGGAAAAACTTATGAAAATAACTCCGTCGGCAGACAAAGAAAAAGCAAGCGTTTTGCTTTAAGATTTTCGAATATGAAAAATCTTACCCTTTTCATATTCGAATTATATTGAAAAAAGTAAATCAAGGTGAGTACCGTTGTCCCGAAAAAAATCCCCCGGCAGAACCGAGGGATTTTTACGTATCGGGGAAATCAGCGTTCTTTTCCGCAAACGCAGATTTCGGGCTTGCCGAACAGTCTGCGGAAGAAGTTGACGATGCTGTTCCAGATCTTTGCAAAGAAGCCTGCTTCACAATTTTCGTGCGTTTCGGTAGGCTCTTCGGGCGTTTCGGGAGTTTCAGGCGTTTCAGGAGTCTGAGGCTTATTCGCGTTCAGATAATCCTCCAGCGTCTGACCTTCCTTCAAAATGACCGCGTATGCGGTAACGGCATCCGCGCTTTCGATCGTCTTTGTGAAATCAAAAGGCGTGGTGTACGCCGCATCGGCAAACCACAGCACGCTTTCGCCTTCGTTCAAGACGACGGTCGGTTCGCGGAAGGTTTCGCCGATGACACCGTAGCCGGTTTCATCGACCTTGGCGTTGACGAGCGTTGCGCCGTTGACGGTCAGCTTTGCGGCTGCCGTCTTTTCGACCCATCTTGCGTACAGGGTGATATCCTGATTGTCGTTTTTGCCGCGGGAGACGTCGAAGCGTTCGGTATATGCCTCATCGGTGTACCAGCCTGCGAAAACGTAGCCGGATTTCGTCATGGGGAAGGTAAGAACGATCGGTTCGCCGACCTTGGCATCGACGGTATACGCTTTATCCTTGGCGGAAATGCCGCGGAAGAAACGGATCTGATATTTCGTGGTGTCCTCAACGACGAGCTCCATCAGTCTGTCCTTGGTCGTCTTGGAGAAATCACCGTTTTTCGTACCCAGTACGACGCGGGTGTAATAGTCGTGTCCGCGCTCGAGGTTGGCAAAGGTGTGGGAATAAGTGCCGTCCGTGTTGGGTGTAAGGGAAACGGAAACGGCATCGGAAAAGTCTTCTTTTTTCGCGATTTCCAGCGTGAGAGAGGTCAGAACCTGCGCGTTGAGATCCGTGATCTTGCCGGATGCCACAAGGTTGTTGTCCTCGAGCTTCGTCGCGAAGGTGTATCTGGGGGAGGCTTCGACGGCGCCGGTGACCTTGATGCGGATCTCGTGTCCGGGATCGTCGAGGATTTCAATTTTCAGATTGAAGTTTGCCGCTTCGGCTTCCGTCAGGCTGGTGTACCAGGTTTCGCTGCCGGGGAAGAAGTAGTCGTGGCAGTTGAAAACGAGTCCCGCCTTGTTGAATACGCCGGAGCTTGCCGTATGACGGGGCGTGCCGCCTTCGTCCACGGGCGTGGGAACGGGCGCGAGCGCCGCGACGCCGATGTCGGCGTTGGTTCCGGGCGAGTTGATTCTCATGCCTGCGCCGGCGCGTCCCGCGTCAGCAATACCCTGGTCCACGTGCCAGATGATGATGCCGCGTGTGCCGTCATAGTTGGTATCGCTGTCGAAGTGCTCGGTGCTGTTATCGAAATAACGGTTTTCGATCAGATAATATTCGTTGGGATTGGGAGAAGTGACCTTCAGAATATTGTACTTGCCCTCTTTGCTCTGTCTGGAGTAAAGCGTATACGTGCCGTCACCGACGTTGGTGTAGTCGTAAAGACCGTAAACAGTCAGATGATAGGGGTCAAAGTTGGAGGGAGATTCGCCCTTTTTCTCTCCCGTATTGGCGCCGGCGGAGCCGTTGCCCGCCATGACGGAAACCTTGCCCGCGGGAGAGTTTGCGCCGCCCCAGTTGCCGCCGCCTGCGGCGTAAAGGTCGCCGTTGCCGAGCGCGTGACCGAGCTCGTGGCAGAAGGAGCCTACCGTGAGAGGCGTATCGTTGTCGATCATCTCACCGCATTTGACGTAGTCGGTGGAGACGGTGACGCCGTTGAAATCATAGATGAAGGAGTTTTTGTGCGCGTTATAGCTGGGTGTCTGAGTGCCGTTTCTCGTGTATTCGTAGCCTGCTACGATGAAAGCGACCATCAATTCGTCCTCGCCGACTCTGCCGTCCTTATTTTTATCGTACGAAGCGAAATTCACGTAGCCTGCGTTGACCGCTGCGGCGAGCGCCGCATAACGCTCGGGGTCGCTTGTAGAGCCCTTTGTGCCTTTTGCAATGGAGGTATTGACGGTGACCTCGATGATGCCGTCGTTGGCGACGTCCTTCTTGGCGGCGTTCGCGTAGTTTTCAGGCGCGGGCGTGAAGCGGAAATTGCCGCCGCTCTGGATCTCGAAGTACGATTTCATCGTCTTGGGACCGTCGCCGAAAAACATTTCGTGCCAGTAGGAGTGATCCTGATGGCGAAGCAGAGTCTCGTTGGTTTCGCCGTCTTTGTAGGGGTCAGGGTCGATATTGACGAGAACCACGAGCAGAGGGGTATCCGAGGGACCCCAGTATCCGTAATCGAATTCGGAAATCTCAAAGCCTTCCGCAGCCGAAGCCGCGAAGGGGACCGCCGAAAACAGAAGAACGGATGCGAGCATGATTGCCAGAATGCGAGTGCTTTTTTTCATGATAGTCTCCTTTACGTTTTATTTTGGAATCAGATGATTGCGAGCATGGATATGCATCCGAGAAGCAAAAGTCCTGCCATGACGCCGCTGAGAATACGGACGAACAGTTTTTTCGTTTTGTTTGCCATATTGACACCTCTTTTCGTTTGAAAAATTATAAAAATAATATTGAAAAAGTCTGCATTTCTTCCGTTTTTATGGTATAATATGAGAAGAATCACCAAAAAACGTTAAAAATCTCTACTCTATTATTATATATCTTTTTTGATAAAAGTCAAGAGAAATTTTGTTTGCCCGCCGCGGGCAGAAAGGAAAACGCTATGTCAAAGATCAAATGGAAGGGCGGCGCGCTGATCGCGCCCGTACCGCCCGCGATGATTTCCTGCATGGGCTCTGACGGGAAGCCCAATATCATTACCGTCGCATGGACGGGCATTCTGTCCACGCATCCGCCGAAAACCTACGTATCCGTCCGTCCGACCCGACATTCCTACGAATTGATCCGCGAGAGCGGAGAATTCGTGATCAATCTGACCTCGGCGAAGCTGACGCGCGCGGCGGATCTCTGCGGCATGAAAACAGGCAGAAAGATTGACAAATTCAAGGAATGCGATCTGACTGCGGAATTTGATGAAAATTTCCCCGAATTTGCCTGTCCCTCGATCGGAGAATCCCCCATGTCCATCTATTGCAAGGTGGATCGGATCGTTCCGCTCGGCTCGCACGATATGTTCATCGCGGATATCGTGGGCATCGGCGTGGATGAAGCCCTGATCGACGAAAAGGGGAAGCTCTGTCTGGACAAAGCGGGGCTGACGGCATTCGCGCACGGCGAATATTTTGAGCTTGGCAAAAAGATCGGCGCGTTCGGCTTCTCCGTAGCGAAGAAGAAAAAAGCTGCGAAGCGCCGCTGATCGTTGCCGCCGTATCGCAGCCTGCTCCGGCTTTCCAGACTGCTCGGCGGCGTTGCTTTGAGAAATTTCCCATCGTATGAAAAAAGCCCAACTCCTGCGGAATCGCGGAAGTTGGGCGGATTTTTGTTTCCGTTGAGCGAGGAAGGCTCAACGGAGTTTGAGGAATATAGGTAAAAATGGATTTGGCAAATTTAAAGCAGGTATAGGAGCAGGGGCACCAGCGCCGTCAGCGATACCGAGGAAATCAGGCACGTGACGAACACGTAACCGCGGATATAACCGTTCAGGAACGCGCGGACCTTTTCCGTGACCTTTTGAACGACCCATACGACGGAATCGATCACAAAAGCAAAGGGGATAAGCAGAAAAAGAAAAAAACGGAGCAACGCTTTTTTCAAGGCGGAAGCGGAGGATCTTTTTCTCTTTTCGCCGTTTTTGGAAGAGCGATTCGGCGTTTTGACTTCGTAGGAAAATACGCAGCAGCCTTCGATAATTCTCGCGTCGTAATATTTCATAAAAGAACCTCCGGATTTATTTACCATAAAATATGATAGACAAGCGGTAAATATGATACTTGCGACAAAAACAGAGCGGTTTCGACCGCGGAGTCGAAATTGCTTTTGTTTCTGATAATAGTATACACCCGTTGACGGTAATTTGTCAATAGCTTTTGAAAATATTTTTACCAAAAACGATAAAATTTTCAAAAACTATTTACAAATTCAATCATTGATGGTAAAATATTACCGTGGAATATAATTTTGAAAAGGAGGAATGTCCATGCAGTGGTTAGACCATATCAGAAAAAGAAAAAAAGAATACGGCTATACCAATGAAACACTTTCGGAAAAATCGGGAATTTCCGTCGGTACGCTCAATAAGCTTCTGAGCGGAGCAACAGCAGACCCCAAGCTTTCCACACTGCTCGCGCTTGCCAATACCTTTCATTGCACGATCGATGAATTGCTGGGTACCGGAAAAAACGAACGGGTCTCCGTTCCGGATGATCTTGCCGAAAAATATGCAGAGCTTGACGAAGACGGTCTTGAGGCCGTTTCCTATATTATCAATAAGGAATACACGCGCATGCTGAAGGAGCGCGCATCCACACCTTATTCTCTCGACATTCCCGTGACGAGAAGGATCCGACTTTACGATACACCCGCTTCTGCCGGTACGGGCTCTTACCTGTTCGGCGACCAATTCAGCGAAATCACGATCTATACCAACAGCAAAACGGAATCGGCGGATTTTGCCGTCCGCGTATACGGCGACAGTATGATGCCCCGTTTTGAAAACGGCGATATTCTTCTGGTTGAGGGTGCAGACGAGATTTCGAAGGGCGAGCTCGGTATTTTCTCGGTCAACGGCGAGAGTTATTTCAAAAAATACGGGGGCAATTCCCTGATCTCCCTGAATCCGATGTACGCGGATATCCGACTGACGGACAACGACAGAGTTCTCTGCTTCGGCAGAGTCATCGGCAAACTGAAAAAATAAAACCTTGACGGCAAAAAGCCCACGCCAATGAAGCGTGGGCTTTTTTGTCGCTTATATTTCGATCAGCTCGTATTCCTTGGAGCCGTAGCCGAGCTTGGCGGCAGTTTCGACGGTGAGCGCGCCGTTTCTGGATTCGATGCGCTCGATCAGATGGTCGCGCCCGGGATCGTCGGAAGCGTAAACGAGGTCCAGACAAGCCTGATCCAGCGCGACGGGATCGAGGGAAGCGAGAATGCCGATATCCTTCATGCAGGGATCCTCCGCGACGGCACAGCAGTCGCAGTCAACGGAAAGATTTTTCATGACGTTGACGTAGGCGAGATTATTTTTGTAAAAGGCGATGACGGAGCCCGCCGCGTCTGCCATCGCGCGCAGAAAGGAATCGTGGTCGGCGCTCCAGATCTTTTGCGGATCGCCCGCGCCGTGAATGTACGCCTTTCCGAAGGAGGAGGCAACGCCGATGGAGAGCTGCTTCAGCGCGCCGCCGTAACCGCCCATCGGATGCCCCTTGAAATGGGAAAGCACAAGCATGGAGTCGTAGCGGTCGGCGTGATTGCCGATGTAATTTTTCTTGATGACGGCGCCGTTCGGGATATCAAGGACGATGTCGTCGCCCTCGGCATCCAGCAGATCAACGGGGAAGTATTCGCTCCAGCCGTGTTCCTTCAGGGTTTCCAGGTGCTTTTCCGTGGTATTGCGTTTGCCGTTGTAGGCGGTATTGCATTCCACGACCGTGCCTCCGACGGCGGCCATGATCGGCGCGAAAAATTCGGGACGCAGGAAATTCTGATTGCCGACCTCGCCGGAGTGAAGCTTGACGGCGATCTTACCGGGGAGCGTGATGCCGAGCGATTGATAGAGTCTTAAAACGGCTTCGGGGGAGATTTCTTTTGTAAAATAAACTTTGGAGCGCATGATTGTCAATCCTTTCTTTTTTGATTCCATTATAACAGAAAAATGCTCTCTTGTCAACGCGCTTTCGGCGGACAAAGTCCTGCGGCTTCCGTTTCCTCTCTCACCTCCTTACGAAGCATGAAAACGGCGGAGAGGTTGAGCGCCGTCATCAGCGCGACGGTGATGTCGGAGATCTGCCATACCGTATTTTCCTCCATCACGGCGCCGACGGCGGTAACCGCACAAAAGAGAAAGACGTATATAAAGGAAAGGATGCGTGATCCCGATAAATAAGAAAGCATTTCCTTTCCGTAATATCCCCAGCATACGACGGTCGCAAGCGCAAAAAGAACGATGCAGAGCGTGATGATATAATAGGCGCTTTTTCCGTAATAGCCGGCGAACGCATCCAGAACGAGCCGCATTCCGTTCGTTTGCGTGAAGCTTTCTCCTTGCGAAAGCAGGATCACGAAGCCCGTCAGCGTACATAAAACGACGGTATCGAAAAATACCTCGAAAATGCCAAGAATGCCCTGCTTGGCGGGGATTTTCGTATCCGCGCCCGCGTGGGCGAGGGGAGCGGTGCCGCATCCCGCCTCGTGAGAAAACGAGCCCTTGGCGATCCCTTGTCTGAGCGCCCGGGAAAAAAGAAAGCCGAGAATCCCGCCCGAAGCGGAGGAAAAGGAAAATGCGCGCGCCATGATCATTCTGCAAAGCGGATAAATACGGTCAGCCTCGAGCCATACGACGCGGACGGACATGACGAGATAGACCGCGCTCAGGCAAGGAATGACGAACGCCGTCACGCGGGAGATCTTTTCATAGCCGCCGAGAAGCAGGAACGCGCACACGGCGGCAGATCCGATGCCGAACAGCAGAGACGGAAAGGAGAAGGTCTCCGAGAGCGCGTCCGCCGCCGCCTTCATCTGCACGAGGCTTCCCATGGAGAGCGCGGAGATCACGCCCAGAAGCGCGAAGATCAGGGCGAGGAGCTTTCCGAGGATGCCGCCGATGCCTTTTTTCATATAATACATCGGACCGCCGTATTTTTTGCCGTTTTCGTAAATACAGTACCGCATACCAAGCACAATTTCCGCGTATTTGAGTATCATGGAAAGGAAAGCGGAGATCCACATCCAGAACATGGCGCCCGCCCCGCCGATCATGAGCGCGACGGCAACGCCCACGATATTGCCCACGCCGAGCGTTCCCGCCAGAGAAACGGAGAGCGCGCGGAAGGGGGAAACGCTTCCCCGCCCTTCTTTTGAAAAAGCGAGCCGTAGGGTGCGCGCGGGACGGAGCAGATAAAAGCCGCCCAGAATTTTCGTGAAATAAAAGCCGATGCATAAAATAAAAAGGGGCAGAACGATTCCCGTTCCCACGTCCGCAAAGCGAGTGATCCAATCCATAAAAATCCTTCCTTGATTTTGTCGGTTATGACAGTGGCAAAATCATCAAAAATATACCTCCATATATATGCAACTCGCCGAGATTATTTTCTTTTTTTCGGATAAGTCAAAAAAATTAGCACTCTGTTTTATAAAATTTATGAATTTAGTGTTAAATTTGAAATTTTTTTCAAAAAAGACTTGATTTTTTTCCACATTCGTATTAGAATAGGCATAGCAATTAGCACTCAAGACTCAAGAGTGCCAAAAGTAATGACAAAAATAAATTTCAATAAATACAAACGGAGGAATCCCAATATGAAATTGAATCCTTTGGCAGACCGCGTTGTCGTCAAAATGGTTGAAATGGAAGAAACCACGAAAAGCGGTATCATTCTCACCGCCAGCGCAAAAGAAAAGCCGCAGATCGCGGAAGTTCTCGCCGTAGGCCCTGGCGCCATGAAGGACGGCAAGCGCATTCCTATGTCAGTCAAGGTCGGTGACAAGGTCATCACCGGCAAATATTCCGGCACGGAAATCAAGCTCGACGGTATCGAATACATTATCTTTCCCGAGGAAGATATTCTCGCAATCGTTGAATAATCATTAACGGAGGAAAACAGTCATGGCAAAAACAATTCTCAACGGCGTTGAAGCAAGAAACGCGCTTCAGCACGGCATTGATAAACTCGCGGACACCGTAAAGATCACGATGGGTCCCAAGGGCAGAAACGTAGTCCTCGATAAGAAATACGGCGCGCCCCTGATCACGAACGACGGCGTCACCATCGCAAAGGAAATCGAGCTCGAGGACGGCGCTGAAAACATGGGCGCTCAGCTCGTCAAGGAGGTTGCGACCAAGACCAACGATGCAGCCGGCGACGGCACCACCACCGCAACCCTTCTCGCGCAGGCTCTCATCAGCGAAGGCATGAAGAACGTAGCCGCAGGCGCAAACCCCATGGTGCTCAGAAAGGGTATCTCCAAGGCGGTTGACAAGGCAGTGGAAAGCCTCAAGAAAAATTCCAAGAAGGTCAACGGCTCTCTCGACATTGCCCGCGTAGGCGCGATCTCCGCAGGCGACGAGGTGATCGGTCAGCTCATCGCAGACGCAATGGAAAAGGTCAGCGCAGACGGCGTTATCACCGTAGAAGAATCCAAATCCGCAGAAACCTATTGCGAGGTCGTTGAAGGTATGCAGTTCGACCGCGGTTATATCTCTCCTTATATGGTAACCGATACCGATAAGATGGAAGCCGTGATCGACGATGCGCTCCTTCTCATCACCGATAAGAAGATCACCAATATCCAGGATCTCCTTCCCCTTCTCGAACAGATCGTAAAATCCGGCATGAAGCTCGTCATCGTTGCGGAAGACATCGAAGGCGAAGCTCTTACCACCCTGATTCTCAACAAGCTCCGCGGTACCTTCAACTGCGTTGCCGTCAAGGCTCCCGGCTTCGGCGACAGACGCAAGGAAATGCTCCGCGATATCGCGATCCTCACCGGCGGTCAGGTCATCACCAGCGAACTCGGTCTCGAGCTCAAGGACGTTACCCTCGCTGAGCTCGGTCAGGCTCGTCAGGTCAAGGTTACCAAGGATAACACCATCATCGTCGGCGGCGCAGGCGATCCCGCGGATATCTATTCCCGCGTTATGCAGATCCGCTCCGCGATCGAAACCACCACTTCCGAATTCGATAAGGAAAAGCTCCAGGAAAGACTCGCGAAGCTCGCAGGTGGCGTAGCCGTTATCAAGGTCGGCGCGGCTACCGAAATCGAAATGAAGGAAAAGAAGCTCCGCATCGAAGACGCTCTCAACGCAACCAAGGCTGCCGTTGAAGAAGGCATCGTTTGCGGCGGTGGCGTTGCATTCCTCAGCACCATCAACGACGTCAAGGAGCTTCTCGACGTTGTCGAAGGCGACGAAAAGACCGGCGTACAGATCGTTCTCAAGGCTCTTGAAGCGCCCGTTCGTCAGATCGCGGCGAACGCAGGCTTCGAAGGCGCTGTCGTTATCGACAAGATCGTAAGCGCGAATACCTTCGGCTACGGCTTCGACGCATACAACGAAAAATACGTGGATATGTTTGAAGTCGGTATCATCGACCCGACCAAGGTTTCCAGATGCGCGCTCCAGAACGCGGCTTCCGTTGCGGCAACCGTGCTCACCACCGAAGCGCTCGTCGTTGATATCAAGGAACCCGAACCCGCAGCTCCCGCAGCAGGCGCAGGCATGGGCGGTATGTATTGATCTTCTGATTATCTCCTATATAAAAACGCATCGGTTTTCGGTGCGTTTTTTTGTTTTTGTGGTTATATTACGCGGTGAGCGTAATCACAACATCAACGTTAACGTCCGTATTTGCAATTTTTATCAATGTTACTATTTACGCCAACATTCACATTAAAATCAACATCAACATTGATATTTTCATTCACATGAATATTACCATTTACATTAAGGTTTTTCGTGGGTTTTTGTTTCAGGTTTTCTTCGTTTTTTACTGACCTTTCCATTTTGAAATATTGACAAGACGGATTTCAAATGCTATAATTACTTTTAAAGAATCGAATTTTATATCTCAAAAGGAGAAAACCATATGAAAGTCAGCAAAATGCTCGGCGAACGCTTCAAGCAGGCGCCGAAGGATTGTATCATCGACAGCCACGCGCTCATGATGCGCGGCGGCTACATGAAGTATGTCGGCAACGGCATTTACTCCCTTTTCACCCCCACCAAGCGCATTACTACCAAGATTGAAAGAATCATCCGTGAGGAAATGGACAGAATCGACGGTCAGGAGGTTATGTTCCCCGTCGTTATGCCCGCGACCCTCTGGGAAGAATCCGGCAGATATACCAGCATCGGAAGCGAAATGGCTCGCTTCAAGGACCGCGGCGGCAACCCCATGGTTCTCGGTATGACCCACGAGGAAGCGGCAGTTCACCTTGCCCGCGATACCGCGAAATCCTATGCGGATTTCCCCTTCATGATCTACCAGGTGCAGACCAAGTTTCGTGACGAGCCCCGTGCGCGCGGCGGTCTGATCCGCGTACGCGAATTCACGATGAAGGACGCGTACTCCTTCCACACCTCCCAGGCAGACCTCGAAGCATATTACGAGCGTTGCCACGAGGCTTACGAACGCATCTTCAAGCGCGCAGGTGCGAAGAACGTCATTTCCGTCAAATCCGACTCCGGTATGATGGGCGGCAGCGTTTCTCACGAATTCATGCTCCTTTCCGAAATCGGTGAGGATACTCTCGCGATCTGCCCCGCCTGCGGCTATAAGGCAAACATGGAAGCGGCAGACTGCCTCGTCAAGAACGAAGCGGGCGAGATCGCTCCCCTCACAAAGGTACATACGCCGAATGCAAAGACCATCGAAGAGGTCGTTAAATTCCTCGGCACTTCTGCAAAGAACCTTTGCAAGGCGGTCGTATATCAGAAGAACGAGGACGATTCCTACGTCATCGCCTTCATCCGCGGCGACCTTGAGGTCAACGAAACCAAGCTCCGCAACCACCTCGGCTATGAGATCCACCCCGCAACTGCTATCACCGAGGAAAGCGGCATCGTTGCCGGCTTCATCGGCGCGATCGGCCTCGACAGCAAGATCAAGGTCGTTTGGGACCGCTCTCTCGTCGGCATCGAAAATCTCGTTTGCGGCGCGAATGAAACCGATTACCACTTCACCGGCATGAATATCGCCCGCGATATCGGTGCGGTTGAATACGTTGACGTTGCGAAGATCTACGCAGGCGCGGTATGCCCCGTTTGCGGCAAGCCCGTCATTGAGATCAATAAGGGTATCGAGGTCGGCAACATCTTCCAGCTCGGTACGAAGTACACCAAGTCCATGGATATGACCTATCTGGATGCCAACGGCGAGCTTCAGCACCCCATCATGGGCTGCTACGGCATCGGCGTCGGCAGACTCTGCGCTTCCATCTGTCAGGAAAGCCACGACAAATTCGGTCCTATCTGGCCGATGTCCATCGCGCCCTGGCAGGTCGAGGTCTGCAACCTCCGCTGTGACGACGAGACCGTCAACAATACCGCGAACGCGCTCTATGAAGAGCTTCTGAATAAGGGCGTCGAGGTTCTTTACGACGACAGAAACATCCGTCCCGGCGCGATGTTCGCAGATGCAGACCTTCTCGGCGTACCCGTTCGCGTGGTCGTATCTCCCAAGACCTGCGACAAGGGCGTCGTCGAGGTTTCCTTCCGCGATAAGTCCTTCAAGGGTGAATTTGCAATCGCAGAAGCGGCTGACAAGATCAAAGAGATCGTTCAGACCGAGCTTGCAAAATATAATATTTGATAGTAATTTCCGATAATTCAAGAAAAGGCTGTCTCAAATGTGCAAAAATGGCATCTGAGACAGCCTTTTCTTTGCTTGTTCTACGAAAAAATTCCTCACTTTTGGTCATATCGCTATTTTTCAAACAAGCCCTAAAAAAATAACGAAAAATCCTGTAATGTTTTTCGGATCTTTGCGTTATAGGAGGCAGAAGGACAAAAAATAAATTGCAGGAGGTATTTACCATGAAAAAACTCTTTACACTTTTCCTCGCGCTTGCCTTTATCTTTTTAACTGCGTGCAATACCAAACCGCCCGTAGGCACGAATGCCGACGGCTCAACAATATCAGGCAATCAGAATAGTGGCTCCAACACTGGAACGACAGAAAAACCGAGCAACGGAAACACAAATAGTGGCGACGATTCCTATCATTGGGATTGGCGCGAAACCATGCAGGATCAAGTGGTAGGTAAATCAAGCAATGATCTTATCGAATTACCATCCAGAATTCTTTTTGAGGCCAGTATAGATGACGGTCCGACTCGCACGTATTACTATAGCAAGGCGGATGGAAAGGCATACGTATATTGCTTCAATCCGATTTGCGACCACACCGATTATACCTGCCTGGGTAATCCTGCAAAGGCGCATACCGGATGGAGCTTCGATCAGACTGCTTTCATAAATAACCGATTTTATACTGTAAACGCATACGGAAAAATTTATTCATTCGCATTTGACGGAAGCGACAAAAAATTGGAATATGATGCAGGTTATTATTCGAACAAATCTGTTTGGCGTAGTATGGAGGCATATGGTCCGTATATCTATATCAGTTCAAAAGCGGAAGAGTCGCCCCATACCTTACGCTTTAATGTGGAAACGAAAGAAATGGAGGATCTAACCGAAAAAACGGGCAATTATATTCATCCGCATTATTTTTATAATGGGGTGATTTACGGTAATGGCGATAATTCTATCGTATTGGATGGCTTTTACAAAGCAGATTTGGATCTTAAGACCGTTGAGCCTGTGGAAGAAATTTTTATGAGTCAATGTGCCGGAAGTACTATAGTCAGTTATGTTTACAGTGAACGCCAAAGCATTGAGCAGTCTTCCGAGAAAATTGCGATATCCTTTTACGATATCAAAGCAGACGAGCTACGTATTCTTGCCAAAGAGGACCTTGGTTTGGACTATTATCCGACTTTTCTTTGCGCTACGGACGAATATATCTATTTCGAAAAGCCCACCATTTCCTATATTGGCACGATCCTTATTAACCAAGGCGGTCAGAAAGTAGAGCATAAAGTTCAAAAGCTGTCTGACGGCAAAATATACCGTATGAATAAGGACGGCACGAATATCGTCTGCATATATGAAAATTCTGATTATGAAACGAGTGGAAATATGATGATCTTCGATGACAAGGTTCTTATGCAGGGACGTTACATCAAAGTCGAAGACGGCGAGAAAAAGATCTGGGGCGGTCCCATTCAGGTCGCGACCATCAACCCTGACGGCACGATCGGTGAATTCGTGGAGGTCGAAGTGCTTCAATAAAAAATTTAAAAATAAATTGCAGGAGGTATTTTTTATGAAAAAACTATTTGCACTTATCCTCGCTCTCTCGCTCTTGTTTCTGACGGCGTGCAATACCAAACCGTCTGTGGACGGCTCCACAGGTTCAAAAAAACCGAACGTAACCGAAGATGTTTCTGATTGGAAGGAATCTCTGCGTGATCAAATTATAACTAAACAGTACGATATATTTGATTTGTCATCCCGTATTGTCTTTCAAATCGGTTCCGACTCCACATATTACTACAGCAAGGCGGACGGAAAGGCGTATATTTATTGCTATGACCCGATTTGCGATCATACGGATTACACCTGCCTTGCCAACCCCGGACACTTTACGGAGGGCTTCGGATTCACCAATACGGCTTTTATCAATGACCGTTTCTGGTGCGTCACGCTGTACGGAAAAATTTATTCGTTTTCCTTTGACGGCAGTGACAAAAAATTGGAATACGATGCCGGCTACGGCGAAAGTATGCTGACGGGAGGCAAAAGCCGTTGGGGCGCAATGATATCCTACGGTCCTTATATCTATATTCGATCAAAAGCGGAAGAAACGCCGCACACTTTGCGTTTCAATGTGGAAACAAAAGAAATGCAGGAGCTGACCGAGAAAACGGGAAATTACGTTCATCCCCTATTTTTCTATGACGGAATGATCTACGGACAGGGGGACAACACAGTAAATGTAGATGCCTTCTATAAAGCAGATCTCGAGCTGGAAACGGTGGAAGAAATCGACGACATTCCTTTCGGCGCGCACGCCGGAAGCATCCTTGTGGGCAATGTCACCAAAGAGCGCGAAAGTATTGAGGAAAGTCCCGAAAAAATCGGTATATCTTTCTACGATATGAAAACGGGAGAACAGCGTATCGTCACCAAAGAAGAGCTTGGCTTGGACTATTATCCTACTTTTATCGCGGCAACGGATGAATATTTTTATTTTTACAAATTCGAACTTATCAATCTCGGAACGGTCATTATTAACCACGGTGGCAAGGATAAGGAAGTCAAGGTTCAGAAGATGAACGACGGCAAGCTCTATCGCATGAACAAGGACGGAACGAATATCGTCTGTGTATACAACAACCCCGATTATGAATTAAACCGCAATGTGGCCATCTATGATGATAAGATCGTCATGCAAGGACAATACGTTGCCATCGAAAACGGCGAAAAGAAGGTCTGGGGCGGTCCCATTCAGGTTGCAACCATCAACTCTGACGGTACGATCGGTGAATTCGTGGAAGTAGAAATTCTGCAATGATTTCTTGGAATGCGCTTATGATGGTGATCTGCGGATCCTCATTTTAAGGATAGTCCGCATAAAATAAAAAAATCTCTCATATACATGAACGACAGATAAAATCACGAAAAATGATCTGGGAGGTATTTTTATATGGCAACCAACAATATTTACAGCGATATTGCGACGAGAACGGGCGGTGACATCTATATCGGCGTCGTCGGTCCCGTGCGTACGGGCAAATCCACCTTTATCAAAAGATTCATGGAAACGCTCGTCATTCCGAACATCCGGAACGATTACGACCGCAAGCGCGCGCAGGACGAGATGCCCCAATCCGCGGCAGGAAAGACCGTGATGACGACGGAACCGAAATTCATTCCCGACGAAGCGGTGGAGATCACGTTGGACGGCGGCGCGGCGCTTTCCGTCAAGATGATCGACTGCGTCGGCTATATCGTTCCCGAGGCACTCGGCAATTTTGAGGGCGATAAGCCCCGCATGGTTCTGACGCCGTGGTCGGACGAAAGTATGCCCTTTGACCAGGCGGCGGAGATCGGCACGAGAAAGGTCATCCGCGACCATTCCACCATCGGCGTGCTCATGACCTGCGACGGCAGCTTCGGCGAGCTTTCCCGCGAAAATTACGTGGAAAGCGAGGCTCGTATCGCGGCGGAACTGCACGAGATCCACAAGCCCTTCGTGATCGTACTCAATTCCGCGCATCCCGAGAGCGGGGAAGCGGTGACGCTCGCGCTTTCTCTGGAGGAAAAATATCACGCGCCCGTGGCGCTCGTCAACTGTCTGGAGCTTGACAAAAACGACATCCGCCACATTCTGGAGCTCGTGCTTCTGGAATTCCCCGTGACGGAAATTTCCGTGGAGCTTCCCGATTTCATGAACGCGCTTGACCGTTCTCACCCGATCTACAGAAGCGTTCACGAAACCATCTCCGCTTGCGCTTCCGAAATTACAAAGACGGGTGATATTGCGAAAAGCTTCGCGAAAGCAAGCGAAAATACGTACGTCAAGGACGTTCGCATTTCCAGAATTGATCTCGGCTCGGGCAGAGCGACCGTCACCATGGAGCTTGCGGACGGACTCTTCTACGGTCTGATCGGTGAGCTGACCGGCTTCTCCATTGAGGACGACGAGGCACTTCTGAAGCTTCTGCTGGAGCTTTCCGACGTGAAGAAGCAGTACGACAAGGTGAAGCAGGCGCTGGACGACGTCAATACCTCGGGCTACGGTATCGTCGTTCCCGATATTTACGATATGAAGCTCGAAGAGCCGCAGATGGTCAAGCAGACGGGCGGCTACGGCGTGAAGCTTCACGCATCCGCGCCCAGCATCCACATGATCAAGGCGGACATCGAGGCGGAGGTTTCCCCGATCGTCGGCACGGAACAGCAATCCGAGGAGCTTGTGAACTTCCTTCTCCGCGAATTCGAGACCGATCCCAGAAAGATCTGGGATACCAATATGTTTGGTAAATCGCTCTACGAGCTTATCAACGAGGGACTTCACAATAAGCTTGCGCACATTCCCGACGACGCACGCGCAAAGCTTTCCGAAACGCTCAGCCGTATCATCAACGAGGGAAGCGGCGGTCTGATCTGTATTATTCTTTAATATGGTAAACAAAAACGCATCGTTGACAGAGAGCATTTTTCGTATATTTCAGCCAATCAAAGGCTTTGGTATTTGAAACACGAAAATTCGGATTCCGTCGGTTTGAGCAAATTAAATTCAATGGTGCTTCTGTTGCGATTGTTCACAGATTCAGTGAAATCGTCCGATATAAGCCCGAGCAAATGTACCGTTTGCTCCAAGAAAAAGAAAATTGGCTGATACATGAGTTTTTGTCGATTGTTTTAGATCAATTTATGGATGAGATTGCATGCGAGATCACCAAAAAAGAAATTATGGCGACAAGAACGAAGTAGGCAATCTGCTTTCGTTCATCAAAAAATCCACCCCTCTGGGTGGATTTTTTGCGTGTAATCGTTTATTTGTGCTGCGCGTAGAGCCATTCGATCAGACCTTCGGTCTTGTAAGCCTTGATCCGGCTGTCGTGCCATGCCGTTCGGCTTTAAAATTTCCTTAAGTCCGAAAAATGTGATTTTTGCGATTTTTTATGTACGAAAAAATGTAAATTTCGATTGACAAAAGACACTGACCGTGTTACAATGCTCTTAAAAGGAGGATCGAACATGGAGCGAAAAATATATTTTGATTTATTGAATTGGAAAAACAGCACCGAAAGAAAGCCCTTGATTCTTCAAGGGGCGCGTCAGGTTGGCAAAACTTATATCGTCAATTATTTTGCAGGCAAAGAATACACAGGCAGCGTGTATTGTAATTTTGAAAAGGATAGCGGGCTTCACGATTTTTTTCACGATCTGTCGCCTGCGAGTATTCTCAAGAAGCTGTCCATTTATAAGCGCCGTAAAATCATTCCCGGTCACACCCTTATTATTTTCGATGAAATTCAAGCCTGTCCGGAGGCGATCACCTCTTTGAAATATTTTAACGAGGAGGCGAATGATTATCATATCATTGCATTGGGCTCTTTGCTCGGTGTATCGGTCAATCGCGGTAATTTTTCTTTTCCCGTAGGCAAGGTGCAGTTCATGACTCTTTACCCCCTTGATTTTGAAGAGTATCTGATGGCAAGAAACGAGCATGAATTGATTGGGATGATTCGTGAATGTTACAGAGAGAATACACCTCTTGACGGCGCTTTTCACGAAAGAGCACTGGATTATTACAAAGAATATCTTTTTGTTGGCGGAATGCCCGAAGCGGTGGAGGAATACGGAAAAAATCGGAATCCCGAGCTTGTCCGCATCATTCAGGGTACGATTTTGGAATCTTATCATAACGACATGGGCAAATATAATAAGCAATCCGAAATACCGAAAACGCGCATTGTTTACAAGAGCATTGGTACACAGCTTGCCAAGGAAAATAAAAAATTCCAGTATAAACAGGTCAAGCAAGGCGGAAGAGCCTCCGAGTTTGAAAGCGCGATTGAATGGATTTGCCTTTCCGGGATTGCGGGTCAGCTTTATCGGATCGAGCAGATCATGCTTCCGCTGAACGCATACCGTTCGCTTTCCGATTTCAAATTCTATATGAATGACGTTGGTCTTTGCTCGGCAAGTCAGGATATTTACTATGAAGATATTTTCGGTGAAAATCCCATGCTTGACAATTTCAAGGGCGGTCTTACGGAAAATTACGTATTCAGTCAGCTGATTGCAAACGGATTTTGCTTGTATTATTGGACGAGCGGAAGCCAGGCGGAAGTGGATTTTATTACGCGCATTGGAAACGATATTGTACCGATCGAGGTGAAAGCAAAGATCAATAATCGATCCCGAAGCCTCGGTATTTACGTTGATAAGCACCACCCCGCCTATTCCGTTCGGATTTCCGCAAAAAATTTCGGTTTTGAAAACGGCATCAAGTCCGTTCCGCTGTACGCAGTGTTTTGCATAAAATAAAAAGCGAGAAACGCCCGTCGGATAACAGTCTGTCTGCGATTTGTTTTTGGATCAATGAGACGGAACGGCGCAGTCGATTTTGAAATTTTCTATAGAATCAAAAAGACTTGCATTGGAAAATCCTTTGCAAGTCTTTTTTTATACCATAGGAAATTGCGCAAATAGAACCTCGCCGTTTATATCGTTTGGATACAGTCTTAACTGCGATAGGCGAGCAACCTCCAGCGGGCGTTGCCCGCTTTTTTACACTATAGGAAATTGCGTAAAACGGCTCCGCCGTCGAACAAGGGACAAAATCAGAACAAACTGCTATACGGCGGCAACCATCAGCGGCGATTCGCCGCTTTTTTAATTACAAATTTTATTTATGCTGCTCATACAGCCAATCAACAAGCCCTTCCGTCTTGTAAGCCTTGATCCAGCTGTCGTGCCATACGCCGGGGAGCTCGGTGTATTTGACCTTCGTGCCGCCTGCCGCGAGAATGGCGTTGTACATATCGCGCGAGCCGCTTACGGGAACGGTGTCGTCGCGGTCGCCGTGGAACGCCCAGATGGCGATATCGGTCAGACGGTGCGCAAGGCTGGGAACGCCCGCGCCGCATACGGGAATGGAAGCGGCGAACAGCTCGGGACGTCTGGTGATCAGCTCCCATGTGCCGTAGCCGCCCATGGAGATGCCTGCGCTGTATACGCGGGACAGATCAATCTTTCCGCCGTCAAGGAAGCTCATCAGAAGCGCCTCTGCCGCCGCAAGTCCGACGGTCGGTTCTTCGGTCAGCGCTTCACGGGAGCCCGTGCCCCACGCGTGGTTGAGCGGGACCCATTCGTATTTGAAATTGCAGGGGCACTGGGGCGCGACGATGATGGTATCGTCTCTTTCCAGAACCATATTGATCAGGCGGTGCTCCTTCTGAAGCACGCGGATCTGCAATTCGTTATCCGTGCCGCATTCTCCGTGTCCGTGCAGGAAGAAGAGAATGGGGTATTTTTTATCGTTTGCCGCATCGTAATCGGAGGGATAATAAACGCGGTAGGGCAGATCGAAGGATTCGCCCGTTTTTTCATTCTGATATGCGTAGACTTTTTTCAGCATAATATCGACGTTGACTGCCATAATAAATCCTCCTTATCTTGTGTTCAAGCCTTTGCGAGCTTCAGGAATCTTGCGACGACGTCGTCGAGCGCGAAGGTTTCGTAGCCGGTGAGATAGGTCTTGACGGTGTTGTTGAATTTTTCGTACCAGTATGCGGGGATGGCTTCGAAGCCGAGGCAAGCGCCCGCAATGCTTCCGACGGTCGCGCCGGTGCAGTCGTTATCGAGACCGATCGCCACGCAGTCGCTGATGCACTTGGTGTAATCGTTTCCGCCGAGGATGAGGGCGAATACGATCGCGCACATATTATTGATGGTATGAATGGGATTCATCTTGGGGAAGTGCTCGTCGAGGAGCTGACGCGCGCGGATGTAATTCGTGATCTTTCCTTCGTAGGAGAGCGCCCATTCGAGTTCCTTGTAGAGATCGCTGTCCTTGGGGATCTGCTTCATACCTTCCTTGACGGCATCGAGAGGGGTCTTTGCGGTGAATGCCGCCGCGACCGCAGCCGCGCAGAACATTTCGCCGTAGATACCGTTTTTGCGGTGGGTCAGATACGCGTCGTTATAGGACATTTTAGCGGCGGTTTCGGGATCGCCGGGGGCAGCATAGCCGAACGCATCCGCGCGGATTGCCGCGCCGATCCATTCTACGTAGCGGTTGAAGCTTGCCGCGCATTCGGGACGGGTGCCTGCCTGAAGCTGTGCGAGCGCTTCCTCTTCGGCGGTGCAAGCGTAGGGAAGGATGTCAAGCCAGATCTGCGCCACGTCGTTGAGCGTATAGTTCTTTCCGTATTTTTCGAGAAGGAGGAGGTTCAGCATAACGTAGGTGATATCGTCGTCCACGGGAACCTTGTCGATATTCTGGAGCAGATAGTCTGTTCTCTTATTCACGCGGTAATGGATCTTTTCGGGATTGTCCGTGCCGGTCCAGTAGTTGACGGGCGGAAAAGCCATATCGTTTTCCAGCGCGATCGCCTGCATATTGGCAACGGAATACATCTCGACGGGGATGCCGAGCACGCAGCCTGCAAAACGGCCGATCAAAGCGCCCTTCATGCGGGATTCAAGGTTTTCAACCGCGACGGGAGCGGCGCTCGCGCCTTCGGGACGAAGGGCAAGAATTTCGTCCAGCTTATCGGGTTGAAGAATGTCTGTGTTTGTGTACATAATTGACTCCGTTCTGCCGTTCGTAACGGCTTTGAATTTCTGTTCAGGCAAAAAGCCTACACACATTTTACCACATTAGTGGAATATATGCAATTTGTTTTCGGAAATTTTTAAAAAATATTTTTTAAATGATGGGAATTACGCAAATCAGATCCGCCGAGCTATGCACGGAGTTGGAACAAGTTGCTATACGGCGGCAACCGTCAGCGGCGATTCGCCTCTTTTTTATACCATAGGAAATTGCGCAAAATCAACCTCGCCGTTTGCATTGTTGAGATACAAGCCAAACTTGGATAGGCGAGCAACTTCGAGCGGGCGTTGCCCGCTTCAGGCTGTCGAAAAACCCACGTAGAAAATTTAAAAATAAAAAGTTGCACAAAGCAGGGAAGGCTCCCTCTGGGAGGGAGCTGGATTTTGCGAAGCAAAAGACTGAGGGAGAGTGCGTAAACATCAAGTTTGATCAAATTTTAAGTGACGCGGGCTCCTTCCGCCTCGTAAAC
>JAFQOX010000073.1 GCA_017412045.1 Clostridia bacterium
ATGACCAAAAGTGAGGAATTTTTTCGTAGAACAAGCTGATTTTTTGCAGAAATACGATATGTATTTCAAAAAAATAAGCGCAGTTATGCGGAAAAATAACCGCTTTTTGGGCGTGTTGTCATTTTTCAAACAAGCCCTAATTTATTATGATTTTTGTTGATAAATGTGAAAATATTTCAAGCATGATGCAAGACTTGCAATCAAACCGCTTTTATGATATAATACTTTTCAAAGAAGCGGAGAACGCTCCGCGAACGTCGAAAGGAATGAAAATATGAAATTCGAATTGGGTATGACCAGCGTTACCTTCCGGGAAAAGAGCATCGAAGAAATTGCACTTCTTACCAAAAAAGCCGGACTTTCCTTCATTGAATGGGGCGCCGACCGACACGTTTTGCCTCTGGATTTGGATGCCGTCCGCAACGCTCGGATACAAATGGAAAAGCACGAGCTTTTCTGCTCCTCCTACGGTTCCTATTATCGCATGGTGGAAAAGGACGAGGATACCTTCCGCGCCATCTGCAAGACCGCGGAAGCGCTCGGCGCAGACACCGTCCGCGCATGGCTCGGCAGAACGGGAAGCGAAAGAATCACGCCCGCGCAATATACGGATCTGCTGGAGGAGACGAAAAAGCTTTCCGGCATCGCCGCCGAATACGGCAGAACTCTCGCATTTGAATTTCACGGAAAAACGCTCAACGACAACGGGGAATCCTCCGTCGCGTTTCTTTCCGACTGCGCAAAGGAAAACGTCAAAACCTATTGGCAGCCGCTCTCCTACTCGGATAACGAGAAAAATCTTTCCCTCGTTCTCCCCTATCTGTGCGCCGTTCACGTTTTCACATGGGACGACGAGTACCGCCGTTATCCGCTTGCCGACGGAACCCACGCATGGAAAAAATATCTGCAAATCCTGAAGGACGCAGATATTTCCACCAAACTCATTATGGAATTCGTCAAAGACGATGATGCGGAAAGGTTTCTGACCGATGCCGCCGTCTTACGGGAATGGATCCGATGATCAAACCATCATCGCCATCTCCTCATACGGAAAATCTCCGTGTAAGGTGCGATTGATCGCGTATCCGATCACCTTTCCCATATTTTCCGCAATCGCGTCGATCTCCTTCGGCGCAACGAAAAGACCTGAGAGAGATGCAATGATTTCTTCATTCGGAGAATACCCCTCCAGCGCATCATGCAGAAGTGTCGCCGTATCCACGACCGTGGGAACGCCGATGGCAACGACGGGAACACCGACGGTTTCCCGATTCAAAGCCGAGCGCACGTTGCCAACGCCCGAGCCGGGCGCAATCCCCGCATCGGAGATCTGTATGGTGCGCGCCAGGCGATCCGCTTCTCTTGCCGCCAAAGCATCGACGGCAATGACGACGTCGGGACGAACGTTTTCCACAACGCTGTGGATAATTGCCGCGGTCTCCAATCCCGTTTTTGCGGTCGAGCCCGGCGTAAAGGCGGAAACGTCTCCAAATCCGCCGGTACCGATGGGCGGTCCGTCCATCTGCTTCAGATGGTGCGTCACCAGAACGTGATCCGCCGCAATCGCGCCCAAGGCATCGGACGAAAGATCCCTGTTGCCGATGCCGCATACCAAGGCGTGGGAATAATCCCAGCAAAAGGCGCGCAATTCCACCGCGACCGCGTCACAGAGCTTCAGAAAATCCGCATAGGTCAGATTCGCCGCCGATGGAAAGGAGATCGTCACGTATTTTCCCATCGGCTTGCCCAGCGACTCTTCTCCCCGCGCGTCCGTAATCTCAATGGTGCTGATTCTGATAAAGTCCTCTTTTCTCTCGTTATACAGAATGCCGTCCAGCTCGCCCTTCGCGTGCTTGGCTTTGGAAGCCATCGCGTGCGTGCGAAGCTCTTCGGCAAGATCCGTCCGAATCATAACAATACCGCCTTTTCCTTATTCTGAAACAGCGAAGCAAAAACGCCGTTTGTCATCATTTTTGACAAACGGCGTTTCTTTTATTCGATTTCGGATTTTTTATAATAAGGATCGATCATATATTTCTTGATCTTCGGCCAAGCCGCATACATTCCCATATACGCGCATCCCGAGAACAGCAGCATAAAGATGCTGATGACGGCAAGCGGAACGAAGAGCGTACCGAGCCAGACCGTGAACATCACGAGAATCACGCAGGCGCAGAACATCAGCAGATTTCTTCCAAAGCCCAGAATTGTGAAAATCGCGGCATTCTTCAGAATACGGAAGAATTTCAGATCGAAGGTGACCATCATGGTATAGACGTAGAAGCGCATGAAAACGTACAGCATAAATACCAGAATCATAGAATAGAACATCACGTAATAAGCGTTGTAATTATAATAGTACATATACAGCGCGTAGCTGCACATCACCAGCATGGCGAGATCGAGAATGCCCATCGGCACAGCCTGCTTCCAGTTGTTTTTGATGGTCATCTTGAAATCGTCCCACATAAAGACGGGCTCGCCCTTGACGAGATTTTTCACGATATAAGTACACGCGGCGTTGACAGGTCCGAAGGTCAGGATCACCAGCGCGGAGAGTCCGTACAAAATATAGTTCACGACCGTATCCGCATAGACGGGCGACATCTGTCCGTGAATACCCATGAGAGCCGCGAAGGAGGGAGAAAATTCTCCGGAAGCGATATGAATTCCGTTGATGACGGGAAAAACCTCACTCGACGGCGCGACGCCGATATTGCTGAAAAGTCCGCTGAGCGCCAAAAGCATAAAGAAGATCGGGAAATTTCCCATAATATACAGCGCGTTGACCCAGATCAATTTGACAAAACGGCGTCCGTAGAGCTTGAAGAAGCTGAAAAAGTCGTAATTGGTGATCACGTCCTCCTTGGCAATTTCCTTTCCGTCCTTGGTATAACCGGAAAACAAATTTCGTTTTTTCTTTTTCGGTGCCTCTATCGGTTCACCGTACTCGTTGAATTCTTTCATAAAAATCTTTTCCTCTCCTTTTTACATTGATATACGATCGTCCTCAGTGTCATCCGTATCAGGCAAAAGATAATTCATATCTCCCGACAAAAGACTCATAATTCCTGCGTAAATAAATTCCGATCTGTCGTCAAAATTCAATTTCAAAAGCTCTGCCTTGTGCTTATTGTCCACGACGACGGAGGTTTCCATATACACGCCGTCACGGTCCATACATTTGCAGACCAGACGGTATTTACCACCCTCCAGTTCAAGGATTTCGCTCTCCGTTCTGTGACCGTTCTTCTGATATTCCAGAAATCTTTTTGCCGAACGGAGCGCCCGCTCGCGGATGGTACGCAAAAGGTCGCTCTGCAAAGCCTCCGCCGCGCTCTTGCCGTCTGCCGTCAAGGAATAGCAGTCCTCTCCGTTTTTGCGCGTTTTCCGGATCGCGCCCATTTCACAGAGTTCGAAGAAGCATTCCATAAAATCAAACTGTCCGACGAATTCGTCCTGTACCACGATGTCATGCAACGTGACGAAGTCCAGAGGAATTTCAATATTTCTGAGCAAATATAAAACAAAAATTTTAATATCGGATTTATCTCTCAATAAAAAAGACACGTCCAGCCTCCACAAATACTACTTTCGATCTATCATCGGCATATTTCAAAATATGCTACCTCTTTATTGTATCATAAAAAATAGGAAATGTACAGATTTTTGAAAAAATCCTTATAATTTTTTCGGATAAATCCGCAATTTTCCATCTGAAAGCGCAAAGAGAGCGAATCCTTCGACTCGCTCTCTTTCAAAAAATCACGTTATTCCATCGAGAAATCCTGCTTGGGATTTTTGCTGACAACGTCATAATAGGATGCCAGCTCGTCAAAACGAGACACCACGGAGGGTGGGCAGTATTTTTCTACGTAAGACACGTCCTTATTGATGAACGCATTCCGGATCTTGGTCGCGGAAAGTCCTTCAAACATCTTCGCGCGTTCAAACGTGCGGTAAGTAATATATTCGTAAACCTCGGTATCCTTGAACCAGCTGTCCAGATACTTCACGTCGTCGGAATAATAGATCGAGAAACGCTTCTGACCGATTTTGGCAACGACGTTATAGTAGAGGTATCTGCCCCAGATCTTATCGGAATCGGTATCGGATTCCATGGACCAGTCCGGCAAGGTCATCACGCTGAGCTTTCTGTTCTTCTTCGTGTCGTAGCACTCGCGCAGCATTTTCTTTCTGAGGGTAATATTATAGGGATTTCTGAGCATATCCACTTTGTTTTCGCTTCCGAGAACGATCAGCACCTTATCGTTTTCTTCCAGCGCCTTGTCGATCAACCAGAGGTGCGCGTTGTGGAGGGGCTGCATTCTAGCCAAAAAAATACCTACTTTCATATTGAAACTCCTTGTTCACCGTTTGGATTCATATTTTAAACATTGATCTTATTCGCCAGCGAAGCATTTTTATAGGAATCGTCGTCCGTCACTTCCTTGATGACCTTGATATGCTTCGGGAAACGGATCTCATCGTTTTCATTGCTGAGCTCGATCTCCATGATCGCCTGATCCGACCAGAAGGGGTAGACGTCGATCTCGAAATACTGATTTTCATACATCATACAGTATCGGGTTTTTCGGATCTGGCGCTTGGTCGTATCCGCGTCCATCAGGAGCGACAGATATTCGTCCTGCGTAATCCGCGTTTCGATTTCGACGCGTTTCATTCCGCTGATCCGTCTTTTGATCGTTTTCAAATAAATATAGTGACCGTCCTCACCTCTCTGACGGACGCGGACCTCCTCGTCAGGACGGGAACGCAGATACGTTTGAATGATGTCGACCTTTCTGCACTCAGGGATGGATTCCAGAAGCTTAATATCGGGATATCGGATCAGGAACTTCCGTTCAATTTCACACGGCTCGGGCTCACCGAGAAACGCCGTAATTTCCGTGATCAATTTATTCAGCTTTCCTTCGAAATCCGTGGAATTGTCGATCACCCGCAGATGGGGGTGTCCCATCCACGCGGCAATGATCCGATCGTCCAGAGCGGCGGCTTCCTCCGCAGTCTCCGTACGCGCTTCGTTGTTCGCCGTGGTATAAAATTCCTGCGCACCCTTCGCCGCCGTCACCAGATGGAATACGGCATCGTATCGGTCGCGGATCTCGGTATATCCGGTCCCCATCGAGGAAAGCAGCAATGAAAACTCCGCGTCGTTCATATACGCCTTGTTATCCATCGTTCCTCTGTCACATACGACGAGAATCTTATCTTTATTGAAAACCTTCTGCGCGGCTTCCAGAAATATCTTTTCTTTTTCCAGCTGGAGCGACATCTGGCACAGCTGATAGTCCAGATTGGTGTTCAAGCCCCAGGGGGTCACGCCTCCCATGATCAGCTCCGTCGCAGTCTCGGGAACGATGATCACGTGATAGCCCAGTTTCGTGAAAAATTCCTGCACGTGGCTGAGTGCGGTCGTTTTGCCTGCGCAAGGTCCTCCCGTAATCACGATCGTGGTCACGGATTTGCTTTTTTCATCCATGCAAAGCAATTCATCCACCGATACGCCGAAGATCTTGGAAATCTTTTTCATCGTATCCAGCTGTGGCTTCGCGCCGCCGTTTTCCCATTTGGAAACCGACTTACCGGACAGACCGAGCAGGGCACCGAGCTGATTTTGCGAGAAGCCTCTCTGTTTTCTTAATTTATAAATTTTTTCTCCGAACTGATAATCCCTCATACTGTTCACTCCTCTCGTTACGCTTACAGTATATCTCATTTTCGTAGAATCGTCAACGATTTTTTGTCTACTCGCGGTAGAATATCATCTGCCGTCTAAAAAACAAAAGGAGTACAAATGCGCGTCCCTCATGCTGATTTTCAGCCGCACCTGCTGACCGATCAGATCGCCGACGGACTTTTCAAATTCCACCGGACGGTCAATGCTGTTACCGAACATCGTATACGAACGGTATCCGTCCAGCTCGTTGCCATCCTTATCGCAAAGCGTGACGTTGATGCCGCCGAGCGCGGAGGTGGCAAAATTCAAGCGAAGCGCATCCCCGTCCACCGTCATCGGCTTGGTCAGAACGTCACCGCCGCGATAAGGCGCAAACCAGGAGAAAAATCCGTCCATACGGATGGTATAACGGCGGAAATTGACGTTTTTGATGCGGTAATTTTCCCCCACGTAGAAAGAGATCTCATTCGGCGCGCCTTCCGTTTCCGACTCCGTCTCCGCAAGTCCGTAAGCAAGGTAGCAATTTCCGTACCACCAATTATCGCGCGCTTCTACGCCGGGCGTCATGAAGGCTTCATCACGGCGGTTGAAGCGAAAGCCGTCGTTCGAGGTCATGATCACGCAGTCCGTAACGGCGGTTCCCTCGCGTCCGAACACCGCGGTAATGTTTTCATGTCTGTCGCCGAGAGGCATGAAATGAAAATTGCGTTTTTCCTCCGCGCGGTCGTAATAACGTACGGGAAAACCGATAAAGGTATCGTCCGTGCGGAAATATTTCGTGATCTGGTTGGTATAAAGCTGATATTCCTCCTGATCCTCTTCAAAGGAGATCCGTCCGTGCGCTTCCCAATTTCTGAAATCCTTGCTGGTTGCCACGCGGATATCGCGAATCCAATCAGGACGGGCACCCCTCCAGCTGAGCCGGTCCTCGCCCTCCTTTGTATGGAATGCGCGGTAATAGAGAAAATATTGCTTCGTATTCTCATCCCAAAGAACGACGTTATAGGTATCAAAGGTGCCCTGCACGTCCAGCGCGTATCGTTCCTTGAAATCATATCCGTCCTCGCTGGAAAAATAGATCAGCTTCGTACCGCCGTTGTCATTTCCATAATTGATTTCGGAGAGCGCTTTGAATTTTTCTTCCATGGGGCAATCGGGATTGGTATCGTAAAAAACGGAAAAATTATCGATCGCCTTTTCTCTTGAAAAAACGATATTGTTGTTCTTCGTACCGTTATATTCGTATTTTCCGATATTCGGCGCGCGGAAGGTAATGCCACCGTCACGGCTCTCTGCCATGCAAATAACGGCTCTGCCTGGAGTCGATGCCTTGTCGATCCGATGGCGGAAAGAATCCGCGCGGTAATAGAGGCGGTACGTCTCACCCACCCGAAGAACGCTTGCGTAACCGTTGTGAACGCCTTCCCATTCATGGTCGCAGGTCAGCGCGATATTTTTCTTCTCGGGGCTATGCGCTTGGATACGGACGTTTTCGCTCGTTTCGATGAATCGATCATCCCAACATAAAATTCGATGCGGCGTTTTTTTCATGATAAAGCTCTCCTTTTTTATCGTAAATCTGCTCAGCGGTTGATATAGCCCAGATCCTGTCCGTTTTCGATCTCACGGATCCAACAATTTCTGGGATTGCGCTCCTCGTGATACCATTCCGGGGAATAATGGAACCAACGCAGCAGAAACGTGCGAAGCGTGGTACCGTGCGTAAAGATAAATAAAGTGTCCACGCCGTGCTTCTCAAAATCACGGTAGATCGTACCCATAAACTGATGGATACGGATCGCCACGTCAAACGGACTTTCTCCCAAAGGAAGCCTTGCGTAAAATTTTCCGTAATTTTGAAGCTGGCGCTGATATTCCGCAAATTCAGCGGGATACAATTTGCCCCAGTCCGCTTCGGGAACCGAGTCAAATAAGCCGAACTGCTGCTCCGTCAGCGTAATATCCTCGCGGACGTCGGCGATATTCAGATACTTGTTGAATTCGTCGCAGGTCTGTCTCGTACGCAAATACGGACTTCTCCAGATTCTCGCCTTCGAGAGATCCACGCCCTTTTCCTTACAGTAATCGGCAAGCCACGCGCCGTTTTCTCTCGCTTGCTCCTTGCCGCGCTCAGTCAAAGAAACCAAATGGTCGGGAATTCTCTTCACGTAATTTTCGCCAACGTTCGAGATCGATTCTCCGTGTCTGATCAAAAAAATATGCATATCCATTTTTCCTTTCCCTTATTTCGCGCCATGCCGCAAATAATACTCAAAATCGTTATACGTGAAATGCGCTTCGTCTGCAAATATAAAATGCTCACAGCTCTGTAATGCGCTTCTTTCCATCCGTTCGATATCATCCCCGACCCGATACAGCCATTCGATGACGTCATCCTTGTCCTTTATCGTTTCGGTCCCGGAGCAAAGAACGTAATTGGGAATTCTGCCGTAAGGGCATAAAGTACCGTGCCTGCAAGTCAGACAGCACTTGATCCGCATGTCACCGGGCAATTGCTTTTGCAGATCGGCAAAGGCGTCCGTCCATTCCGGCTCTTTGCCCCGGGAAATATATTCTTTTTCCCGGTATTTGAGCTTCACGGTGACTTCCCGGTCGACCGCATTTTCCTTATACGTCACGGAAACGGGAACCTCCGCTTCTTCTTCCGAGGAAAGAAGCCTGATCGTTTCGTTGTAAACGTCTGCGGTTTCCGTCAGTTTGACCAGCGTTTCGCCCTCACCGATATATTCCGTGGCAATTTCCCTTATTCTGTCCTGACCGAAGTTAAAGCGATCGTAAATACCGACCGTCGGCATTCCGATCTTGACGGCAGTTTCGATCGCAACCAGAGAATCCTCAAACAGCCAGGTCTCCGAAAGCGCTTCTCCCAGATCGGCGATAGCCATAAGAAAAACGTCGGGATGTTCCTTGCCTTTGCCGATCGTCCCGCAGGAAAAGACCTTTGAAAAATAGTGCTCGATTCCGCAATGCTTCATCGCCAGCCCGATCAGATCGGGCGCCGTTGCGGAAGCAATGCACATTTTCACACGGTTCAATCTGCATTCTTCCAAAAAGTCCCGCGCGCCCGCCTTCAATTCCACTTCGTTCGTATAAAAATCCGCCATGATGCGGTTGGCATCGTCCAGCAAATCACCGCCGCTTGCACCAAGACCGTAATTCCGATGGATCAAAGCCATTGCATCCTTCAAGGTGAGCGTACGGACCTTTTTATCATCCTCTTCACGCGGAACGAAGCCGGAGTCACCAAGATATTTCTCTCCCAATTTCGCCCATATGACCCCCCAGATCTTCAGGGAATCGATCAAGGTTCCGTCCATATCAAAAATTGCCGCTTTGATCTTCTTCGATTTGATTTCCAAAAAAATCACCGACCCTTCCAAATTGAAATCGTTCTGCCTTTATTGTACCACAAAGGCAATCATGAGTCAATAGAAGTCATCTTTTTAACAAAAAAGCGGCGATCTTGATTTTTCGCAAATAAAAAAGCGGGCAACGCCCGCTCGAAGTTGCTCGCCTATCCAAGTTTGGCTTGTATCTCAACAATGCAAACGGCGAGGTTGATTTTGCGCAATTTCCTATGGAATAAAAAAACAGCACATCTTACGAAATGCTGTTTTTATAAGGCGAAAATTCCGTCTTAAAAATCGTTCAGATTTTCCCTTGCGTATTTTGTCAGGTATGTCTCCAGAGGCTCCGCTTCATAAAAAGCGTCGTCGTAATCGTCGAACGGGTATCTGTCATACTGTTCTGCGAATTCCTCCAGATCATCCACGTCAAAGGAAGAAAGCTCGCAGAGATCGATGCCGTTTTGCTGAACGAAATCATCGTACAGCCGTTTATGCTCGTCCGCGCCGATGACTGCCATATATTCGCTTACAAAGGGCGCAACCATGCGGCTCGAATTGACGAAAAACTGACACAAGCCGCCGTTATTCACCTCGATTTCAAGCCAATTTACGGAATAAAATACCTTTTGGTGGAAATTCAAAGAATTGACGCCCTCTTCCCAATTCTCAAAGCCGTCTACCTTTCGCTCGGTTCTCACCATGACGGCATAAAAGAGCTCCTCATCGGAAAGCGCGCGCAACTCATCCACAGACATTCGCAAATACTCTGCGTCCTTTTTATAAAGTCCCATACAAATTCTCCTTTTTTATAAAATTCAATAAAAAGCTGCTCCTGCTGATCAACCGCTCCAGGTAGAAGAAGTATATTTTATCCCGTGAATCTCGCAAAAATTCCAAAAAACCGGATCCTTGAAATTTTTTCCAAATGCCGCGGCGATCATCTCCTCAAGAGAACCTTCATATTCGTTTTTCAATGCGATCTCAAATTTTTCAGCATTTTCACGATTCAGATAATACGTTTTTTCGAAATCTCCTCCGCCGAATTGAGATACGCCGTAATCCGCATAGCCAATGCTGATTCCAAAATCATTTTTTGTAACCCAAAAACCACTCGTTCCTTCTCGCATAAAATCCTCCTGATTATCGTTTATGCTGTATCAACCGATTTGCGGCTTTTCGGATATGCCCGTCCGCGTCCGATAAAAAGCCGCTTATATCAAAACCATATTTCTTTCCGATCTCCAAAGCAAGTCCTCTGATCTTGGCAAAGGAATCGGATCGAAACAAATCGAACAAAGCCTTTGCTTTGGAAGGAAGATATCCGTCACACAAAATTTCGCCTATGATTTCTTTTTGAGCGCATTGGGAACACAGGTTAAAAATTCTGACGGTCTCTTCAAAATTACCGTCGCTGATCTCCAGCGTTTTCAATGCTCCTACGGCGGTATATAGTTCGTTGCAGTGCTTTTTTACCGCCGCGATCAATAGCGGCTCCGAAACCTTGATACGGTAAACGGAAACGACGGTCAGTCCATGCTCCGCAAACAGAAAATCGTCGGAGGCGATCGCCTCCTCCAGAAAATCCACCAATTCCGCGGCTTCGCGATAGCGAAAAATCGTTTTCAGGATATAGAGTCTGCGGTATTTGTCTTGATCCCTGACGTATGACTTCATAATGCGATATGCTTCGGAATCGTTTTTATAAGACAATGCTTCGCAAGCGAGAGAAAAATCCTTCATCACAGACGAAGCCATCATTTCTTTGAGCTGATCCACGGGCAGATCGTAGGGAATGACGGCACCGTTCAAAATTTCCTTTTTCATTGCTCCATCACCTGATTGATATATGCGCTCCGACTGCCATCCCAAAGGCATAAGGTACATTTGCCGTTCTTGAACTCGTGGGGGCAATTCTCATATCCGTACAGGATGTGCGCGCATTCGGGGCAAAGAGATGCCATTTTGGATCGAGCGGCAAGATACGGACTGCCGCATTCGTTGCATTTTGCGATCGGATTTTCATCGTTTTTCTTGCGTAAACGCTTCATATCTCCACCGCCTTTCTGCTTTCAGTATAGCATACCGGGAGGCAAAAATCAACTGCCGACATGATATATTGCGGATGAAAACACAAGAGAAATATGAAAAGTCGTTTTCCGTATCCATACAGGAAAACAAATAACACCCCTTATCGAGCCGTAACGGTCCTGATTTGGGGTGTTATTCATCAGAGCACGCGTCTGATATATTCGAATTCGCCTACAATCTTTACAAACGTAATTTCATCACCGTTCGGTGCTCCGATTTCAAGATATTGAATCGTGCCGTCGGTTTCCGTTATTTCATAATAATACGTCCCAAGAGCTCCTTTTGCATTGGGCAGACCAAAGGTTTCTCTCAATTTCGTCACGCTTTTGCTTGTTTTCAAGAATTCTTCAACGTCGGATACACGGATTTTTCGTTCCACAGGTGTAAATTCGTATGGCCATCTCTCGATCGGTCTTACTTCCTTTTCCAGCTTCAAATCCGAAAACACCAAAAGACCGGTATCGTCAGGATATTTTTCATTGTTCCAAAAAGCGCAGTATTCGTCAGCCGTGTAGAAGAAAACGCTATGGACTCCGATATTTTCTTTCGAAACATCATCTTCATATATGATCTTAAAATATACCCAATAATATTTGCCCTCGCACACTACGGGAAACGTTGTGTATGCGCTGGATTTGAAATGACCGTCTTGATTTTCATAATCTCCGCCAAGGATTCCGTCGAATTTGACGTCTGTTTTGGCATTTGGATAGATTGCAAGAAGCTTTTCAATTTGCTTGTCCAGATCCGTATCCCCCTCAATCACCGTTTTTGAAAAAAGAGATTTGAGTGCGTCAGAATCTTCGTTTTCAAGCGCAGAGAAAAAGGCTTCTATTTTTTCTTGATAAATCTTTTCTTCCGATAATCGCTTAAACGATCCGCAGCCCGTGAAAATAAGCAACGCAGATGCAAGCAATATGAAAGCGCAAGTCATTCGTTTGAATGTTTTCATTTTTCCTCCGCCTTTCTGTTGTTTGATATTCTGTTTTTGAGGTGCATTGGCAAAAAGATGACACTTATTTTATTCAACAATTCGCCATTTCATAGATTTCGCAATAGCATAGGAGCAACCTTCCAGATCATCCCGTTTTTCCCAGAGATCATCTGCCCAAATAATATATCCCTTATCGTTAAAAGAAACGGAAGTGTCTAATATGACAGAAAAATATGTATCATTCAATAATTGCCACTCCCACAAGTTTTCAAATTCAATTTCCACTACGGTATCCCAAATGCTTGTTACCAATATGCGAATCATCAGTTTTGTTGCCTCGGGATTGATGAAATCTCCGTTTTCATCGACATTTGTCCTAACATCGTTTGTGTATTGAACGCCAACAATATATCCATCGTGCAAAGAATTTGTCTTTTCAAGAAAGAATTGAATATCCTCGTTTGACTTTATAGAATAAAACTCCATTTCTTCACCTCCTTTCCGGGTTTATGATCGCTTGCTTTCTTTTCAGTATGATAAAATTGCCTTACATAAATATAAACGCAGAAGTTGGCGGATTTTATGCAAAAAAACAGATTGTTTACAAATTGTTCATATTTTTCTCTTTGCGTGCTCACTCGGCTTGAACCTTTCGCTTCACGGTCGCTTCAAAAAAGGGGGTGTGCCTCCAAAACGAAAAAAGCAAGTCTTTCGACTTGATTCAGACTGTCGAAACCAAAAGCACTTCTTGCGAAGTGCTTTCAGACTGTCGAAAAAGCCATGTAGAAAATTCAAAAATAAAAAATTGCACAAAGCAGGGAAGGCTCCCTCTGGGAGGGAGCTGGATTTTGCGAAGCAAAAGACTGAGGGAGAGTGCGTGATTCAAGAATTTGGGATTGGATTTGTCTGTTTGCAAGTGTAAAATTATACGCAAACAGAACTTTTTTAAAAATCTTATTTGCACGCGGGCTCCTTTCGCCTCGTAAACTCGGTACCTTCCTCCCGGAGGAAGGCTTTTTAGCATCTCATCTTTTGGCGAAATTGACGAAACTGAATTTTTTAACTGACTTTATCGACAAGCTGAAAGCACTTCTTGCGAAGTGCTTTGGGTTTCGGCACAAGTGGATAAAAATATCAGCTAAATATTCGGAAATCAACAGGATTTGAAGTTATATATTGGCTTTATGACCTCATAATCCGATACCGATTCGCCGATAAATTCAAATATCCGAGAAGGCGATTTATATGCCATCGGACATTCGTCAATAGAACCTTCCGTGGCAGTTGTCGTATAGATCCCTTCCATTTCTTGCTTGAATTCTTCTACTGTAAAAGCATATTTTGCTTCTGTTCTGGTACAGGCGCGGCCGGCACCGTGAGGAGCCGAAAAATTCCATTCGGGATTTCCTTTCCCGATTCCCAATAGCGCGCCGTCACGCATATTGAGGGGAATGATAACACGTTCGCCAAGACGGGCGGAGATCGCTCCCTTACGCAGTATCATATATTCTGTGTCAATATAATTGTGAATACACGAAAAGCGATCCGTTACGGTGAGTCCCATATGATCACAAATAAGCTTTGCAATCGTTTGTCTGTTCAAGTCGGCAAACGAAATCACAACGTCAAGATCGTGCAGATATTCCTTGAGTAAAGCTCCTTCAAGGACCGCAGCTTCTCGCTTCACCTGAACGGAGCTTCCGCTGGATTTTTTGCTGACAAAGCCGCCCGCGTCAACGTCATCATAATAACTTTGACGTGCTCGTTTTCTTTGCTTTTTGCATTGGTATCGGTATGCTTGATCCCCGTAATAGCTTGCGACGTCGCTGCCGAGCTGGCGCGAGCCGGAATGGATGACAAGCACAAGCTCGCCTGCTTCCGTACGGTCTACCTCTATGAAGTGGTTTCCGCCTCCAAGCGTTCCGATACTTCTGAGAGCCCGCTCTAAATTGACATTGTCCTTGCAATGCAAGATGTCAAAGTCAAATGAAGTCACTGGAACATCGTGTATTTTTGCGCCGGCAGGCACGAGGGCGTGTATGGCTCTGTCCAGCTTTTCGAGGTCAAGTTCTTGCTCCTTCAAAAACACAACTTCCATTCCGCATCCAATATCAACGCCCACAAGAGAGGGCGCAATTCTGTTTTTAACGGTCATCGTTGTGCCGACTGCAACATTCTTTCCCGAATGTGTGTCAGGCATGATGCGTATCTTGCTATCAGCATACGCTTCCTCGCGCAATAATTCAGTGATCTGTGTTTTGGTGGATTTGTCGATTTTATCGGCAAACACGATTGCGGAGTTTCTTTTTCCTTGTAGTTTGATCATTATTTCTCCTATTCGTAATTTGTTTTGTTTGTAGTGTGTTTGTAAAGTATATAGTTGCAGACATAATGATCAACTCCTTTTCCTAATATATCATATATTATACTACGGTTTTTATCGCCCGTCAAGCATACTTGTGATAAAAAACAGCCTACTTAATTTTCAGACTTTGTTATGCTCCAGCGCGAAATAAAATCGGGATTTTCTACCTGTTTTCCATTCGATTTAAGCGTATAAATTCCCTTTGGTGCTTTTTTCAACGATTTAACGTCAGGCGGAAGTGTATGAATCTCTCCATCATCTGTTTTAATGGAGATGACGTCATCGATCGATATAATTTCACCAAAATATTGATATGTTTCCAACAACTCATTATCGTGAGAAAAAACCGAAATTCCAACCAAAACGGTCTTTCCTATATATTTTTTGTTTTTCATATTCCCATCTCCTGAGAGTAGTATAGCATAAAATCATAGTTTTTTCAATAAAGCATTCGCTTAGCGAATATGAAGCAGAAGCCTTGCGGCTTCTATGAGGCGGCGGCTTTGCCGCCGTGAAGCGAAGCGCACACAACTCTTCCGTGAGCCGAAGGCTCGCTTCACAGAATGAAGTTCTGCTTCATGAGTTGCTTCGCAACTCGCTTCGTGCACCGCAGGTGCGCTCCATTTCCAACCAAAAGAGCACTGCTCTCGCAATGCTCTTTTGGTTGAGACGTGTTGACAAAAAAGATGCCCGAGAATTAAAACCAAAAGTGTAAAAAAGAATTTAAGAGTAAGACAATAATAAGTAAAACAATCCCTGCCAAAAAAACAATACTAAGCATCAGAAGTACACCGGAGACAAAGGATCCAGCCTTTGGAGCCTTTTTCATCAAAACATATAATATGGTAGAAATAATAAATATAGCGAAAAACAAAACAAACGGATATAAAAAACCTTCCCAAAATGAACCTTGCCATATAAATTTCTTGCTTAATCCCCGTATTACGCACAGCAAGAAAAGGATACATATAGCACCTATCACCCCGTGTTTCTTTCTGGATGCTTTAAAATCATGGAAAAATGTCCATTTCCACATATTATCAAACTGCTCGGCTTCAAATGTTATATAATTCTTTTTGCGATATTTGCAAATAGTTTCTTGAATTTTATCGAATAATTCTGCTTTATTTTCAATCTTGATTTTCTCTAAAGGATTTTTCCAGCACTCGTCGGTGTCACTTGAAACCACAGTGATGAAATAAGAATTCAAACGATCTATATAGCCTATGTCGATCAACATCCCGTCGCTATACTTAATCTGAATCATATCCTCATCGTCTTCTAAAGTAAACGCTATTTCTCCATCCATTAAATTGAGATTTTCATAATCATCGGACCACTTTTTCAACACCACACCGCCTTTCTGATTTTATTATAGCACATTTTGAGACGGATTGCAAGAAGAAATGAAGCATTCGCTTAGCGAACATGAAGCAGAAGCCTTGCGGCTTCTATGAGGCGGCGGCTTTGCCGCCTTGAAGCGAAGCGCACACTAACCTATCCGTGAGCCGAAGGCTCGCTTCATAGGGCGAAGCCCTGCTTCATTCTTCATGCACCGCAGGTGCGCTTCATTTCCAAACAAAAGAGCACTGCTCTCGCAGTGCTCTTTTGTTTGAGGCGTGTTGACAAAAAAGATGCCACATCATTTATGAAGGGAAAGCCACTTTATATGGCACCCCTTTATATTTGTTTTTCAATTTTTCGAAAGAATCCACATATCTTTGGATTTTTTCTTCGTTGCCTTTTACTTTTAATGAAGGCTTTCTCTTTCCAATGATCATTGCATGGGGAACAAGAGTCTTGTTTTCATTTGAATCCAAATTCATAAAGTCCAACTTTGCTTTAAGCGCATAACCTTCAACATGAGGAAAATTGGCTACTATCCAAGCAACCTGTTCCGTTGTAAGTATATTGGTGGGGAAGTTAAATTCTTTAAGGTTGGGGAGAGCTTCGAGGAACGATAGATCGTTATCCGCAATCGCACGTCCATTATATGCCAATCGTTCGATTTTTGTATTAGATAACGGCATAAGACTGTCGATTACTGTGGTGAGCCACATAGTATTTCCAAAGTCGAATTCTTTTAATGCAGGGGCGGTTTCAATTCCTTTTATTGAAGTGAGTTGGGTAAAATCTTCGATACAAAGTCCCGTTAAAGATGTATTTCCTGACATATCCCATAAAGCGGTTACTTTTTGGTTCGCAAATAAATGAACGTACTCAAGATCAGGCAATGTTCCAAGCAAAGAAAGATCTTTGACAAATTTAAGGTTTGAGAAAGAAATTGCTTTTAGCTGCTTTCCATATGTGCTTATAAAGTACTCAAAAGTATCTTGGCAAAGACCGTTAATTCTTATCACTTCAGCATGGGGATAAGCTTTTAGCTTATCAATGTCTTCGATAGTAATTTTCCATCTGCCTATATCAACATCTTCTCTATGAAGGCTTATAGAAGTATGTTTTTTTGTGGCTCGATCATAATCAAAGCTTCCGTCCACAAACGACTTGAATGAAAAATCCATTGTTCCACCGCCTTTCTTGGTTTTATCCTAAATTCCCGCAAAATTAGGCTATACAAGAAATATCAAGTAAATTGAATATTTCCCGTTGAGTTTTTGAAAGAGGTTGGCGGAGCGAATTTTTTTGAGACGGAATATCAAGACAAGTAATCTTGTCTAATTCGAGCAAA
>JAFQOX010000074.1 GCA_017412045.1 Clostridia bacterium
ATAATGCTTTGACTTTTGCAATACTTTTTTTGACAGACTTTTTCGTCTGTCTTTTAGTCATGCTTTTTTTCAAAAATACTGCGTTTTTTATACTTCACTATATTTTCTTTTTTTTGAATTTTCTTAACTAAATGATATTGCTCTTGGGAGCAAGCCTCTCAAAATCATTTCTTATTCCGCAATTTCGCCATCAGCTTACGGATTTTTTCTCTGACGGCTTCGGTCTCTTCGGCAAGAAATACCGCGCGCACGGGCTTGCCGTTCTCAAAAACGACCTCGAAAATATTGCCCTCACGCGCGTTTTCTCCGAAAAAATCGGCGGGGATATTGCAGATGCCCTCATCGTCGGTCATAACGGCAAATTTTCCTTCTATGCGGTCGATCTGTAATTTCTTTGTCATGGAAAATTCCTTTCTTATTTGCTTTCGCCTGCCATTTCGAGCAACGTATCCTCGTCGATCACGCGGATGCCGAGCTTCTGCGCCTTGGCAAGCTTGGAGCCTGCCTTATCGCCCGCGACGACGTAGGTCGTTTTGGAGGAAACGGAGGTGGAAGCCTTGCCGCCGTGTCTTTCGATGACGGCGGTCGCTTGGTCGCGGGACAGCGTGGGAAGCGTACCCGTCAGAACGAAGGTCATGCCTTCAAAGACCGCATCTGCCTTTTCCGTTTCATAGGTCGTGAGAACGCCGCAAGCCTTCAGGCTTTCGATCAGCTCTCCCGTCTGTGCGTGAGAGAAATAAGAGACGACGGCATCGGCTGTGACCTCGCCGAAATCGGGAATCGCAACGAGCGCTTCCTTCGTTGCCGCCGCGAGCGCGTCAATGTCACCGAACGCAACGGCGAGGGATTTGGCGGCTTTTTCTCCGATATTGCGGATGCCGAGCGCGTAGATCAGGCGGTCAAGACCCGCGGTCTTGGATTTTTCGATGGCGGCGATCAGATTTTTCGCGGATTTCGCGCCCATACGATCGAGATTCTTCACGTCGTCGACCTGCAAGCGGTAAAGGTCGGCGATATTGCGGATGAGTCCCGATTCCAGAAGTAGGCGTACGACGGCGGGGCCCATGCCGTCGATATCCATCGCATCGCGGGAGGCGTAATGCGTGATGCCTCTTTCGAGCTGTGCGGGACAGGAGGGATTCGTGCAGCGGGTGGCGGCTTCGTCGTCGCGGGAGACGGGCTCTCCGCACGAGGGGCAAACGGTCGGCATTTCGTAGGGGATCAGATCCGCCGTTCTGTCCTTCATTTCCACGGAAACGACCTCGGGAATGATGTCGCCCGCCTTCTGCACGTAGACCGTATCGCCGATGCGGATGTCGCGTTCACGGATGAAATCAATATTGTGGAGCGTCGCCGCGGAAACCGTCGTTCCCGCAAGCTTGACGGGCTCCAGAATCGCCTTGGGTGTCAGAACGCCCGTTCTGCCGACCTGGATCACGACGTCGGTGATCTTCGTCGGCTTGCATTCGGGCGGATATTTGTAGGCGATCGCCCATTTCGGCGTGCTGGTATTTTCGCCGATCTCCAGACGCTCGCGCAGACCGTCGCATTTGATGACGATGCCGTCAATGTCAAACGCCAGCGAATTGCGGAGCTCGCCGATCTTTTCGATCTTCTTTACGATCTCGTCGGCGGTGCTGAGCTTTTCTCTGTATGGAATGACGTGGAAGCCGAGGCCTTCCAGCCAATCCAGCCCCTCGGAATGCGAATCAAAGGAAACGCCCTCCGTGCGCTGGATATTGAAGATCATGATATCCAGACCTCTGCCCGCCGTGATCTTGGAATCGAGCTGACGCAGGGAGCCTGCCGCCGCGTTTCTCGGATTGGCAAAGAGGCTCTCCCCCTTTGCTTCTCTGCGGGCGTTCAGCTTTTCAAAGCTCTTTCTCGGCATATAGACCTCGCCGCGCACCTCCAGCAGAGCGGGCGCGTCCGTCAGGGAAAGCGGGATCGTTTTGATCGTTTTCAGATTTTCCGTCACGTTCTCGCCCGTGAGCCCGTCGCCTCTCGTCGAGCCGACCGTCAGCGCGCCGTCGCGGTATTCCAGAGAAACGGAAAGTCCGTCGATCTTCGGCTCTACGGAAAAGACCGCGCCGTGTCCGAGCGCCGCCTCGATCCTCTCCACGAAATCGTAGATCTCGTCATAAGAGAACACGTCGGAGAGGCTTCCCATGCGCACCGCGTGCTCCACCTTCTCAAATTTGTCGAGCGCTTCGCCGCCGACGCGCTTGGTCGGAGAGTCCGCGGAAGCAAAAGCGGGATATTTCTCCTCCAGCCCGACCAGCTCGTAGAAAAGCTTGTCGTATTCGTAGTCCGAGATGATCGGCGCGTCGTTGATATAATACAGGCGCGAATGGTAATTGATCAATTCCTCCAATTCCTTCATGCGCTGTTGTACGTGATTGTTTTCGTTCATGAGATGAACCTCCGTCTTTTGATGAATCTGTATCTATTATACCATATTTTTGATCTCAGCGAAAGACTTTTTTACTTTTTTATAAAAATAAGATAAACGGAAATTTCGCGGCGAATCGCCGCTGAGGGTTGCCGCCGTACCGTAGCTTGTTCCGGCTTGGTATACTGACGGGCGGCGGATCTCTCACAGGCGAGCTTTTCGGAATCTTTGCTTATTTTTGCAGAAAAGTAAACCGCTGAACAATCATTGATCTTCCCCTCCGAAACAAAAGCCCGAACGAAAAAATCCGTTCGGGCTTCAGACTGTCGAAAAAGTCAGTTAAAAAATTCAGTTTCGTCAATTTCGCCAAAAGATGAGATGCTAAAAAGCCTTCCTCCGGGAGGAAGGTGCCGAGTTTACGAGGCGGAAGGAGTCCGCGTGCAAATAAGGCTTTTGAAAAAGTTCTGTTTGCGTACAATTTTACACTTGCAAACAGACAAATCCAATCCAAAATTCTTGAATCACGCACTCTCCCTCAGTCTTTTGCTTCGCAAAATCCA
>JAFQOX010000075.1 GCA_017412045.1 Clostridia bacterium
ATAGGGTTAAAAGCCTTCTCCAGTGGGAGAAGGGGGACCTCTCAACGCAGTTGAGAGGTGGATGAGGTGTTCTATAGAAATTGCCCCGTAGAAAGCTGTAATGAAAGATTTTTTCTTTTAAAAACTCAACTTTTCTTTTGATTACAGACAAGGTTGACAAACAAAAAATTTTCATGCGTGAGCCCTGAAAAGCGTGACAGGGCAACCGTGACGTGATTTTGTTTGAATATGAAAAAACCTCTGCCGAAGCAGAGGTTTTTGCAAAGTCGAAATTAGTCAGCTTTGGTGTACTTGGTGCCGCCGATTTTGATGTAATCGTCGCCCTTTTCGAAGCTGTGTTCGCCGTTGAGAAGCTGGAAAAGGTCGCCCAGTGTAGCTTCATCTTCGTTTTCGTCAGGGAATTCGATGGTGATCTTGTCGTCTTTGATCTTGTAAGTACCTTCTGCTTCTACGCCGCCCAATTCAACGGTGATCTTACTACCCTTGAAGGTAAGCTCCGTTGCGCCAAAACCGAACAGACCGTTGTTCTTATAGGTGCCGGAAAGACCGCAGGAAGCGAGAAGGAGACAAGTCATAGCGAGAACCATTGCGAGTGCGAGAACCTTGGTGAATCTCTTCATGATGTTCCTCCTGTTAAAATAAATTTTTGTAAACAAATAGAAAATAATTTGTTTACAGCACTATTATATCGGAAAGCTCATATTTTGTCAATAATAATTTGTTCATATTTTTTTAAAATTTGATAAATATTAAAAAAAATTAAAAAAACGAAAAATTCTTATTGCAAAATGAAAAAAAGTATGCTATTCTATCTTATATGGTTGAAAAAACGCTATGAAAAAGCGGCAATTTGCGAAAACGGGTTTACAGAGAGTTCCGACGAGGCTGAGAGCGGAGCCAAAGTTGCAATGCGCCCTTCGCTTTGGAGCGGCTGTTGTGAAGGTCAGTAGCAACGGACGGGAGGTCCCGTTACAGACAGAATTTGAGTGTTCCGGAATTTTTCGGAAAAATCGGGTGGTACCGCGGAAGCATTGCGCTCCCGTCCCTTTGCTGCGGACGGGAGCTTTTTATTTTTTTGAGCGAACGTGAAAACGCGGCGCACTTTTACCATTTATTATATGTTATCTTGAAAGGACACAATTTTTATGAAAGAATTGCTTGAACAGATTCGCATCAAAGCAATTGCAGAGATCGAAGCTTCTGACAATACGGAAGAGCTTCGCGTAAAATATCTCGGCAAAAAGGGTGAGCTTACCGCCGTGCTTCGCGGCATGGGTAAGGTTTCTCCCGCAGAAAGACCGATCATCGGTCAGCTCGCAAACGAGGTCAGAGCGACCATCGAAAAGGCGCTCTCCGAAAAAGCAGAGCAGCAAAAGAAAAAGGAGATGGAGCGCCGCCTTCTTTCCGAAAAGCTCGACGTGACTCTCCCCGGCAAGGTTCAGACCGTCGGACACCGCCATCCCATTGCGCAGACGGAGGAAATGCTTCGCGATATTTTCATCGGTATGGGCTTCTCCATTGCCGAAGGTCCCGAGGTGGAATACGACTACTATAACTTCGAGGCGCTGAATCTCCCCAAGAATCATCCCGCGCGTGATACGCAGGATACCTTCTATATTACGGATAATATCCTTCTCCGCTCCCAGACTTCCCCCGTTCAGGTCCGCGTAATGGAGAACAAAAAGCCTCCGATCCGTATCATCTCTCCCGGCCGCGTTTACCGCGCAGACCCCGCAGACGCGACGCACTCCCCGATCTTCCATCAGGTAGAGGGTCTCGTTGTGGATAAGGGCATCACGATGGGCGACCTCAAGGGCATTCTTGAGCTTTTCGCAAAGCAGATGTTCGGTCCCGAAACCAAGATCCGCTTCCGTCCTCACCACTTCCCGTTCACGGAACCCTCCGCAGAGGTTGACGTTTCCTGCTTCGTTTGCGGCGGTAAGGGCTGCCGTCTCTGCAAGGGAGAGGGCTGGATGGAAATCCTCGGCGCAGGTATGGTACATCCCTTCGTTCTTTCCAATTGCGGCATTGATCCCAACGAATATTCCGGCTTCGCTTTCGGTATGGGCGTGGAAAGAATCACGATGGCAAGACTCGGCATCGACGACCTTCGTCTGATGTACGAAAACGACGTTCGTTTCTTGCGTCAGTTTTAATGGAAAAGGAGAGTGAAATTTTATGGTATTGTCGATGAATTGGCTTTCCGATTTTGTGGATTGCTCTGATATTGATATTAAAAAATATTGTGACAGAATGACGGACACCGGCTCCAAGGTAGAGGGCTACGAGCTTTGCGGCTCTGAAATCAACGGCGTCAGAGTCGGTCTCATTCTCAGCGTGGAACAGCATCCCGACGCAGAGCGTCTCGTCGTTTGTCAGGTGGATTGCGGCGAAAAGACGCTCCAGATCGTTACCGCGGCGAAAAACGTATTTGCGGGCGCTTACGTTCCCGTTTGCTATTGTCCCAGAGATGAAAAGAGAGTGGTCAAGCTGGCAGGCGGTCACGAAATCAAATCCGGCAAGCTTCGCGGCGTGGTTTCCGAAGGTATGTTCTGCTCCATCGAAGAGCTCGGTCTTACCCTCCACGATATGCCGAACGCTCCCACGGACGGCATTCTGATCCTCAACGCTTACCCCGAGCTCGTTTACAAAACAGGTGACGACATCGTTGACGTTCTCGGTATGCGCGACAAGGCGGTTGAATTTGAAATCACCCCCAACCGTCCCGACTGTCTTTCCGTGATCGGTCTTGCCAGAGAAACCGCGGCAAGCTTTGACAGAGAGGCTCGCATCCCCACTCCCGTTGTAAAAGAATCCGACGGCGATATCAACGATTATCTTGATATTGCGATCAAGGATACGGAGAAATGCTTCCGTTACAGCGCGCGCGTCGTCAAGAACGTCAAGATCGAGCCTTCTCCTCTTTGGCTCCGTATGAGATTGCGCGCTTCCGGTGTGCGTCCCATCAATAACATTGTCGATATTACGAACTACGTCATGCTCGAATACGGTCAGCCCATGCACGCCTTTGACTATGCGTGCCTCGACGGCAAGCATATCGAGGTCCGTACCGCAGGCGACAGAGAAGTTTTCATGACGCTCGACGATCAGGAAAGACGTCTTGAGAGCGATATGCTCGTCATTGCGGACGGCAAAAAGCCCGTTGCCATTGCAGGCGTTATGGGCGGCGCGAACAGCGAGATCAAGGATGAAACGACGACCGTCGTTTTTGAATCCGCGATGTTCCTCGGCAGCTCCGTTCGCATCACCGCAAAGAAGCTCGGTATGCGTACCGACTCCTCCGCCCGTTTTGAAAAGGGTCTTGACACCGAAAATACGATCGGCGCTCTGGAACGCGCTTGCGAGCTCGTTCAGCTTCTCGGCGCGGGTGAAATCGTCGGCGGTATGATCGACGTTTATCCCGTCAAAAAGGAAATCGCAACGGTTCCCTTTGAACCCGAAAGAATGAACCGCTTCCTCGGTATCCGTCTCTCCGAGCAGGAAATGGTTCGCATCCTGGAAAGCCTGAATTTTGAGGTGAAGGATGGCGTGATCACCGTTCCCTCCTACCGTGACGACGTTCGTTGCATGAACGATATTGCGGAAGAGGTCGTTCGTATCTACGGCTACAATGAAATTCAGTCCGGCAGCATCGTTTCCTCCATGACACAGGGCGGTCTGACCGAGAAGCAGGCGTTGCAGAAGAAGCTTCACGGCGTTCTTCTCGGCTTCGGTCTGGATGAAATCTATACCTATTCCTTCATGTCCGCGAAGCTTTACGATAAAGCGGGTCTCGCAGAAAACGACGTCCGCAGAAAATCCGTGGAAATCATGAATCCCTTCGGCGAAGACACGAAGACCATGCGCACCACGGCGATCCCCTCCATGCTCGAAACGCTGGAGATCAACCGCAATAAGGACAACGCATCCGTTGCGCTTTATGAGATGGCGAAGGTATTCCTTCCCAGAGAAGGCGTCGTGACCAACGTTCACGGTCTGGAAGGCACGCTTCCCGACGAGCGCGTCAAGATCATGATCGGCTTGTTCGGCGCAGGTGATTTCTATGCCCTCAAGGGTATGTGCGAGGAGATCCTCTCCGTTGCAGGCGTTTCCGCGAAATTTGAAGCAAAAACGGATGAAGCGACCTTCCATCCCGGCAGATGCGCGCAGATCACTGCCGCTGACGGCACCGTTCTGGGTGTGATGGGTGAATTGCATCCCGTCGTTGCGCAGAATTACACCTTCGATAAGGCCGTATATATCGCGGAGCTTGATTTTGAAAATATTTTTGCGAAGGCAAACGCCAAGAAATCCTATAAGGCGCTGCCGAAATTCCCCGCAAGCACCAGAGACTTCTCCTTCGTTTGCGACGAGGAGATCACCGTCGGTGCGATCGAGGACGCTATGCGTCATTCCGGCGTTTCCCTGATCGAGGACGTTCAATTCTTCGATATTTACCGCGGCGCGCAGATCGGCGAAGGCAAAAAGAGCGTTTCCTTCTCCGTATCTCTCCGCAGCGCGGACCATACGCTGACCGTGGAAGAAGCGGACAAGGCTGCCGCAAAGATTTTGCGCGGCGTGGAACGCATTCTCGGCATCACCATCAGAAAGTAATATAATATTGCACGATATGATATCAGGATAACCCGGCGGATCTGATCCGTCGGGTTATCTCTTCCCTGACGAGACGGCTGACGAAGGAAAAGTCGTTTCGTTTTCCACATATTTTGTGGAAAAGATGGGCATCCTTTCATTTCGGTGAATGAGATGGAAAAAACGATCGGTTTGCTGTAAAATCTATGAAAAATACGTAAAAAATTTTGAAAAAACATCAAATATTTATAAACTTTGATGAAGTCTGTACTTGATTTTTTCATAATTATCATATATACTGATACAGTGTATATTTTTTGTTCTCTCGGAACAAACGATTTGTCAAACAGAATGAAGGAAAAACGCTGCTGAAAATTTCTTATCGGACGAGCTGACGGTAAGATTTTTTGCTATCTCATGGATTTCTGTTTACGTCATTGCGCCGAATTTCGAAAAATCGACGCAATCTTTTATATTATTCATAGGAAAGGAATGGTTGAATACCATGATAAAGGTTGAACACCTGATCAAACAGTACGGCGAACGCTACGCCGTCAATGACATCAGCTTTGAAGTCAAAAAGGGCGAGATCGTTGGGTTCCTCGGTCCGAACGGCGCGGGTAAGTCCACGACGATGAACATCCTGACGGGATATCTTTCTTCCACGTCGGGCAAGGCGATGGTGGATGGGCTGGATATTCTGGAGCATCCCCTGGCAGTCAAGAAAAAAATCGGCTTTTTGCCCGAAACGCCGCCGCTCTACCTGGAAATGACGGTTCGCGAATATCTGTATTTTATTTACGATCTGAAAAAATGCACCCTGAACAGAAGGGCACACATCGAAGAAGTTTGCCGCGTTGTCAAAATCGAGGATACGCTGGACAGAATGATCAAGAATCTTTCCAAGGGCTACCGCCAGAGAGTCGGCATCGCGGGCGCGATCATCGGCAATCCCGAGGTCATTATCTTTGACGAGCCGACGAACGGTCTCGACCCCAAGCAGATCATTGATATCCGTAATCTGATCCGCGAGCTGGGCAAGGAACGTACCATCATCCTCAGCACACATATTCTTTCCGAGGTCAAAGCCGTTTGTGACAGAATCCTGATCATCAACGAGGGTAAGATCGTTGCGGACGAGCTCACGGAGAATATCGAGGGCGCTTTGCGAGGCAATCGCAGAATTGCCATCCGCATCGAGGGACCTTCCGCCACGGTCCTCTCCGCGCTGAAGAAGATTCCGGGCGTCATCTATGCGGAAATTTCCGTTGCGCACGAGGACGGAAGCGCGACCTTCATTGTGGAAAGCAAGAACGAAATCGACGTTCGTAAGCCGATCTTCTATATGCTCGCGCAACGCTCCTGGCCGATTCTTTCGCTGGAATTCACAGGCGCAAATCTGGAAGATATCTTTATTTCCGTTGTCGATGAAGCCGAAGAAGCGGCGGAACATAAAAAAGCTTAAAAGGAGGAACTCTCAATGCTTGCTATTTTCAAGCGCGAAATGCGCTCCTATTTCACCTCTCCCGTCGGATATATGTTTTGCGCGATCTTTTTCGCCGTCAGCGGATTCCTTTTCATGCTGAATACGGTTCAGGCAGGTGAAAATGCCAATTACGCCGGATATTTTTCCATTATCCTTTTCCTTTTTATCGTTATCATTCCCCTGCTTACCATGAAATTGGTCAGCGAAGAAACGAAGATGAAGACCGATCAGCTTCTCATGACGGCGCCGATCACGCTTGCGGATATCGTTTTCGGTAAATATCTGGCGGCGCTCACCATGTTCGGCGGCTCCTTCATCGTTTCCTCTGCCATCTACTACATTCCTCTGGCAATGTACGGTACGCCCAATCTTGCGCTGTATATCGGCTGCGTTCTCGGCGTTTTCCTCGTCGGCAGCGCATTCATTTCCATCGGTATCTTTATCTCTTCCTTGACGGAAAACCAGTTTATTTCCGCATTCGGTACGATCGGCGCGATCATTTTCCTGCTTTTCGTCAGCTCCCTGAACAGCTATATCAACAATGAAGCGGTCCGTAACTTCCTTTCCGGACTTTCCATCACGAGCAGATACAGCTATTTTTCCTACGGACTTTTCAGCTATGACTCCCTGATCTATTTTATCTCTCTTTCGGCAGTCTTTCTTTTCCTCACGATTCGTGTATTTGAAAAACGCCGTTGGTCCAAATCCTAAAGCAGAAGAAAGGACTCGTCAAAAAAATGGCAAAAACAAATCAGAAAAAACTTTCAAACAAAGCAACGGATAAAAGAAATCTGAAATACGGCTCTCTTTCCGTCACGATTACCGTTATTTTCGTTGCACTCGTGATCATTCTGAACGTGATCATGACGTCGCTGTCCTCCGTTCACGGATGGTACACGGATATGACAGCCTCCGGATATTATTCTCTTTCCGATGAATTTATCGACGAAATGGACAAGCTGGTTTCCCCTGCCACGGGAGAGAAGGTCTATATGAATATCGTTCTGCTCGCGGAGGCTGATATTTTCCGCAGCTATAACGATATGACGCAGATGCTCTATCAGACCTTCCAGGAATTGGCTTCCCATTACGACAATATCAATATCGTGGCTTACAATACGACGATTCATCCCGAAATTGCGGAAAAATATAAGACCACCGCTTTGGAAACGCTTGCGCTGGATGACGTCATTTTCGAGCTTTGCGATGAGAACGGAACGGCTCTCCTGAACGTTCCCGCAAAGAAATATACCGCAAGATCCTTCTTTATGATCAACTCCGATACGGGTACGTATACGGGCTACAATGCGGAAACGAAGCTTCTGTCCGCGGTCGCTCTTCTGACGGGCAAGGCGGAAAAGCCTACCGCGTATTACCTCCAGGGTCACAGTGAGCCCACGCTGGAACAGGCCGGCGATTGGACGGAGGTTCTGGAGCTTGCCGGCTTCAACGTAAAAGCCATCAATCTTTCTCTGGAGGATTTCCCGGAGACCGACGGCGATGATATCGTGATCATCAATTGCCCGAAATTCGACCTGATTCATAACCGTGATATTTCTGAGATCGACAAGCTCAGAGTTTTCCTCGGCTCCAACCACGGAAATATGATCGTCGTTGAGGATGCGAGCGTTCCCAAGCTTCCGGGTCTTGAGGGCTTCATGTCCGAATACGGTCTCGGCTTCGGCGGCTCCGTGACGGATAGCCAGCACTCCGTTTCCGGCTCCGGCGCAGCCAAGCTGATGGCGGATTATACGCAGACCTATAAGCCCACGCTGGACGAAAAGACGTTTGCCACTCAGATTCTCGGTAAGCTTTTCGGTTCCCAGACCAATAACCTGCCTACCACGATTTTCTCCACGCCCAAGGAAGTGAAGTATTTTGATCCGAACGAGGTTGTTATGGGCAATAACTCTTCCGCGGATACCTTTGCTTTCCTGCAAACCTACAGCACCGCCCAGACCAGACAGGCGGACGGCGAGCTCATCACCGGCTCCGTACCGCTTCTTGCCGTTTCCCGTGTTCGTTGGGACGTCAATACGGATCAGAAGAGCTACGTTGTGGCGCTCGGCTCCTCCGATTTCCTGTCCTCCGAATACGAAGCGTCCTGCGCAAACCGCAATATCATGCTTGAGCTTCTCCGATTGATGTGGGATAATACCGTTTATTATGATAATATTGATTATAAGTCGTTTGACGACACCTCGCTTACGAACGTATCGACGGCAGCCGCCAATGCATGGACGATTACCTGCGTTGCCGTGATTCCCGCAGCGATCGCTCTTTGCGGTGTGGTTGTTTATGTAAGGAGACGCCATTCATGATGAATTTTTTGAAAAAAATCAAGGCTTTGTTTACCAAGAGCGACGTTGAAAAAACGTCGCTCCAGAAAACGGCACGTATTTCCATTATTTTTGCCTGCATCGCGCTCGTCGGTGTGATCGTTTATTTCGCATTGATCGCGCCCCTGCTGAAGGCAAAAAATGAGTATATTCCCGAGCTTTTTGACGGAGAGGTATACCAGCATTCTTCCATCTATATCCTTCCCGTCTACGAACGCTCGCAGATCAAATCCGTGGAGATCAAAAACGCTCTGGATCACTACAAGCTCAATTCCGTGAAAAGGGATTCCGGCGAGATTACGTTCGAGATCGAGGGAAGCGAGCACATTTCTATTGATGCCAACGCATTATCCGTTTTGCTTGCGGACGTGCGCGTCCTGATCACCAACTCCCCCGCAGGTCAGGAGCGTGTAACGGCAACGGCTACACAGGCGGATCTTGCCAACTACGGATTGGACGAGGCTTCCGATCCCGCGTGGTTTGAGGTTTCTCTGGTGGACGGCAGCTCCTACCGCATCTACGTCGGTAAATCTCTGGTGACCACGACGGGATATTACGTCAGATTGGAAGGCAGAAAGAACGTCGTGACCGACGAAGCGGGTAACACGACGGAATACGATATTGTTTACGCCTTGCAGTCTTCTCTTTCCGAGACGGTTCTCAAGGCAAGCACCTGCGTGGTTTCCACGAATCTGACGCCCTACGTCGGCGATCATATTTTTTCCGCTTCTAATTTTGCGATCACCAGAATGAACGGAACGGAGCGCGAGGTTCTGATCCGGGTCGGTATCGTTGCGGATCAGGGCATTGCGGCGTCCGCGCAGATGTATCAAATGCTCTATCCGAAAGCGTACGTGATCAACGAGGACGTTTATTCCGAAAGCATTCTGATGAATCTTGCTTACGTACAAGCGTTTGAGATCGTTGCTTACGGCGATAAGATTCACGATGCCGAGGTATACGAAAAGTTTGGTCTTGATCTGGCCAAGGATCGATTGGATCTGGAAAAAAACCAAAGCTATGCGACAGTGACCTTTACGTGTCCGACCTCCAATCAGGACAGCGAGGAGACGCCGTTCCTTCTGTATTTCAGCGAAAAAAAGACGGATCTGGACGGAACGGAATTTTACTACGTCTATTCTCCCACCTATGAAATCGTAGGAAAGGTACTCGCGGAAACGTACGGCTTCGTGGATTGGAAGCTTGCGAATTTCACAAGCCCGTCGCTCTTCTACGAATATTTCACCAGCGCGGAGATCATTGAGATTTACAATGAAAGAGAAAATCTGGACCTCTATTTCCAGATCACCGGCAAAGAAAGAAGCAGACACGTAGACGTAATGACTTCGAGCTCCGGCGGTAAGGAAAAGGTTTACACCACGGTAAACGGCGAGCAGATTCCCCTGGTTTACGATACGAAATACGTTCACGGCGCTTACGGCACCTATGAAGGCGATTTCGAAATTTTCAGGGATCTTTACTACGTCCTGATCACCAGAAAGCTTGCGCTTTACGCGGAAATCGACGAATCGCAGACCAAGCCCGATATGAGCAAGGTCGTGGCAAAGCTTGCGGTCACGACGTCGCCCAAGGATCATCCGATTTCCTACCATCAGTACGATGCCAACGGTCAAAGACTGACGCAAACCGCTTTGCGTGACGAGGGCGGCAATATTCTCTGCTCCAAGGTTACGGTTCCTTCCGAAATCGAGGGCGGCGCTCCCATCGTCTACGACAGAGCGTATTACGACATTCAGGCAAAACGGTTCTTCCTCAAGACGGAGGATCCGAATGACGGCAATATCAAGCCGAACGGCTTTGAGGTCGGTCCCAACGGAACGGTAAAGCCCAATCTTTATCTGAAGGATACGGCTTCGGGCGAGTACGTTGAAACCACGTATATCTATGAGTTTTACGATATGTACGACACGTACGTCAATGCGAACGGCGAAACGGTGACACAGCTGAATCCGACGTATATGTGCGTGGTACCGTCCAAGATCATCAGGGTATACAGCCTGACCTCGAACGGCGAGAGGGAATTGCTGTCGGAAGAGATGGCTGAGGCGGAAGCAGGCGTTTATATCCGCACGGCAACGATCAATAAGCTTTTCTCCGATACCCATAAGCTTCTGAGAGGCGAGCAAATCGACAAGATGGGTGTAAACTGAGAAAGCGAAGCGGGCAACGCCCGCCGGCAGTTCACAGCTTTTCCGATATCCGAACGATAGAAACGGCAAGCTCCGTTTATGCAATACAAAGAAAGACCGAAGGGATTTTTCCTTCGGTCTTTCTTTGTATAGACGGTTTAAAGGTTCACGGCGTGATAGAAATCGAGCGTACCGTAATTGCGGTCCATATGGCATAGCAGATATTTTTCCGCAACGTTCGCAAAATCACGCAGCGTTTCCTCATCCTTGAGCTCAAAGGCAAAAATGCGGTTGGGCTGGGAATAGATGGCGTAACGCATGGCGGCGAACACCGACGGGGTGAGCAGGGAAATAATCTGTCCGGTCGGATAGATCGCGTCCGGCTCGCTCTGACGGGCGGCAAGCTTCTCGAGAATCAGCGCGTCCGTCCGATAGCATTCCTCACAGCGGAAAATACCGCTGGTGAGGTCAAAATAATAGGTCTCCAGATCGGAATTTCCGCATCCTGCGCAGGCAACCAGATTGGGCATGAAGCCCGCAATGGCGGCGGCGCGCAATTCAAATACGCTTTTGATCTGCGCGAACGGCTTTTTATTCAGGGAGATCGCGTGCAGGCTGTTGAGGACGAGACGAAGCAGCTCCTTTTCGTTCTGATTTTCCACGGCTATGTCTGCGGCGACGTCCGCGAGATAGCCCGCAAGCGCCGATCCCTCCAGCGTGTCGCGGATATGATAAAAGTTTTCAATCAGATCCGCGGATTGGAGATAGTACGTATTGGTGCTTTTGTAAAGATTCATTTCCGAATACGCGAAAAGCTGGGTGCTGATGAAGAGCTGACTTTTCAGCCGCTTTGCGCCGCGGGCAAATACGGACAGCTTGCCGTATTCGGCGGTCAGAACGGTCATGATTTTATCGTAGTCGCCGATGGTGGTTTCACGAAGCACGACACCCTTGATCATTTCCGACATATGCAGCAGTCCTTTCTCTTTTTTTGGAAATGGGATTATTCTTCGTCCTTGAAGCCGAAGTTTGCGACGACAGCCGCGCTTTCACGCCAATTTTCCTTGACCTTGACCCAAAGATCGAGGAAGATTTTGACTCCGAAGAAGTTCTCCATATCTTCTCTTGCCCATGAGCCGATCTTTTTGAGCATTTCTCCGTTTTTGCCGATGATGATGGGCTTGTGGGAGGGACGCTCGCAGAAGATTTCCGCGCGGATCGAAATCATATCGTTTTTATCCTTATCTTTTCTTTCCTTGAAGCTTTCGATGATGACCGCCGTGCCGTGGGGAATTTCGTCGCCGAGCGCGTTCAGCAGCTTTTCGCGGATGATTTCGGAAGCGATGACGCGTTCGGGCTGGTCGGTGATGATGTCGTCCGGGAAGAACCAGGGACCCTCCATCGCAAATTTTTCGATTTCGTCGAGGATGATGGAGACGTTTTCGCCCGTTTTTGCGGAGATCGGAATCACGGCGTCGTAGGTATGATTCTCCGAGAAGCGCGCGATGGTATCGCCGATCTGCTTGGCGTTGCTGATGTCGGTCTTATTGATGATCAGAACGGTGGGAACGCCGGAATGCTCGAAGCGCTTGATCAGCTCCTTTTCGACGGGACCGACGCGGTCGCCCGCTTCTACGAGCAGGAGGATGATATCCACGTCGGATGCCGCGCCGTCCGCAACCTTCATCATATAGGAGCCGAGCTTGTCCTTGGGCTTATGGATGCCGGGCGTGTCGAGAAAGACGAATTGCGTCTCGTCCTTGGTCAGAATGCCCGTGATCTTGGTTCTCGTCGTCTGAGGCTTGGGTGATACGATGGATACGTGCTCGCCGAGAAGCTGATTGAGAAGGGTGGATTTTCCGACGTTGGGTCTGCCGATCAACGCCGCAAAAAGATTCTTTTTCATATTTTGTGTTTCCTTTTCTTTTGTATTGATGATGGTTCTGGTTTGATAGGGAATTATTTTCTGGGTAAGCCGATTCTGACGAGGACGGCTTCCTGCTTTGCTTTCATATAAGCCTCGTCCTCCTCGGAGGTTTCATGGTCGTAGCCGAGAAGATGGAGGACGGAATGCACGGACAGAAAGCAGATCTCTCTTTCGATGGAGTGTCCGTATTCCTGCGCTTGCGCCTGCGCCTTTTCCGCAGAAATGATAATATCTCCGAGCGTCACGGCGTGACCGTCGAGCGCGCTTCCGTCAGACAGCTCTTCCTTTTCCCACATCGGGAAGGAGAGCACGTCGGTCGGGCGGTCCTTTTCTCTGTATTCCAGATTCAGCTTGTGAATGGCTTCGTTATCCACGAAGCTGACGGATACCTCCGCGGGATAGGCAAAGCTCTCCTGCGTCAGCGCTTCCTTGACCGCCTTTCTGATCAGACGGCGGATTCTGAACGGGATTTTGATTTTGTCCTGTTCGTTGGAAAAATAGATTTTCAGCTTCATTTGGCGTCCTTTCCGGAGGAATCCTTTTTGACGACGCGGTATCGGTCGTTTTTCTCTTTTCTTTCTCTCTCGTATTTATCGTAGGCGAGAATGATTTTCTGAACGAGCTTATGGCGCACGACGTCCCTTTCCGTGAATTCATGAATCGCGATGTCGTCAATGCCGCGGAGAATCTTCATGGCTTCCACGAGACCGCTTCTGGTTCCGGAGGGAAGGTCTGTCTGCGTAATATCGCCCGTGACGACGGCTTTGGAATTGAAGCCCATACGGGTCAGGAACATTTTCATCTGTTCGGGCGTCGTGTTCTGCGCTTCGTCCAGAATGATGAAGCTGTCGTCCAGCGTGCGTCCGCGCATATAAGCGAGGGGCGCGATCTCAATGGTACCTCTTTCGATATGCTTCTGATACGCTTCGGCGCCGAGCATTTCGAAGAGGGCATCGTGAAGCGGGCGCAGATAGGGGTCGATTTTCGTTTGCAGGTCACCGGGCAGGAAGCCGAGCTTTTCGCCTGCCTCTACGGCGGGACGCGTCAGGATAATACGGGAAATTTCCTTATTTCGGAGCGCGGTGGATGCCGCGGCAACGGCGAGGAACGTCTTTCCCGTTCCGGCAGGACCGACGCCGAGAATGACGGTATTTTTGCGGATGGCATCCACGTATTTTTTCTGTCCGACGGTCTTTGCTTTGATCGGCTTGCCCTTGGTGGTGACGCAAATGCAGTCGTCCCCGAAATGCTCAAGCTTTTCGCCGCCCTTGACCATGGAGACCACGTAATCCACGCTTTGATCGCTGAGATCCGTTCCCATCCTGGTCATATTTTTCAGATATTCGAGCGCGTTGAAGGCGGATTGCACGCTGTCTGCGTCCTCACCGCGGATCACGACGGCGTCTCCGAGCGTTTTTTCCGTCGCTCTGTTCGTGATCTGTACGTCGAATGATTTTTCAATGATATTGATATTCCGATCGAAATTACCAAACAGCGCGGCTGTCTGGTCCGCTGTATCGGTCAATAAAATTTTTTCGATCATAATGAACCTCCGTTTCGATTTTGACTTCCTTTGCAATATTGATGATGCATTCGATCTGTTGCGTCAGCGTGATTGCCGTTTCATCCTCGGTGAACGACGTGTACCGTCCCAGGATTTCTGCGTCCGAGAGATCATTTTCGGAAAGCGTCCGAAGCTGTCGGTAGGCTTCCGCCAGGGCTTCTCTTTGGGAAAGCCTTTTGGGGACGATTTCATATTCCGCGTATTCGGTTTCCGTGATAAAAACGGGCAGCTTGATGCGACCGAAAAGATAAAGTCTTTTTTCTGATTCTATTTTATCACAACTTGAGGGGCAAATGCTATCTTTTCTGAAAAGTTTTATCGTTTTTGAGAAAATTTTTATCGATTTTTGTGAAAAAAATCTTCCCGTATATATTTTTTCCGTCGTTTCGTACGGAATTTCCACGCGGTAGGTCAGCGTCGTGCGCGCCAGCACCTCTCCGCGGGCGCGGACGAGACGGTATCCGAGCGCGGCGGAGTCGATGACACCGCTGACGAGAAGATCGCCCTTTTTGACGGTTTCACCGAGCTTGACGGTGATCAGACCGCCGGTGACGCGCAGGGCTTCTATCTGTCCGTCCACGGAAGCGATCAGATTGGAAGGACTTTGCGTATCGAGGATTTCCGTATTTTTTTCGCGTTCGCGTACCTGGACCTGTACGACGGTTCCCCTGAGATTGATGCTGACGAAGGAGAGTCCGTCCACGTCAAGGATCAGAAAGTCCTCGGCGGTCTCCGTATCGACGGAAGGGGTAAAGGTGCCGAGCTCCAAGCCTCTGGAGGCGAGCGCTTCCAGAATGGTCTGCTCGGGAATGCGCTCCGCTCCTTCGATCGTGATATCCCATACGAACAGCGACGATAGGATGATCAGCGAGAGCGCCATAAAAAAACCGATGACGAGCCCGATCCTTTTCCGATAACGCTCGGTCAGCTCAAAAAAGCCGAGGTGCCTTCTGGCTTCGTTACGGTACCGCCTTTTTCCGCGCAGGCGAACGTATTCCTTGTAATGCGGCGCGTACAGAAGGACGGAAAACAGCTCTGCCTGATTTTTTTGCTCAAAATCAGCCTCGCCGTTGCGCTTGGACGGACGGTCTGCTTCCGACGGGCGTTGCGCGCTTTTGTATTCACGGAAGGGAATATTATGCGTGACCAGCAGATCCAGGAGCAGTCCGGCGTCACGGACGTGAACGGATACGAGATAAGCGCTTCGGAAATAATCGGTCAGCGACACGGTCGGCAACCTCCCTTTTTCGGAATTTGATTTTCAAATCGAATGCCCTCCAGATGTCCGCGCAGAAGCAACCGTTTTTCTCCTGCCCAGCACAGGGAAACGGAGGAGCCGTAGGCTTCCACAATGCCCATCGTGGTCTTGATCCGAACGTTTTCCGTATGATAATCCTCGATTCCGAGCACGCCCGCAATCAGAAGTTCCCTTCTTTCGGCAATTTCAAGGGACTCCTTCGGTAAGATCGACGGCTTGGAAACGCGAGGTTGATTGTGAGAATGTTTTTTCATAAGATCTTCCTTTCCCGTATAAAATAAACTGATGCTTTACTATATGCGGGAGGTTTTTATGATACGACAAAAAAGAGGTGTATTTTCTGTTTTTCCGTTGATCGCGCTGTCGGTCTGGCTGACGGCGTATGCGCTTTTGATGACGCAGCGGGCGATGGAAACGGTCAGGACGGCGCTCGGGGTTTTCGTTTTCTCCGTTTTGCCGCCGCTTGCGATCTTTTCCGTTTGTGCGAAGATGCTCGTGAAAACGAACGCGGCGCTCAAGTACGTTTTCGGTCGGTTGGCACCCTTTCTGGACGTTGTCGGAATGTCGGTCGGTGGATTTACGGCTTTTCTTTTCGGCTTGTTCGCGGGATTCCCGACCGGCGCGGCGATCCTTGCGGAGCTTTTGGAGAAGGATGAGATTTCCGAGCAGGAGGCGGAATCGCTGCTTCCGTTTTGCAATCAGGCAAGCGTCGCCTTTTTGTTCGGAACGGTGGGAGCTATGCTGAACGATCCCGGCGCGGGCTTCGTATTTTTCTGCGCGCAGACGGTGACGGCGTGGATCTGCGTTTGTCTGACCGCCGGCGGACGTCGGGACGGGCGCGCGTACCGGCCGTCCGGAAAGCGTCCCGCGGTTTCCCTTGCGTCAGCCTTGACGGAGGCGGTCAGGGAAAGCGCCTTTTCCATGATCGGCGTCTGCGGCTTCGTCGTCTTTTTTTCTTTGCTCGGAACGGCGCTGGCGGATACGCTGTCGGCGTGCGGCTTGCCGTTTGGTCCGCTGTTTTACGCCGTGGCGGGAGGCGGCTTGGAAATATCCTTCGGCTTCCGTTTGCTTGCCGAGGGGTCTTTTTCAAAGGAAATCTTATGGATCTGCGGCGGCGCGTTTCTGGGCTTTGGCGGTATTTCCGTTTTTATGCAGGCGACGGAACGCACGGAGGCGTTTTTCTTTTCTCCCGTAAAATATTTTGGAGGCAAGATACCGTCGTGTATGCTTTGCGCCGTCTTTTCTCTTCTGTTTGGGCTTTTATGTGAAAGAAACGATGGAAAAAAATTGATGATTGCATTGTCTTTTATGATTTTTTGCGTTTTTTATCTTTTAAATTATGTAAAAATAAAGTTTTTTTCAAAAAAGTGTGGAAAAATAAAAAGGAATGCTGTATAATAGAAATGAGATAAACTACCCATCGTACGCCCATTCATCCGCGCGTAAAGAGTGGGGAAGAATGGGGGCGTTCCTTTTGGGGAAAAGAGCAGAGACGGAAGCGTTCATAGAAAGACAATGCGCTTTTTGTGAGTTCGGCACGGCGATCACACTTTCAACGGGAGAAGAGCCTGATGTCATATGCGAAAAACACGGAATTGTTCCGAGGGATCACCTATGCAGAAATTTTCGATACGATCTTTTGAAGCGGGAGCCACGTAAAACCGCGTCGGAACAGTCCGAGACGATCGTTGAACGTCAGGGCTTGTAACCCCCAGTGTATGAATATGGAAGAAGAATATGGAAAAGATCAGAAATTTTGAAAGAGCGATCGTGACGCTCGAATTTGATAAAATCAGAGAAATGCTTGCCGCCGCCTGTCCGACGGAGGGCGCGAAGGAGATTGCCAGAGCAGTCCGTCCGTCCCGCGCCATCGGCACGGTACGCCGTATGCTTGCCGAAACGGAAGCGGCAAAAAATATGCAGATCACGAAAGGTATGCCGCCTCTTTCCGGCATTGCCGACGTAACGGCTTTCGTGGAACGCGCCGATAAGGGCGCAGTCCTTTTGCCGATCGAAATTCTGGATATAGGAAGAACGCTTGCCGCCGCGAGATCGACGAAGGCGTACAGAAACGAAGATCATTCGGCGCCAACCGCGCTGGACGAATATTTTGCCCGTCTGGTCCCGAACAAAAAGCTGGAGGAAAAAATTTCGCGCTGTATCGAGAGCGAGGATACGATCGCGGATACGGCAAGCGATAAGCTTTACGACATTCGCAGAAAAATGCGCCATGCAAACAATCGGATCCGCGAAACGCTCCAGAAATATATCACGGGTAATTCTTACTCCAAATTTTTGCAGGAACAGATCGTGACCATGCGAGACGGACGTTACGTTATCCCCGTCAAGCAGGAACATAAAAATGAAATCAAGGGCTTGGTTCACGATACCTCCTCCTCGGGAGCTACGATCTTTATCGAGCCCCTGGCGGTTGTGGAATCCAATAATGAGCTCAGACTTCTGGAACGGCAGGAAGCAGAGGAAATCGAAAGAATCCTTTTCGAGCTTTCCGCCGATATTGCCACGAATGCGTCCCTGCTCCTTGAAAATTACCGCAATCTGACGCTGCTTGCTTTTATTTTCGGAAAAAGCCAGCTGTCCTTTAAAATGAATGCGATCGCGCCCGAAATCACGGCGGCAAGACAGATGTCGCTGGTACGCGCGCGCCATCCCCTGATTCCGGCGGATAAGGTCGTACCGATCACGGTTTCACTGGGATTTGATTTTGATACGCTCGTCATTACGGGTCCGAATACGGGCGGTAAGACCGTTACGCTCAAAACGCTGGGTCTGTTTGCCATTATGACGCAGTCGGGACTGCATATTCCCGCCGCAGACGGCTCGGTCATGTGTATGTTCGACGACGTCCTCGCGGACATCGGCGACGAGCAGAGCATTGAGCAATCGCTCTCGACCTTCTCGTCCCATATGGTCCATATCGTGGAGATGCTCGCTTCGATCGAGGATCGCTGTCTCGTTCTTTTCGATGAAGTGGGCGCGGGCACGGACCCCGTAGAGGGCGCGGCGCTGGCGGTTTCGATTCTGGAATCCGTCAGAGAGAAAAAAGCGCTGTGCGCGGCGACCACGCACTACGCAGAGCTGAAATCGTACGCCTTGGATACGGACGGCGTTTGCAACGCTTCCTGTGAATTTGACGTGAACACGCTCCGTCCGACGTACCGTCTGATTATTGGTACGCCCGGTAAATCCAACGCCTTTGCCATCTCTCAAAAGCTCGGACTTCCGGATGAAATCATCAAAAGAGCGGAAAGCTACGTTTCCGGCGAAAACAGAAGATTCGAAACCATTATCGAGCGTCTGGATAAAGAAAGGTTGGAAATGGAGCAGGCGAAAGCCGAAGCTTTGGAGCTTCTTGCGCAGACAAGACGCGAGAAGGCGGAAATGGAGGAATTCGTCGCCAAGCGGGAAGAGGAAGCGGAAAAAGAGCTCGAACGGGCAAGAGCGACCGCTGCCGGTATGGTGGAAAGCGCGAAGATTTCCAGCGATTACATTTTTGCCGAGCTGGAAAAGGTCAAGAGAGAAAGAGACAGTGAAAATCTTGCCAGATCTCTTGAGGAAGCGCGCCGCGACATCAGAAATCATCTGAAGGAAAACAGCGACAATCTGGATCCCGTCTATGCCAGAACGACGGAGAATTACGAGCTGCCGCGTCCCCTGAAAAAGGGCGACGAGGTGATTCTCGTCAATATCGGTCAGAAGGGCGTTCTGCTCGGCAATCCGGACAAATCGGGTAACGTACAGGTACAGGCAGGCATCATCAAAACCAAAACGAACGTCAGCAATCTGATGCTGATCGACGGGGACAAGGTGACCTTTACGGATAAAAACGGTCAAAAGCATTCGCCCAAGAGCGTGAGCGATCGGGTGATCCGGACCTTCAGCCCCGAAATTGACCTGAGAGGTCAGTACGGTGAGGATGCTTGCTTCATGTTGGATAAATATCTGGACGACGCAAAGCTTGCCGGCGTCAAAACGCTCCGTATCATTCACGGAAAAGGAACCGGCGCGCTTCGTAAAATCGTGACGGATTATCTCCGCCGCGATCCGCGCGTGGCTTCCGTGCGAAGCGGAACGTACGGCGAGGGCGATACCGGCGTCGCCATTGCGGAATTGAGATAAGCCCTATATAAGCCGTGTCGAGGGACACGTTGAAAACGAAAGAAATTTTTTGAAAGGATATACAGATTATGAAAAAAATCAAAATGCTCGCCATTGACCTCGGCGCTTCCAGCGGCCGCGGTATCATCGGCACCTTTGACGGTGAAAAAATCACTCTCGAAGAAAACCACCGCTTCCCGAATGAACCCGTCATGGTTGCGGGTCAGTACACCTGGGACATCGTCCGCATTCTGCACGAGATCAAAACCTCGATCCGCAAATGCGCAAACAGCGAGGACAGAGACATCGCGTCCATCGGTATCGACACCTGGGGCGTTGACTTCGGCTTCCTTGACAAAAAGGGCCATCTGCTCGCAAACCCCGTGCATTACCGTGACCTCCGTACGGTAGGTATCCCCGCGTATTCCGAAGCTTTCGTTTCCGCAGACGAGGTTTATGACATCACCGGCATCCAGGTCCTCGAGCTGAACTCCCTTTATCAGCTTCTCGCGGTAAAGAAGAACGATCCCGAGCTCTTCGATATTGCTGCGGATATGCTCTTCGTTCCCGACCTGCTCAACTACTTCCTGACCGGCTATAAGCAGACGGAATATACCATCGCTTCCACCAGCCAGCTTCTGGATGCGAAGAAGCGCGATTGGTCCGTCGAATTGATCGAAAAATTCGGCTTGCCCGACAAGCTCTTCAGCAAGGTCGTTAAGCCCGGTACGGTCTGCGGCTCCTTCCTGCCCTCTCTCTCCGAGGAATTCGGCGGTCTGAATCCCAAGGTTATTTCCGTTGCGGCTCACGATACGGGAAGCGCCGTTCTCGCCGTTCCCGCAAAGAGCGAGAAATTCATCTGGATCTCCTCCGGTACATGGTCCATCATGGGTACTGAGACCAAGGATCCCGTGATCAGCGAAAAATCCAAGGAATACAACTTCACCAACGAGGGCGGCTACGGCGATACCATCCGCTTCTCCAAGAACATCACCGGTCTGTGGGTAGAACAGGAATCCAAGCGTCAGTGGGAAAGAGAAGGCGAAAAGATTTCCTTCGCAGAGCTTGCTGAAATGGCTGCGGAAGCAGAACCGCTTCGTTGCCTCATCGATACCGACGACGCAAGATTTGCAACGCCCGGCAACATTCCCAAGAGAATCGCGGATTACTGCCGTGAAACCGGTCAGTTCGTTCCCCAGACCAAGGGCGAAATCGTTCGTTGTATCCTCGAAAGCCTGGCTATGCGTTACCGTTATACCGTTGAATGCATCGACGAGATGTGCGGCGAAAGAATTCCCGCGATCAATATCGTAGGCGGCGGTACGAAGGAAGAACAGCTTTCCCAGTTTGCGGCAACCGCTTGCGGCAGACCCGTTTACGCAGGTCCCGTAGAAGCGACCGCGATCGGTAACATTGCGGCTCAGGCAATCGCACTCGGCGCAATCAAGGATATGTGGGAAGCAAGAGAGATCATCGCAAACTCCTTTGAAATCAAGGAGTATCAGCCCGAAGCGGATAAGAAGGCTGCCTGGGACGAGGCTTACGGCAGATTCCTGAAGCTTATCGGCAAATAATCATCAAGCCGTAAATTTTAAAATATATCAATCAAAAGAACAGGAGAGGATCTACTATGTCTACAAAAGCATTTGAACTTGCAAAAGAAAGCTTCGCGGCTTTCGGCGTTGACGTTGAAGCTGCGATCGAAAAACTGAGCAACATTCCCGTGTCTCTTCACTGCTGGCAGGGTGACGACGTCGGTGGCTTTGACAACGACGGCGCGCTGACGGGCGGTATCCAGACGACGGGCAACTATCCCGGCAAAGCAACCACTCCCGAACAGCTGATGGCAGATATGGACAAAGTTCTGTCCCTTTGCCCCGGCAAGAAAAAACTCAACGTACACGCTTGCTACGCGATTTTCGAGGACGGCTTCGCTGACCGTGACAAGCTGGAGCCCAAGCACTTCAAAAAATGGGTTGAATTTGCAAAGGAAAGAGGCATGGGCATCGACTTTAACCCCACCTTCTTCTCCCATCCCATGCAGAAGGACGGCTTGACCCTCAGCCACCCCGACAAGGAGGTTCGTGATTTCTGGATCGCGCACGGTAAGGCTTGTATCCGTATTTCCCAGTATTTCGCAGAGGAAACCGGCATTCCCTGCGTTATGAACATCTGGACGGGCGACGGCTTCAAGGATATTCCCGCAGACCGCATGGGTCCGAGAATGCGCTACAGAGATTCCATCGAGCAGATCCTTTCCGAGCCCTTCGATTTCAACAAGGTAAAGCCCTGCGTGGAATCCAAGGTATTCGGTATCGGCGTAGAAGCTTACACCGCAGGCAGCGCAGAATTTGCTCTCAGCATTGCGGCTATGAACAAGGACAGATGTCTCCCCCTCATGGATAACGGACACTATCACCCCACGGAGGTTGTTTCCGATAAGATTCCCGCACTCCTCTGCTTCTTTGATGAAATCGCTCTTCACGTAACCAGACCCATCCGTTGGGACTCCGACCATGTCGTTCTTCTCGACGATGAAACCAAGGAGATCGCAAAGGAAATCGTTCGTTGCGACGCGCTTGACCGCACCTACATTGCTCTCGACTACTTCGATGCAAGCATCAACCGTATCTCCGCTTGGACCGTTGGCTTCAGAAGCTTCCAGAAGGCTCTTCTGATGGCGCTCTGCACGCCCAACGCTCTGCTCGCAAAATTGCAGGACGAAAGCAATTTCACGGAACTGATGGTTATGCAGGAGGAAGTCAAGATGCTGCCCTTCGGCGCTGTATGGGCTGAATACTGCGCGCGTGAAGGCGTGACTTCCGACGCAAGCTGGTTTGAAGAAGTAAAAGCTTACGAAAGAGACGTTCTTTCCAAGAGATAAACTTTTTTGAAGCGAATTTTCGGTGAAAAAACGGAGTTCCCGTTTTTTCACCGAATTGTGGGATTGTGGTTCGTTTGAAAGGATGATAATCTTCTCAGAAGTAAAATTTTTCCGTCTTTCAAACGAGCCTCAATACCTTGAGATCTTGAACGTGAAGGAGATTTCCATGAATCTTGACATGCTTCATCCCGCCGATCAGATCGTTCTGCTGATGAATCGCATCTATGATCACGGTATGACAACCGCCGCAGGCACGGATCTTTCCGTCCGGGATGCCGAAGGCACCGTCTGGATCAGTCCCGACGGTGTGGATAAGGGCAATCTTCGCAGGGAGGACGTGGTGCAGATCAAAGCAGACGGCTCGATTGCGGGAATGCACAGACCGTCGGCAGAATATCCCTTGCATTTGGCGATTTACAGAAAAAGACCCGACGTCAGAGCGGTTCTCCACGCCAGACCGTCCACACTGATCGCGTGCGATCTGATGGGAATACTTCCCGATTGCTCCATGCTTCCTCGCATTGCGGAAAATGCCCGGCGCGTATCGGCAGTTTCCTATGAAATCCCCGGAAGCTCTGCGCTGGGCGCTCGGATTTCCGCGGCATTTGCCAAGGGCGCGGATGCCGTCGTTCCGGAGCGGCACGGCGTCGTGATCGGCGCGCCGACGCTTCCGGGTGCGTTCCGATCCCTGGAAGCCTTATGCCTCCGTTCCCTGATTCAACGCAACGCGAAGATCCTCGGCGGCGCGGTACGGCACGTGAGCGACGGAGATATTCGGAAAATAGCCGAAAATTCCGTATGTACCATGCCGGAATTTACGCCTGCCCTGCGCTCGAGCGAGGAGCTCTCCGCGCGGCGTGAGCTTTGTAAATTGATCGGACGGGCTTATGACAAGCAATTGATTACGAGCGGGAACGGCTCCTTTTCCTGTCGGCTTTCGGATGGATCCGTTCTGATCACGCCTACCTCAAAGGACAGGCAGAGCCTGAAAGCGGAGGATTTCGTATTGATCGCGGACGGAAAGAGGGAATCCGGAAAAATTCCTTGCCCGACGGTCAATCGACACCTGGCGATCTATGCAAACGATCCCGATATCGGCAGCATCATGGAGGCGATTCCGCCCTTCGGCATGGCGTTTGCTGTAACGGAGCGGGTGCCGGATCTTCGGCTTCTGCCCGAAACCTACATTTCTCTGCGGGACGTCCGTATCTATCCGACCTTGACGGATGACGGTACGCTTGCGCGGGATATGACGCTCAGATCACCCGCCGCGATGATCGAAAACGATTGCGTTCTGACCGTGGGCGCGTCGCTTCTCGGCGCGTTCAATCAATTGGAGCTGCTGGAAAACGGCGCGAAGATTCTGACGGAAGCGCTCGCTTTCGGAGGTACGCCGCGCGGTATTGATGCCGAGGCGTTCATGGAATTGGAACAAGCGTTCAATCTTTAACGTAACCATAAAAATATGATAGCAAAAAAATTCAGATACAATTTGACCTATATTTAAGGAGGACTTAAAAAATGGATCAGAAATATTACGGCGAGCTCAGCCTGATCGGCATGAAGGGATGCGATGAATTCCTTTCCAGAGTTGACGGTTATTTGCGCAGCTCCAGAAACGAGCCGGACAAATCGACCTATATTGTCAAAGCGGAATGCCCCCGTTTCGGCTCCGGTGAAGGTAAGGCGATCATTCACGAAACGTTGAGAGGCCACGATACTTATATTTACGCCGACGTATTCAATTACGGTGTGACCTACAAAATGTACGGCATGAACGTTCCCATGAGCCCCGACGATCATTATCAGGACATCAAGCGTATGCTTTGCGCGATCGGCGGTAAAGCGCGCCGCGTTACCTTGATCATGCCCATGCTTTACGAAGGCAGACAGCACCGCAGAACGGCGAGAGAATCTCTCGACTGCGCAATGGCGCTTCAGGAGCTTACCAAAATGGGCGTTTCCAATATCGTTACCTTCGACGCGCACGATCCCAACGTACAGCAGGCGATCCCCTACGGCGGTTTTGACAACGTCCGTCCCGCATATCAGATGCTGAAGGCCCTCGTCAAAGAATATCCGGACATTGCTTTCGATCCCAAGGAAACGATGATCATCGCTCCCGATGAAGGTGCAATGACGCGCTCGATGTACTATTCGTCCTTGCTCGGCGTAGACCTCGGTATGTTCTACAAACGCCGCAACTATAAGATCGTTATCGACGGCAGAAACCCCATCGAGGCGCATGAATTCCTCGGCAAATCCGTTGAGGATAAGGACATGATCGTCGTTGACGATATGATCGCCAGCGGTGAATCCGTGCTCGACCTTGCTTACCAGCTCAAGGAAAAGGGCGCGCGCCGCGTATTCGTGTTCGCTACCTTTGGTCTGTTCACCTCCGGTCCCGATAATTTCGATAAGGCTTATGAGGAAGGCAAGATCGACAGGATCTTCACGACCAATCTCAACTACCGTACGCCCTCGCTGATTGCCCGCCCCTGGTATTCTGAAGTGGATATGAGCAAATTCGTCGCGTATATCATCGAAAATATGAACCAGGATGCTTCGATCAGTACGCTTCTCAATCCTGTTGAACGTATCCACGATCTTCTGGAAGAGGTTCGCGGTCAGAATCAGTAAAATTTAATACGTCCTCAAAGTCGGCAGGAAAACAAGCATTTCTCTGCCGATTAATATATCTAAGGAAGGTTTTGTTTATGAAAAAGTTTCTTCTTCCCGAAAGCGGTCAATTTTACAAATCCAATCTGCATTGCCATTCCACGATTTCCGACGGCGGTTGGACACCTGAGCAGCTCAAAGAGGAATACGCGAAACGCGGCTATTCGATCATTGCGTATACCGATCACGATATTATGATCCCGCATCATGATCTGACGGATGAGAAATTTCTCGCTTTGACGGGCTTCGAAATGGAATTCAATCTTTATAAGGACGGCACCGTGCCGAAAACCTGTCACGTTTGCTTCATTGCCAAGACACCCGAGCAGCGCAAGCAACCCAACTGGAATGAACGCTATCTTTTCGGCAATGCACCGAAATACAAGGATCAGGTAGAGCTTTATGAGGATGAAAAGCCTCTTTTCCGCCGTTACACACCCGAATGCATCAACGGCGCGATCAAAAATGCGCGCGAAAAGGGCTTCTTTATCACTTACAATCATCCCGTCTGGTCCTTGGAAACAGGCGAAAACTATAACGCTTATGAAGGTATGCACGCAATGGAGATCTGTAATTTCGGTTGTATCGTTGCCGGTTATCTTGATTATGCGCCTCAGATTTACGACGATATGCTGGCGCACGGTAAGAGAATCTATTGCACCGCGACGGACGACAACCATAACCGCTATCCCGCAGATCATCCGAGAACGGGCTCCTTCGGCGGATTTACCGTCATCAAGGCGGATAAGCTGGAATACGAAACGATCATGAAAGCGCTGGAGGATGGCAATTTTTACGCATCGCAGGGTCCCGAAATTTATGATCTCTGGCTCGAGGACGATATGATCCATATTACCTGTTCTCCCGCGGAGAGAGTCATGCTGACCTGCGGACAAAGACGCGCGGATATCGCTTTGCAGTCCGATACGGGTGAGCCGGTGACACACGCCGCTTTCAAAATTTATCCCGAGGACAAATACGTCCGTCTCACTGTCGTGGATGAAAAGGGTCTGCCTGCCAATACCAACGCTTATTTCACGGACGAGTTGTTTGATTAAATCCTTCTGAATGATATTCCGTCATCGTAGAGATGGCGGAATTCTTTTATCGGTTGAGAATGGCAAACCCGCCTTCGCGGATGACGGGATATGAGATGATATTTTCTCCGTGCAGATCCTCGCGGTACATATCGATGCCGATGATGGAGAAATTGTCGTACGTTTTGTAATAATAAACGCCTTTTTCCGTCTCACAGCAGGAGGAATAGGAGGTGAATTCGAATTTTCCGCCCAGATCCACGCATCCCTTCTGCTGTTCGACCGAGCCGAGGATGTGAAAGAATTGACGGACGTCGTGCGCCTCGTTTTCTCCTGTGAAGGAATGATATTTGAGAAAGGCGGCGCGGACGAATCTGGACGGAGAAGAAAGATCGCCGGGTAACCCGATCGCCCCCATGCCGCGGCTGATTTCCTTGAAAGGGATTTCTTTCGAAAAGCGGTTTTCCACAGGTTTGTTGGAAAGTCCCATGAAAAGATTCAGATATTGCATTTGAAAATCAAACGAAGGGCTGTTTGTAAGAATCCCGGTAGGATTCTCCGTCAGAAAAAGCCCTTTTTCCATTGGTTCAGCAACAAAGGCTTCCCGTTTGTCTGCAATCAGAAAGTGTAAGGGCGTTAAAGGGATATCCTTGGAAAAAGCCTCTTCCGTCAGATTGACCTTGGAGAGCAGATGCTTTGCCTGCGCCGCCGTTTCGCATTCACCGAGAACGAAGGGGATCAGCTCCCACGGAGCAAGGTTGATGACGTCCGGCTTTTTCTCGTGATAATACGCTTCGCCCGGAAAGCTCAGCGCGGCGACGGAAAGCCCCTTTTCATTCGTGGCATCGTAATAGAGCGGATAACCGTCCGCTACGTACGCCATGCCGATCATGGCGAAATGCTCCTCCGTTTGCGGCGCGTAGCGGAAAAGAAGCGGGAAGCGGCGCGGCGTGATCACGACGCTTTCCCCGTAAAATTCCTCAACGTCAAGATTTCTCCCGAAATAATGTCCGTTTGCAGAATAAGAAATTGCTGTGCACATCGTTTTTTCCTCGATTTCATTCAGACTATATCTCGGAGTTTGTAAAAAAATTTGCGTTTTTATACGAAAAATAGCCAAATTTATAAAAATCCTGTTGCGTTTACCTTGGATTTGTTGTATAATAAAATGTAAACAATAATATCTCATAGTGCTTTTGATAGCAAAAGAAACGGAGTTATATAAAAATGGAAAACATAAAACGCAATATCGCGGAAGCCATTTCCGCGGAAAGCGCTGAAATATGGGGTGAAGCCCTCGCGATTCCTGCCGACAGCATTCCGGATTCCATCGAATATCCCCCGGATCCCGCTATGGGCGACCTCGCATTCCCGTGCTTTAAGCTCAGCCGCACGCTTCGCGCGGCGCCTCCCGTGATCGCGGCAAAGCTTCACGCGAAGCTTTCCGAAAAACTTCCCGAGGGTGTCGGCGAAGTCCGTATCAAGGGCGGTTATCTGAATTTTGTGATCGACAACCGTTATCTTTCCGAAAAAATCGTTGGTGAGATCGTGAAAAAGGGCGCTGATTTCGGTGCGCACGATTTTGGTAAGGGTAAGACCGTCGTTCTCGACTACTCTTCTCCCAACGTTGCCAAGCCCTTCCACATCGGACATCTCGGCACGACCGTCATCGGTCACTCCCTGAAGCTTCTTCACGAATACGCAGGCTACGACTGCATCGGTATCAACCACCTCGGTGACTGGGGTACGCAGTTCGGTAAGCTGATCGTCGCTTTTCGCAAATGGGGCGATAAGGAAACCATCGAAAAGGGCGGCGTCGATGCGCTCGTTGCGCTCTACGTCCGCGTGAACAACGAAATCAAGGCGGAGGAGGATCAGGGTATTACCGCTCTGGCAGATGCGGCGAGAGCCGAATTTACCAAATTGGAGCATGGCGACGAAGAAAATATCGCTCTTTGGAAATGGTTCAAGGAGATCAGCCTTGCCGAATACGAAAAAACCTATCAGCAGCTCGGCATCACCTTCGACAGCTACAACGGCGAAGCCTTCTATACGGACAAAATGCCCGAGCAGGTACAGGTTCTTCGCGATAAAAACTTGATGAAAATCGACAACGGCGCTTCCATCGTGGATCTTTCCGCGTACAATATGCCCCCCTGTCTGATTCTGAAATCCGACGGCTCGACGCTGTATCCGACCCGTGACATCGCGGCGGCGGTATACCGTGACCGTCATTATCACTTCGATAAATGCATCTACGTGACCTCCGCAGGTCAGTCCCTCCACTTTGCGCAGTGGTTCAAGGTCGTTGATCTGATGGGCTACGATTTTGCAGACAAGCTTTTCCACGTTCCCTACGGAACCGTCAGCATCGGCGGTGAAAAGCTTGCGACGAGAACGGGTAACGTCATTCTTCTGCGCGATCTGATCGCGAGCGCGGTCGACAAATGCCGTACCATCATCGAAGAAAAGAATCCTTCTCTCGAAAATAAGGAGGAAACCGCGCAGGCAGTCGGTATCGGCGCGATCCTCTTCTATTATCTCTACGGCAACCGCGTCAGAGATATCAACTTCATCATGGACGATGCGCTTGACTTCAACGGCAATACCGGTCCTTACGCGCAGTACACCTACGCGAGAACCAGCGGTATTCTGGCGAAAGCAGGCAATTTCGCGGAGATGACCTCCGCGGTCGAAATGACGGCGACCGAACGCGAGCTGATCAAAACGCTCTCCCTTTTCCCGAACAAAACGAAGGCGGCGATCGACGAAATGGAGCCCTCCGTCATTACCCGTTACGCCATTGATATTTGTAACGCCTTCAACAGATTCTATCAGGAATGCCCCATCGTTTCCTGTGAGGACGAGGACAAACGCGCGTTCCGCCTGACGCTGACCAAGTGCGTGCGCGATATTCTCGGCCGCTCGCTCGAGCTGATCTGCGTCAAGCATCCCGATAAGATCTGATCAGATTGATTCCCAAGCATATGATATAATATAAGATAGAGAAAAAGAAAGGAATTTCCACCATGTCCGGACATAGCAAATGGAAAAACATCATGCATAAGAAAGAGAAAACCGACGCGCAGAAAGCAAAGGTTTTCACCAAGATCGGTAAAGAAATCGCCATCGCCGTAAAAGAGGGCGGTCCCGATCCGAGCTCCAACGCAAAGCTTCGCGATCTGATTCAGAAAGCGAAATCCAATAACGTTCCCAACGATAATATCGACCGTATCATCAAGAAGGCTTCCGGCGCGGATGCCGTTGCTTACGAGGAGATCACCTACGAAGGCTACGGTCCCTGCGGCGTTGCCGTCATCGTAGAAGCCGCTACCGACAACCGTAACCGTACCGCCGGTGACGTCCGCCACTATTTCGACAAATTCGGCGGCAACCTCGGACAGGTCGGCTGCGTAAGCTTCCTTTTCGAAAAGAAGGGCGTGATCGCCGTATCCGCTCTCGACGAGTGGGGCGACCGTGTCGTTGACGGTGATAAGCTCATGGAAGAAGCGCTCGAAGCAGGCGCTGCTGACTTCGCAGAAGAAGGCGACGTTTACGAAATCTACTGCGAGCCCGACGATCTCTCTGCGGTTGCGGAAGCGCTTTCCGATCTGGGCTACTCCTTCATCTCCTCCGAGGTGGAACAGGTTCCCTCTACCTACATTACCCTCGAGGGCGAGGATGACATCAAGCACATGACGCTCCTTCTTGAAAATCTGGAAGAAAACGAAGATATCGTGAACGTATGGCATAACTGGGACGAAGAATAATTCTCCCCAAAATTCCCTCCGAAAAATTTTTTCCGAAAGGTGTTTTTATTATGATCCACAATCCGAATTACTCCCTCGCATTCTGCAGCATGTTCCGTGAATACGACATTCGCGGAAGAGTTTCCGAAGACGAGCTCAATCCCGAGAACGTCCACAAGATCGTAAAAGCATACGCGCAGTATCTCCAGAAGAGAAATATCAACAGAGCCGTTGTCGGTTACGACAGCCGTGACTGCTCTCCCTCCTTCGCAGAAGCTGCCATCGCCGCTCTTCGTGAAGAGGGCATCGACGTATACTTCATCGGTCTCGCACTCTCTCCCCTCACCTACTTTGCGCAGTATCATCTCAAGTGCGAAGGCGCGGTTATGATCACCGCGAGCCACAACCCCAACGGTTGGTCCGGCTTCAAATTCGCTAACGGCTATTCCAAAACCCTGGAGCCTCACGATATCATCGAGGTTGCCGAGCTTCTCGACAAGCCCACGCAGAGCAAACGCTTCGGCGCTTACGAAGAGGTTGACGTCCGTGATGCGTATATCGAGGACATCGTTTCCCGTATTCACATGGGTCCCAAGAAGATCCGCGTTGCGCTTGACGCGGCAAACGGCGGTGCAGGTCTCTTCATTTACGAAGTATTCCAGCGTCTGGGCTGTATGACCTTCCAGCTCAACTGTGATCCCGACACCACGTTCCCTCACTACTTCCCCAACCCCTCCGAGCTTGAATGCAGAGAACGTCTGCGCCATATGCTCCGTCACCCCTACGTTCATGCCGACATCGGTCTTTCCTTTGACGGCGACGGCGACCGTATCGGCGTCATCGACGAAAAGGGTCAGGACGTATGGAGCGACATCGTTCTTGCGCTCCTTGCAAAGCAGCTTCTCGAAAAGAAGCCCGGCGCGAAGGTAATCTACGACGTAAAATGCTCCAAGGCATTGGAAGACGTTGTCAACGCAAACGGCGGTGTTCCCGTTATGTGGAAGACCGGTCACTCCTATATCAAATCCAAGCTTCACGAGCTCGACGCAGAGCTTGCAGGTGAACGCAGCGGTCACATCTTCGTATCCGGCGACGACTGGTACGGCTTCGACGACGCGATCTTCGTTGCCGCTAAGCTCGTTGAATACCTCTCCAACAAAGAAGAAACCGTTTCTGAAATTATCGAAACGTTCCCCCATTACGTCGTTTCCCCCGAAACCAAGGCTCACTGCGCAGATACCGTAAAATACGGCATCGTTGACGACATCACCAAGAAGATGAAAGCCGCATATCCGGGCAAGGTCTGCGACATCAACGGCGCAAGAGTACAGTTTGAACACGGCTGGGGTCTCGTCAGAGCATCCTCCAATATGCCTGAGCTCGTTTTGATTTTCGAAGCAGATACCATGGAGCATCTCCTTGAAATCCGCTCGATCTTCAAGAGCTACACCAGAGAATACGAGGAAATCTCCGATAACTGGAAGAACGACATTGTTGAAGCGTAATCGTGCATAAACCGTATCATTGATATGACAAAATCCAACGGATCCTTCGGGATCCGTTAATTTTTTTGTATCATAGGAAATTGCACAAAATCAACCTTGCCGTTGGGATATGAGCAAAACTTGGATCGCTAAGAAACCGTCAGCGGCGATTTGTCGCTTTTTAGGATAAAAAGTGTCCGGAAAAGAACAAAAAATATTTAAAAATTTTTTTCAAAAACTTAAAAAAAGGTATTGACAAATGAAAATGTTTGTGGTATACTCTATATCGTTCGAGAGCGAAAGTAACGAGCGAACAAACAAAATGGGAGCATAGCTCAGCTGGGAGAGCATCTGCCTTACAAGCAGAGGGTCATAGGTTCGAGCCCTATTGTTCCCACCATTTTGGCCCGGTAGTTCAGTTGGTTAGAACGCTAGCCTGTCACGCTAGAGGTCGTGGGTTCGAG
>JAFQOX010000076.1 GCA_017412045.1 Clostridia bacterium
ACCGGCGTGCCGCTGGACTGCTTGCGCGGTCTCGCTGCGGCTCGGTCCCGTTCGGGGAATGACAGCCATTCAGGCTGTCATTTAACACCCTCACGCCGCTTCGCTACATCAATTGTCCCGTTTGCTCTTTTTCTGATTCCGAAAGAACAGGCACCCGGTAGCTCCGATTGCAGCTACACCCGAAATTAAGAGGTTCGGAAGTGTCGGTTCAGCGATCCGATGGTTTCGATTTGATGGCGCGGGTGCGTATCCAATCGCATCACGCGAACCTTACGGTTCGTGGGAATTTTGCATAGTATGATGGCAAAAAGAATGATTGTTTATACGAATGATTCCGAAAGGCTCGCCTTTTGTGACAGATCCGCCGTCGAGCAGTATACGAAGTCGGAACAAGCTACGGTACGGCGGAACCCATCCGCGGCGATTCGCCGCTAAATTTCCGTTTATCGTACGATTCCGCCACACCAAATTCACTTACGGCGCGGGAAGCTTCATCTTTTGATCTTCGCGTGCTTATGACGATGCGCTCTCGGCTCCCGTTCGGACACGCCGCAAACGCCGGCGACGGCGGAAACGATCAGGATCGCGGGCGCGCAGATCATGAAAAGGGAGGTCCGGATCCGCAGGGAAAACAGTCCCGCCATAGCAACGGCGGCGAGGATCAGCAGGAGCGAGGAAAGAACGCCGCAGGCAAGTCCGCTTTTCCCGTGCAGACGCGCGGCGAAATACGCGCCCGCGGCGGCGGAAACGAACAGACAGGCAATCGCAAAGACGGGCGCGAAGCGGAGCGGATCGGCGAGCGACAGCGCGGGAATACAGGAGAGCGCGAGCAGCGCCATGCCGAGGACCAGAGAGAAAACGGCGCCCGCCAGAACGGCGATCGGAAACGCCGTTTCCTTTTTCGTCTGTCGGCGCGCGGTGGGATGCTTTTTCATAAAAAATTACCTCCGTGAAGCAATCGGATTTTGTTTCATCCTATGCGCCACGGAGGTAATTTATGATGATCGCGGAAATTATTTGTTTTCAGAGCTTGCTTCCGCTTCGGTCGTTTCCGCAGGTTCCGCGGTTTCCACGGGAGCGTCGTATTTGCGGTCGATGCGCTTCACTGCGGAGCGTTCAAAGCGGATACGGGTTCTGTCTCTGGTCGTTTCGAGAACGAAGGTATCGTCCTTGACGTTGATGACTCTGCCGATGATGCCGCCGATGGTGGTGACCTCGTCGCCGATGGAGAGGCTGTTTCTCATCGCTGCCGCTTCCTTTTCCTGCTTTCTCTGGGGACGGATCATGAAGAAATACATGATGATGAGGAGAAGGGGGAAGAGGAGGAGGGAGAGGATATTGGTGAGTCCGTTGCCTCCGGCATTTCCGGTCGTTTCCGTGCTTGCTTCAAGAAGCATGGGGTACAGATAGAACATGGTAAAAATCTCCTTTCCGGATAAAATAAATGATTATCTATGTCAGTATATCGCATATTTGAAAATATTTCAAGAAGAATTTGTAAATTTATTGGCAAAAAATAAAATATTTCTTGCAATTTTCTTCAAATACAGGTAAAATAAAAACAGAAGATCTGAAAATCCGTTCCAAGCTCAGGGCTTATTTGAAAATATGACATACGGAGATCAGACGGAATCAAGTGAAAAGAAAGGAAAATAAAACGATGTTTCCCGAAATCAAAAAGAACTTTGGCTTCGGCTGTATGCGTCTGCCTCTGCTGGAAAACGGAGACGTAGACAACGCCGAATTCACGAAAATGGTAGATGCCTTTATCGAAGCGGGCTTCAATTATTTTGATACCGCCCATGGCTATCTCTCCGGCAAGAGCGAGATCGCTCTGCGCGAATGTCTGACGAGCCGACACGACCGCTCCGAATATCTGCTCGCCAATAAGCTTTCCAATAATTTTTTCCAAACGGAAGAGGAGATCCGTCCCTTCTTTGAAAGCCAGCTCGCGCTGTGCGGCGTGGAATATTTCGATTTCTATCTCATGCACGCGCAGAACGCCCGCTATTTTGAGAAATACAAGGCTTGCAACGCCTACGAGGTCGCCTACGAGCTCAAAAAGGAAGGCAAGATCCGCCATCTCGGTATGTCCTTCCACGACTCCGCCGCCGTTCTCGACCAAATTCTGACGGAAAAGCCCTTCATCGAGTTCGTTCAGATCCAGCTCAACTATCTGGATATGGAGGACGCGGGCGTGCAGAGCCGTCTGTGCTACGAGGTGTGCCGCAAGCACGGCAAGCCCGTCATCATCATGGAGCCCGTCAAGGGCGGCAGACTCGTCAAGCTTCCTCCCGAAGCGGGCGCGCTCTACGATGCGCTCGGCGGCGGCAGCTACGCAAGCTACGCCATCCGCTACGCGGCAAGCTTCGAGGGCGTCGTCATGGTCCTTTCGGGCATGAGCGATATGGCGCAGATGAACGACAACCTTTCCTATATGAAGGATTTCCGTCCCATGACCGAAGAGGAATACGAGATCACCGCCCGTGTCTGCGACATTCTGCGCAGACAGGACATGATCGCCTGCACCGCCTGCCGTTACTGCGAGGAGGGCTGTCCGAAGAAGATCGCCATTCCCGACCTTTTCTCCTGCCTCAACGACGTCCATACGAATACGGGCGATCCCGAAAAGGCGTACGCCGCCTTCACCGAGGGCAGAGGCAGGGCTTCCGATTGCATAGGATGCGCAAAATGCGAGAAGATCTGCCCCCAGAAGCTCCGCATCCGCACGCACCTGAAGGAAGTCGCGAAGGTCTTCGATAAATAAGAAAGCGGGCAACCGCGTGACCCTTCGATGAGATAATTTCAACTCAAAAAAGCAAATGCCGTTGCAGAGATAAGGAGAAAAACGTATGTATTTTCAAAAATACGTAAATATGCTGAATGAAACGCTGAACATATTGGAAAAGGGAAGGTACGCCAAAAAGCTGAAAAGGATTTCTCTGAAGCTTTCGGCGCAGGAGATGCGGCGCTGTACGGTCTATCTTCCCGACGATCTGCGCGACATTGCGGAGCGCGGGGATTTCGTGCGCGCGCATGGCGGAGAGCCGCTTGCGGTGGGCTGTGAAAATACCGATTCCTTCAGCAAAGCCTTGGCTCTTCGACGTGACTTGCCCGCGGACGAAAAAATCCTCGTTCTGAATTTTGCCAATCCCTTCCGCCCGGGCGGAGGCGTTCGGCTCGGCGCGATGGCGCAGGAGGAGGACCTTTGCCGCAGAAGCTCCCTTCTTCTTTCGCTGGAAAGCGAGGAGGCGAGCCGATATTATATGCATAACCTTTCTTTACAGACGTATCTTTCTTCCCACGCCGTGATGATAACGCCCGACGTGGAGATCATCAGAGATTGCTACGGAAGGCTATTGGATGAAACCGCCGTCGTATCCGTCATGACCTGCGCGGCGCCCATCATGACGCCGAACCGCGAGGGCTTGACGCAGGGGCAGTACGAGGCTCTTTTCTATGAGAGGATCTGCGGTATGCTCGTTTGCGCGGCACATTTGGGATACCGTACGCTCGTGCTCGGCGCGATCGGATGCGGCGCCTTCGGCAACGATGCGGAAATGGTTTCCGACCTCTTCTGCCGGGCGATCCGCGAGCTTGATTTCGGCGGCGCGGGCGCGAAGGATATCTTCCGCCGTATCGAATTCGCCGTCATGGACCATTCTTCGGGCGCCGATCGCTTCCGCGCCTTCCACAGAAATTTCGGTGAATTCATATTCGCTTAGGGCTTGTTTGAAAAATGACAACACGCCCAAAAAGCGGTTATTTTTCCGCATAACGGCGAGGTTGATTTTGCGCACATTCCTATGGAACAAAAAAGTAAATGCTGTTGCCCCGATGAAACGCGCAGGCAACAGCATTTATTTTTATCGCATAGGAAATTGCGCAAATAGAATCTCGCCGTTTATATCGTTTGGATACAGTCTTAATTGCGATAGGCGAGCAACCTCCAGCGGGCGTTGCCCACTTCAGACTGTCGAAAAAGCCATGTAGAAAATTCAAAAATAAAAAGTTGCGCA
>JAFQOX010000077.1 GCA_017412045.1 Clostridia bacterium
AGCCGTTTTACGCAATTTCCTATAGTGCAAAAAAGCGGGCAACGCCCGCAGGAAGTTTCTCGCCTACCGCAGTTTAGCCTGTATTCAAACAATACAAAACGGCGAGGTCGAATTTGCGCAATTTCCTATGGTACAAAAAAGGCTCCTTTGCCCGGGGTGACAGGCAGAGGAGCTTTCATCGCTTATATAAAGCTTGTAATGAAGATTTCGAGTCCGATGAAGATCAGGATCGCGCCGCCTAAGATCCCCGCCTTACCCGCAAGTCTGGTGCCGACCTTTTTGCCGATCTCGATGCCGGCAAGGCAAATGCCGAAGGTAACGATAGCGATCAGGAGCGCACAGAGGAGCGCTTCGCCGAGCTTGTATTCCGCGATCGTGAAGCCGACGGAGAGCGCGTCGATCGAGGTTGCGATGCCCTGAACGATCAGCGCACCGAAGGTGACGGCGTGGGGCTCGACCTCACAGCCGCGGCATTTGATGCCGTCGATCAGCATTTTGATGCCGATATAGCAGAGCAGTACGAGCGCGATCCACGGGATCCAGCTTTCAAAAGCGGCAAAATACTGTACGACGGTCTGAATGCAGATCCATCCGATGACTGGCATGAGCGCCTGGAAAAATGCGAACAAGCCTGCGACACCGCCCATTTTGCCGTGCTTCATTTTCGGCTCGTTGAGCCCGTTCGCCAGTGAAACGGAAAATGCGTCCATGGCAAGTCCAACACCGAGCATGATGCTCCGAAAGAAAAATTCCCATCCGAGATTCATTGAAACGTCCTCCTTGCGGCGTTGCCGCTTTTTAAAATTTCAGAATTTTGTACGTCTGCCGCCCGTCTCAGGGCAACAAAAAATCCGGTCACAGCGATACTGTACCGGAACGTCGATCGGTATAAAAAGACTCCATGTACACTTCGCAGATATACATGAGTCTCGCAATTCAAAACAAGCCAGACCGAGGAGCGGTCAGCATGTTGACTTGTTACGCGCAAAAAGCGGGCTTGCTACTCCCTCACAAAGATTAGTATACCATAATTTCGGGATTTTGTCAATATTTTGCGGAATTTTGTCCGCAACGACCGTCGAAAAATCAATTCTTCGTCAATATGACGAAAATAAGAAAAAAATATCTACGGGAATATCGGAAAATTACCAAAAAAAGTTTTGCATTTTTTTCGGTTATGCGTTATAATATAATTATCAAACTGTAAAAAGGGGGTGTAGCCGTTTATGAAAAAATATATTCTTGCGCTTGACGAAGGAACGACGAGTACGCGCGCGATCCTTTTTGACCGTAAGGGTAATATCGTTTCAAGCTCACAAAAGGAGTTTGCGCAACGATATCCCGCGCCGGGATGGGTGGAGCACGATGCGAGTGAAATCTACGCATCGCAGTACGCCGTCATGACGGAAGCGGTCATCTCCGCAGGAATCTCTCCCGAGGAGATCGGAGCGATCGGTATTACCAACCAGAGAGAAACGACCGTCGTCTGGAACAAAGCCACCGGACGCCCGATCTGCAATGCGATCGTATGGCAATGCCGCCGCACGCTTGATTTCTGCGAGAAGCTCAAGAGTGAAGGCTTCGAGGCGCTGATCCGCGAAAAGACGGGGCTTCCCATCGATGCGTATTTTTCCGCCTCCAAGGTCCGCTGGATCCTCGATCACGTCGAGGGCGCGCGCGAAGCCGCCGCACGCGGAGAGCTTCTCTTCGGCACGATGGACACCTGGCTCATCTGGAATCTGACGAAGGGGAAGGTTCACGCGACCGACCTGACCAACGCTTCCCGCACCATGCTCTACAATATCCACACGGGCGAATGGGACGAGGAATTGCTCGGCATTTTCGATATTCCGCGCGCCATGCTTCCCGAGGTCAGGATGAGCGCGGACGATTACGGCTCGATCAATCTGCTCGGCGCGGAGATTCCCATCTGCGGCGTGGCGGGCGATCAGCAAGCGGCGCTCTTCGGTCAGGCTTGCTTTGAAGAGGGCGATGCCAAAAACACCTACGGCACCGGCTGCTTCCTTCTGATGAATACGGGCGCAAAGCCCCGTCCGAACGACGATGGGCTGATCGTCACGCTTGCGGCGACCGAAAAGGGAAAACCGCGTGAATATGCGCTGGAGGGCAGCGTTTTCGTCGGCGGCGCCGTCATCCAATGGGTGCGCGACGAAATGGAGCTGATCCGGCACGCCGAGGACTCCGCCTATTTCGCGCAAAAAACGACCGATAACGGCGGCGTTTACGTCGTTCCCGCCTTCGTGGGACTCGGCGCGCCGTATTGGAATATGCGGGCGAAGGGCATCATCACGGGTTTGACGAGAGGAAGCGGAAAGAATCATATCATCCGCGCCGCTCTCGAATCCGTAGCCTATCAGACCAACGATATTCTGAACGCCATGAAGCATGCCGTCGGCACCCCGATGCGCGCGCTGAAGGCGGACGGCGGCGCTTCCAAAAATCCGTTTCTGATGAAATTCCAGGCAGATATTTCGGACATCCGCGTGCAAAAATTCAAGGATGCGGAAGCGACGGCGCTCGGCGCGGCGTTTCTGGCGGGACTTTTCACGGGCTTCTGGAAGGATCGCGCGGAGCTGGCTTCTCTCGGCAGAGCCTGCGACGTGATCGAGCCCTCCATGCCGGAAGAAATCAGAGCGAAAAACCTCAGGGGCTGGAAAAAAGCCGTTCGCACGGCGATCTATCTTTCCGACCTGAACGAATAGGACGGTGGTGCTATGATCCGAAGAATACAAAAAGAAATCCCCTCCTCCGACGGCGCGCACACCCTGCGCGGCATCGTCCTCGTTCCCGAAAATCCGAGGGGAATCCTCCAGATCGTACACGGTATGACGGAGCATATCGGGCGTTACGAGGCGTTCATGCAGTATATTGCGGAAAACGGCTTTATCGTTTGCGGTCACGACCATATCGGCCACGGCAGGACTGCCGATTCGGCAGACGAGCTCGGCTACTTCGCGAAAAAGGACGGGCATCGGATCCTTTGCGAGGACGTCGTCCTGTTCGGCAACGCCGTCAGATCGGACCACCCAGACCTCCCCCTGATCCTGCTCGGGCACAGCATGGGCTCCTTTATCGTACGCCGCGCCGTTCTCCTGCATCCACAGGCGTGCGACGCGCTGATCGTCATGGGTACGAGCGGCAAAAATCCGCTCTCGCTCCCCGGTCTTTTCGTGGCGCGGGTGATTCGCGCCGTACGGGGCGGCAAATATATTTCCAAATTCGTTTTGGGCGTTGCATTTTCTTCATATAATCAATATATGGAGAGCGACCATCCCTTCGCCTGGCTGACCCGCGATCCCAAAGTATTGGAGGCACACGATGCGGACCCCTTCTGTAATTTTCTGTTTACGGTTTCCGCGATGTGCGATCTGATCCTTTTGCAAAGCCTTTCCAACCGACGCGATTGGTTCAGAAATATCCGAAAAGATCTTCCCATCCTGCTTATATCCGGCGAACGGGATCCCGTGGGCAATTACGGAAAGGGTGTGAAGGAGGTCTGCCGCCGCTTGCTTGCCGCGGGCGCGAAAAAGGTATCGCTCAAGCTTTATCCGGATATGCGGCACGAGATTTTGCAGGAGCTCGATCGGGAAATCGTATGGAAAGACACTCTTGATTTTCTGTTACTTTGGCAAATTTGAAGAAAAATTTGAAAAAAATAAAAAAAATTGTCCCTTTTTTGTCCTTTCGTTCGTTATATTTTTTAGTTTTATAAAATGAACGTCTTAATTTGAATAAAATTTGATTTCGCCTTCCGTCGGTAAGGATTCCATGACGGAGTCGATTCTGAACAGAAAAGAAAGGGAACCGCCATGAACAGTTACAAAATCGTCAGTGATTTCGGTTGCAATCTTCCCGAGCATCTCGTGAAGCAGTATCAGCTGGAGATCATTCCGACCAATCTTCATATCGAAGGCGAAAAAAGCATTCTTTCCAACGAAATTGATATTTTTGATTTTTATAAGAAGCTGCGCGATAAAAAAATGATCCGTACCACCGCGATCAATATGCAGACCTTCAAAAACTATTTTACACAGATTCTGAACGGCGGCGACGATATCATCTATATCGGTATGTCGTCGGGACTCAGCGGCACCTTCAACGCGGCGCGTCTGGCGGCAGAGGAAGCCATGCAGGAATTTCCCGGACGGAAAATTTACTGCGTCGACAGTCACAGCGGATGCGGCGGCGAAGGTCTGCTCGCTCATCTGGCGTTTCTCAAAAAAGAAGAGGGCGCGGATATTGAGGAAAATTACGCGTATCTCCGCGATCTCGAGAATCGGGTGCAATCGTGGTTTACCGTCGATAACCTTTTCTTCCTGAAACGGGGAGGCAGACTGAAATCTACGACGGCGATCGTCGGCTCTTTTCTGATGATCAAGCCCATCCTGACGACGGACAGCGAGGGCAAGCTCTTTGCCTGGGGAAAGGCGAGAGGCAAAAAGTGCGCTTACGACGAGCTTGTAAATCGGTTCAGCGAGCTTGCCGAGGATCCCGAAAACAGCGTGGTCATGATCAGCCACAGTGATTGCATGGAGGACGCCGTCAATTTCGACATGAAGCTCCGCGCAAAGTGGGACGTCAAGGACACGATCATCACGGATATCGGTCCCGCGTTCGGCGCGCATTGCGGCCCGGGCGCCCTCGCGGTCTTCTTTATCGGCAGACAAAAGAACGAAGAAACCAAAGAAACAGAACATACGACTGAAGAATAATTTCTAAAAATACCGTATCAAGAAAAATTGAAAGGAAGCATTTGTTATCATGACATCCACCCAGACTATCAACGGCAAGCTTTTTTATGAAATGCTTGTATCCGCGGCAAACAGCCTCGAAAACAACAAACAGCATATCAACGACCTCAACGTATTCCCCGTACCCGACGGCGACACGGGTACCAATATGGGTCTTACCATCGGCGCCGTTCTGAATATGAAGCCGCAGGAATCCGTTTCCGATTGCGCGGCAAAGGCTGCAAGCGCGGTATTGCTCTCTGCGAGAGGTAACTCCGGCGCCATCCTCGCCCTTTTCTTCCGCGGATTTGCAAAGGCGACCAAGGGATGTGAAGAAATTGATTCCGAAATTCTGGCAAAAGCTTTTATGATCGGTAAAGAAGAGGCTTACAAGGCCGTCATGAATCCTGCGGAAGGTACGATCCTGACCGTTATGCGCAGATGCGCTGAGGACGCGCTGGATTACAAGGATGAATACGTCGGCGACGTCACGGGCTTCATGGCAAGACTTCTCAAGACGGCTGAGATCACGCTGGATCAGACCCCCGAAATGCTCCCCATCCTGAAGCAGGCGTGCGTGGTTGATGCGGGCGGATGCGGATTCGTGACCATCCTCCGCGGTATGCTCGCCGCTATGGTCGGCAAGCCCGTCAAGTCCAACGATGGCAAGGTTCCCGCTGCGCAGATCAACGAGAAAGCGGATTTCACCGATTTCAATACGGGAGACATCAAATTCCAGTACTGCACCGAATGCATCGTTGAAAAATATCAGAGCTTCTTCGGTGAAAACAAGGCACACGTTTTCTACGAAAGAATCGAGGAGCTCGGCGACAGCATCGTTTTCGTCGATGCGGACGACATCATCAAGCTCCACATCCATACCAATCACCCCGGTCTCGTTCTCGAGCTGGCGACCGCCTTCGGTACCTTCGTGACCGTCAAGGTTGAAAATATGAAGAACCAGCACTCCGCTTTGACGGAAGCCGCTCCCGTCACTTCCGCCGCTCCCGCGGCAGAGCCCGCAGAGGAAGCGCCCGTCATCGCCCCCGCTGAAAAGAAATACGGCTTCGTTTCCGTATGTATGGGCGACGGTATTCGCGATATGTTCTGTGATTTCGGCGTGGACACCATCGTATTCGGCGGTCAGACCATGAACCCGAGTATGCAGGACATCCTCGACGCAGTCAATAAGACGCCCGCCGAGATCGTTTACGTTCTCCCGAATAACAAGAACATCGACATGGTTGCGACCCAGGCCGCAGAAGCCTCCGAGGAAAAGAAGGTCGTCGTCATCCATACCAAGAGCGTTCCCGAGGGCATCTCCTCTCTGCTCGCTTTCGATGAAACCGCTGAGGTTGACGATAATACCTACGCGATGTCCGAGGCGATCAGCCACGTCAAATCCCTCTCCGTTACCCACGCTGTCCGCGATGCCAACATCGACGGCATTGCCGTTCGCAACGGTCAGTCCATGGGTCTGGTCGGCGGTAAGATCAAATCCGTCGGTGCAAACAACTCGGAATGCGTTGAAAAATTGCTTTCCTACGTAGACGGCGCAACCTACGTCACCATTTTCTACGGTGAGGATGCGCCCGAATACGAGGCAGACAAGATCTGCAAGATGATCACCGAAGCCGCTCCCGATGCGGAAGTCGTTCTCGCGCGCGGCGGTCAGCCTCTTTACGATTACATTATTTCCGTAGAAATTGAATAAAGACAATACGATCACCTCAAATATCGCGTGGGCTTCTCCTTCCCACGCGATATTTTTTTGTTGCATGGGAAATTGCGCAAAATGATTCCGCATAAATCTCTCTCTTTTTACATATACTTTGTCATATCATCCACGATTTGACAAAGGAGGGTTTTCATTGACGGGAGGATTTCCAAGAAAGCTTTTTTCTCTGCTTTTTTACGGCTTGCTCGCGCTGATTGCGGCAACGCTCTTTTTTCGTTATCTCTTCGCGGCGACGCTTCCTTTTCTGGCGGCGTTTGCGGCGGCTTCGCTTTTGCACCGACCGTCGCGGAAGGTTTCGGCGCTCCTGCGGATTCCGTACCGCGCGGTGGCAGTCGGGCTGACGGTGCTTTCGGTCTCTGCCGCGCTGGGGATCGTGAGCTTTCTGCTCTGGAAAACGGTAACCGAGATCGGCGCCTTTGCGGGCGATGCGCTCGGCGGAGACAAGGGGCTTTTTGAAAATATCGTCGGCATTTTTCGCCGCCTCGGGGATACGCTCGCTTCGTTTCCCTTCCTTGGCGATCAGGATGCGGCGGCGCTGAAGGAAAGCGTGACGCAGGCGTTTTCCGATGCGGTCAGAAACGTGCTGGTCTCCGCGGCATCCCGTTTTCCCGCATTCGCCGCCAAATTGGTTTCCGCCGTTCCCCAGACGTTTCTGTTTTTCGTCGTGACCGTTCTGTCCGCCGTGTATTTTTGTATTGATTATGAAAAAATAAGGTCGTTTCTCCATACGCGCCTTTCGGAGAGGCATTGGGGCGTGATGACGCAAACCTTCGGCGTGATAAAGCGTACGGCGGCACAGTTCGTGAAATCGTATTTCCTGCTCTTTCTCATTACCTTCGCGGGTCTGTTCTTCGGCTTCGTCGTGCTGGGCGAGCCGTATGCGTTTCTGTTCGCGCTGATCACGGCGGTCGTGGACGGATTGCCGATCCTGGGCATGGGGCTCGTTCTGTTTCCGCTGGCGATCTATCATTTTATGCTCGGGAATATCGGCTACGGGATCGGCATCTGCGTGATCTATCTCGTCCTCACGATTCTGCGGCAGGTGCTGGAGCCGAAGCTTCTCGGCGCGGGCATGGGCATCCATCCGCTCGTCATGCTCATGGCGATGTACGTTGGCTTGCAGATCTTCGGCATCGGCGGTATGCTTCTGGCGCCGTTTCTGACCGTGACCGCAAAAAATCTGATCGGTATACGAAAAGAAGGAAATGCCTGACCGCGGAATGCGGACGGGTGCCGTCAGAACCACATCATGGAAAGGAAGCTCGTTTTGAAAAGACCACAGCGTTTTTCTGTACATCCGTTTGCGGCGGCGGGACTCTTTCTGCTTTTATGCGCTTCGCCGCGCGCGTATGCGTTCGCGGTGCTCTCGTCCGTCTTTCTCCACGAGCTCGGTCACACCGCGGCGGCGCTCCTTCTGCGCAAAAAGCCGCTCGCCGTACGGATCATGCCCACGGGGATCAACATTCTTCTGCCACCCGCTTCGTCCTATACGGAGGAATTCCTGATCGCCGCCGCAGGCCCGCTCATGAATTTTTTGTACGCGCTGATCTGCGTGCTTTTGCCGTACGGCGTGGGCGGTACGGTCAGGGACGTTTCGCTTTTGTTGGGGACGCTCAATATGCTTCCGCTCGCGCCTCTGGACGGCGGACGGATCCTCTCCGCTCTGCTGACGCCTCTCTTCGGCACGGAGCCTTGCCGTCTGATCTCGGATTTTTTCAGTCTGGTCCTGCTCGCCCTGCTCTGGGTGCTTGCGCTCTTCATCTTCTTTTACAGTGGGGTCAATTGTGCGCTTTTGCTCTTTTGTTCCTATCTTTTTTCTTATATTGTACTGAAAAAACTGTAAAAAGGTACTTGTCTTTGCGCGCGGAATGTGATAGAATAAGCCATAGTTATTTTATTTCATAAAAAGAAAGGATCTTTTTACTATGACAAAAGCAATCATTGAAATGGAAAACGGCGGCACGATGACCCTGGAGCTCTACCCCGAAATCGCGCCCATCACCGTTGCCAATTTCGTCAAGCTCGCAAACGAGGGCTTCTATAACGGACTGATCTTCCACAGAGTCATCGCAGGCTTCATGATCCAGGGCGGCGACCCCACCGGTACCGGCATGGGCGGCCCCGGCTATCAGATCAAAGGTGAATTTGCGCAGAACGGCGTGAACAACACCCTGAAGCACACCCGCGGCGTCATCTCCATGGCGCGCTCCATGCAACCCGACTCCGCAGGCTCCCAGTTCTTCATCATGCACAAGAATGCGCCCCATCTGGACGGCTCCTACGCGGCTTTCGGTAAAATGACCGACGGCTTCGACGTGCTCGACCGCATCGCAGGCGTGGCGACCAACTGGTCCGACAAGCCTCTGCAGCCCCAGAGAATGGCATCCGTTACCATCGTAAACGAATAAGACCTTCCCGAAAATCTCCGCGTGAGGTTTTCGGGACTTTTTCTTTTTCGGCAGAGAAAATTTTGTTTTTTCTGTTGAATATTTCCTGATTATAAGGTATAATGAAAATGTATGCAGGTACTCCTTAAAAATTTTTCCTTGGCGGATGCTTCCATGGAAATCCTTTACGGATAAGATCCGAAGCATTTCGGTAAAATGCTCCTTTGCAGGAAACCATTTTGCATTGATGAAACCTTTTTATGGGTTTATAATTGTCTCATCAATACAAAAAAAGGAGAACCTACCAAAGATGAAAAATCGTTACAACTCTTTCAAAACACACAAAAACGCAGGCAATTCCCGTCGGAAGCTGCTCTGTCTTTCCGTTGCCGCTACTGCGGCGCTTACCTTTACCGCCTGCTCGAGCCCCTCGGAGCTTCCCGATCTGCCGCCGCTCTACGAGGACACGACGGTTTCCGGCTCCGTACAAACGCAGAAGCCCGCGGGCGGAACGTCGGATTCCACGGAGAAGCCCGGCGAGGATGCGGTATCGCCCGACACCTCGGAGCAAACGGTCACGGTAACGGAAAAGGAAACCCCCTTCGGCATCACCTATATTTATGATGAAAATCTGTACGATGACGAGCGCATTATCCTGCGTGAAGGGAAAAACGGCTATACCGTTTCGACCTACCGCATAATCTACGAAAACGGCAAGGAGATCGCAAGGGAGCTTCTCTCACAGACGGTGACGGCGCCCGAGGCGCAGGAGATCATCGTAGGCACGAAGCCCTCCGTAACGGAAAAGACGGAGACCGTCAGAGGCGAGAAGATCCCCTTCGGCACGCGCTACGAATACGACGCCACGCTGGAGGCGGGCAAAACGGCGATCCGCGTGCAGGGCGTGGACGGTTATACGGAATCCGTTTTTCGGATTACATATTACCGCGGAGAAGAGGTCTCCCGCGAGCTTGTGTCGGAAAATACCGAAGCACCCGTGGAGCAGGTCGTCGTGATCGGCACGAAGGAAAAAGGCTTTTATATGCCGTTTCTCGATGCATCCCGCGGCGGTCACAATTATTCCGTCACGCAGGATTTTTCGAGCTCCCACAGAGGCATCGACTTCGGCGTATGGTACGGCGATCCGATCTGCGCGATCAAGGGCGGAACAGTCATCACGGCGTATGACGAGGGCTATTTCTCCAAGGACAATATTCTCTGGACCTACGGAACCTACGTGGTCATCGAGCACGAGGACGGTATGCGCTCCTATTACGCGCATCTGAAGAGCAGAACCGTTTCCGTCGGCGACAAGGTTTCGGGCGGACAGATCATCGGCTACAGCGGCAACACGGGCAGAACCAACCCCGAGCCCACGGCTTCCAAACCGTACGCGGGAACGCATCTGCATTTTGAGATCCGCGTGAAAAAGAACGGCGTTTACGTGACGACGGATCCCAAGGCGTATCTGCCGTACTGGACGAAGTAAGGGCGCGCAGGCTTCTCTCTTACGGGACCTCAAAAGATGCTTTTCGGGAGCGCTTCGTGTTTTGGCAAAACCGCCGACAACCTTGAAACAATAAAGCGGCGAATCGCCGCTGATGGTTGCTTGCCTATCCAAATTCAATTTGCATTCAAACCATGCAAAACGGCGAGTTTGATTTTGAGCAATTTCCTATAAAATAAAACAAAAAAATTAAAATATATCATTTTATAAGAAAGGTTTGGTTTTTGTTATGGCAGAATTTAAATGGTACGGTCATTTCAACGCAGACGATTCCTATACCATCACGGAGCCGGAAACGCCCCGTCATTGGTATAACTACATGTTCAACGATGAATATGTCAGCTTCACCTCTCAGGTCGGCTTCGGTGAAGCGGTTTGTCAGGACCCGATGGGCAGAAGAGTCCAGCTCCTTTCCAACAGAAACATCTTCGTTTCCGATGAAAGCGGCTATTGGAGCCTGTTCGGTCTCCCGCTCGATTACGGCTACACCGATTACACCTGTAACCACGCAACCGGCTACACCACCGTTCGTCTGACCTACAAGGACATCGCGAGCGCGGTCCGTATCTTCGTTCCCAACGAGGGCAAGCACGAATTCTGGAGCGTGACCCTCACCAACAACGGCGACACCGCGCGCACGCTGAACCTCGTCGCTTACGGCAAGACCGAGGTGGACGGCGCGTATAAGCCCCAGTGCTACAGCCTGGGACAGGGCGGCTTCATGGATGACAAAAAAGCCGTCTGGGCAAAGGAATACCGCGCCTTCGGCTCCGATAAGAAGCGTAAGGTATGGTGCTACATGACCGCCTCCGAGGAGATCACGGGCTTCGATGCGAGAAGAAACGCCTTCATCGGTCCCTTCGGCGACGAGCAGACTCCCGTGGCAATGCGTAAGAACGGCGGCTGTACGAACAGCGACGCCAACTCCGAAAAGCTCTGCCTCGCATTGCAGAATACCGTCACGCTCGCTCCCGGCGAAAGCAAGACCGCGCACTTCCGCGTCGGCGTTGCGCTCGATCCCGCGGAGATCGTTTCCCCCTGCGCGTGCTGCGTGGAAGCGGATTTCGAGGCGATGAAGGCAAAATACGCAGCTGACCTCTCCGGCGTTTCCATCAAGACTCCGTGGGAAAACTTCGACCACCTTATCAACGGCTGGATGAAGTACGCGGCTCACATGGGCTCCCGCTGGGCGCGCGTCCGTCACAACGGCTACCGCGATATGACCAGCGATACGGAATGCCTTGCCTGCGTCAATCCGAAGCTCGCTTGGGAAAGAATGAAGCGCGTGCTTTCCTACCAGTATCAGAGCGGTTACGCACCCCGTACGTTCGCGGACGGCAGAATCAAGGACAACAATTTTGCGGATAACACCGTCTGGATGACCTACGCCGTCAATACCATCATCAAGGAGCTCGGCGACCCGAATCTCCTTTACGAAACCGTCAAATTCAACGATACGGAGGAAGAATTCTCCGTTTACGAGCACATCAGACGCTCCGTTGACTTCCTTTATAACTTTCAGGGTCTCTACGGTCTCGTCCGTATCTGGGGCGGCGACTGGAACGACTGCATCAACTACGCCGGTCTCAAGGGCAAGGGCGTTTCCGTATGGCTCTCCATCGCTTGGGTACGCGCGGGCAAGATGTTCGCTGAGGTTGCGCGTATGCTCGGTAAGGAGGACGACGCGAAGCTCGCGATGGAACGCGTTGCCGACATGACCGAAAAGATCGAAAAATACGGCTACGACGAAAAGGGCGGCTACTACATTTACGCACGCACCGACGACGATATCATCATGGGCGCGGCTGACTGCGACGAGGGTCAGATCTTCCTGAATCCCCAGATGTGGGCGGTCCTTGCAGGACTTGAAAAGGGCGCTGCCGTTATGGACAAAGCGGAAGAGCTTCTCGAAACCCCCATCGGTATCCGTCTCTCCTATCCCGCATACTCCTATCAGAGACCTTATATCGGCTCCATGGCTGAAAAGTTCCCCGGCGTACAGGATAACGGCGGCATCTACCTCCATCCCTCCGCCTGGAAGCTTGCTGTTGACAGTATTCTCCGCCGTCCCGACCGCGTAGAAGAAGGCCTCCGCAAGATGCTTCCCTGGGATCAGACCTACGACGACGGCACCGTCGGTCAGACCTGCGGCGAGCCCTACGCGATGTACAACTCCTACTTCGCTCCCGAGGTCGGCTACCGCGCAGGTACGCCCGGACAGAGCTGGCGTACGGCTTCCAGCTCCTGGATGCTCAAGAGCGTGGTCGAGTTCATCTTCGGTATGCACCCCGAAATCGCGGGACTGCGCATCGATCCCTGTCTGCCTCTTTCCTGGAACGAATGCAGCATCGTAAAGGTTATGCGCGGTTGTACCTTCGACGTCCACTTCACCGGTAACGGCGAAGGCTCCGACGTACTCTCCATCACCGTTGACGGCAAGGAGATCGAGGGCAATATCATCGCTCCCGTAGCAGGCAAGACCTTCAAGGTCGAAGTCAAGCTCGGCAAAAAGGCTTAAACAACGAAATCACCGTGAGACCTGCGGATCAGCGGGTCTGTAACAATCGGCAGAGGACACACGCCTCTGCCGATTTGCGGTATATAACGATAAGATAACAAATCAAAAATGCTGATAGAAATAGAATCCGTATACAAGGACCGACTCATCCACGGCAAATATCTTGACCAAAATATCTTGGAAAAAGCCCTGAAGGAGATTTTGGAAACGGTCGGCGAGGAACAATTTCCATCCGCTTTTTGCGCCCGATTCGGATACGAGGAGCTGCCGTATTCCGATGACGTCCGCGCGGATGACAGAATCGACACGGATACGCATATGCGGATCCGGCTCTGACAAATCAATATCCCTTTGTAAAATTTTTGAAAGATATTACAAATGTATTTGACATTGCTTTCTTTATATGCTAAAATAAATGGCGGATGATAATTTCAAACTGTTGATACAGGAGGATATGAAAATGGAATATTTTGCAAACATCGGCAAAATCAAATATGAAGGCGCGCAGTCTCAGAACCCGCTTTCTTTCAAATTCTATAATCCCGACGAGGTGATCGCGGGCAAGACCATGCGCGAGCACCTTCGCTTCGCAATGGCATACTGGCATACCATGTGCGCAGAGGGCACGGATATGTTCGGCGTCGGTACCGCAGACAAGTCCTACGGCGCATCCGATCCCATGGAGCTCGCGAGAAATAAGGCTTACGCCGCATTCGAGCTGATGGAAAAGCTCGACGTTGACTACTACTGCTTCCATGACAGAGACATCGCTCCCGAAGCGGCTACCCTCGCGGAAACGAACGCAAGACTCGACGAGATCTCCGATCTCCTCAAGGAATTGATGGATAAGACCGGCAAGAAGCTCCTTTGGGGTACGGCAAACTGCTTCGGCAACAAGCGCTATATGCACGGCGCGGGCACCTCTCCCAACGCTGACGTATTCGCTTTTGCGGCAGCACAGATCAAAAAGGCGATCGAAATCACCGTCAAGCTCGGCGGCGAAGGCTACGTATTCTGGGGCGGCAGAGAAGGCTACGAAACTCTCCTCAATACCAATATGGCGCTTGAGCAGGACAATATGGCTCGCCTTATGCGCCTTGCCGTAGATTACGCGCGCGCCATCGGCTTTACCGGCGACTTCTACATCGAGCCCAAGCCCAAGGAGCCCACCAAGCATCAGTACGACTTCGATACCGCAACCGTTCTGGCGTTCCTCAGAAAATACGGTCTCGACAAGGATTTCAAGATGAATATTGAAGCGAACCACGCAACCCTCGCGGCGCACACCTTCCAGCACGAGCTCCGCGTAGCGAGAGATAACGGCGTATTCGGCTCCATCGACGCAAACCAGGGCGATATGCTCCTCGGCTGGGATACCGACCAGTTCCCGACCAACGTATACGACACCGCGCTCTGTATGTACGAGGTCATCAAGGCGGGCGGCTTCACCAAGGGCGGTCTGAACTTTGATGCCAAGACCAGAAGAGGCTCCAACACCGCAGAGGATATCTTCCTCGCTCACATCGCGGGCATGGATGCGTTCGCGCTCGGTCTCCGTATCGCAGACAAGATGATCCGCGACGGCAGACTCGACAAATTCGTCGCTGACCGCTACGCAAGCTATGAAAGCGGCATCGGTAAGAAGATCGTGGACGGTAACGTAACCATGGCTGAGCTCGAAGCATACGCGCTCGAAATGGGTGACGTGACCACCAACACCAGCGGCAGACAGGAATATCTCGAAAACATCATGAACGCAATCATGTTCGGTTGATACCCAAAATAAAATACGGAAAAATCGCATTGCCCGAAATCATTTCGGGCAATGTCTTTTTCAAAAAAGGAAGGCTGAGATGAAGATGAAAAAAGAATATCTGGAATTTGCGAAAGAGATCGCTTCCCGCGCGGGCGAGATCATGATGAAATATTACAAGGGCGATAACGGCGCGGATTACAAATACGACCAGACCATCGTCACGCTTGCCGACCGCGAGATCAACGATTATCTGATCGAGCGCGTCAAAGCCGTCTATCCCACGCATTCCGTGGACGGCGAGGAAGCGGGCTTCGGGGAGAGCAACCACGTTTGGGTCTGCGATCCCGTGGACGGCACGGCGATGTACGCAAGACACATTCCCACCTCCGTTTTTTCGCTGGCGCTCGTGATCGACGGCATTTCCGAGGTCGGCGTCGTTTACGACGTACAGGGCGATCAGATGTATACCGCGATCCGCGGCGAAGGCGCGTTCGTCAACGGCGAGCCGATCTCCGTCAGCGATATTACGCTTGACGACAAACGCAGTCTCGGCAATTTCGATATGTGGCCCGCCGCAGAGTACAATCTTTTCGACGTATTCAAGGAGCTGGGAAAAAGAACCTACGCCGTCGGTCTCGGCAGTGTGATCCGCGCCTCCATGTGCGTGGCGAAGGGCGATTTCAATTTCGTTCTTTTCCCCGGAACCGTTCATAAAAACTGCGATATTGCCGCCGCTAAGGTCATCGTTGAGGAAGCGGGCGGCAGAGTCACCAACCTTTTCGGCGAGGACGAGCGTTATGACCGCGAAATCAACGGCGCCGTGATCTCCAACGGCACCGTTCACGGGGAATTGCTCTCGATCGTTGCCAAGCACGTAAAACCGCTGACGAAATAAAATATTACAGCTCTTTTCGGATCCGCTCCAGCGCGCCCTTTTCGATGCGGGATACCTGCGCCTGCGAGATGCCGATCTCGCTTGCGATCTCCATCTGCGTTTTTCCGCGGAAAAATCGCATGGAAATGATGGAGCGCTCGCGCTCGGAGAGCTTCTTCATGGCTTGCGCAACGGCGATATTCTCCAGCCAGATGTCGTCGCTGCAATCCTCGTCTCTGATCTGATCCATGACGTAGATCGAATCTCCGTTTTCCCCGTAGATGGGGTCGTAGAGGGAGATCGGCTCCATGATGGCTTCCAGCGCTTCGGAGACGGCGGCGGGCGCTTCCTGCAAATAGGCGGCGATGTCCTCTGCGGACGGCTCGCGGAGAAGCGTTTTGGAAAGCTCCTCCTTCGCGCTGAGCGCGCGGTAGGCGAGATCCCGCGTTCCTCGGCTGACGCGCAGGGCGTTGTTATCGCGGAGATACCGACGGATCTCGCCGATGATCATCGGGACGGCGTAGGTGCTGAACTTGACGCCGAGCTCCGTGTCGAAATGGTCGATGGCTTTGATGAGTCCCACGCAACCGACCTGAAAAAGATCGTCCGCGTCGCGCACCTTACCGCCAAACCTTTGAATGATGCTGAGCACCAGCCGCAGATTGCCGTCGATCAGCTCCTCTCTCGCTTTACGGTCGCCGTTTTTGACTTTTTTCAGAAGCTCGTTTTTTTCTTCCGCGGAAAGAACCTTCAGCTTTGACGTGTTGATTCCGCAAATATCGACTTTATTATAATACATCGTATCCATGCCTTTCTTTCCGTTTGCGGTGGACCGTTTCGGAAAAAACTTGGTTTTAAGGTCAGTATTGCCGAAAAGCGTCGTTTTTTATACATGGATATTTTTTCCGGCTCGGATGGGATCAAGGATCGCTTACCCGACAGAGACGAAAAAGTAAGTGCTTTTGTTGTGAAAAACTTTGCGGAATATATTGAAAAGCGAGCATTTTTTTGTTATAATATTTTTGTTATACGGATTTTGCCGAAAAGGAAGGTGATCTGATGAAGGGACTGAAACGGCTTCTCAGCTACACGAGACGCGCCGCAGACGATTATCATATGATTGAGGACGGCGACAAAATTGCGGTCGGCGTTTCCGCGGGAAAGGATTCTCTTTCTCTTTTATACGCCATGGCGGAGCTTCGCCGTTTTTATCCGAAGAAATTCGAGCTGATCGCCATTACCGTGGATATGCGCTTCGGCGATCTGGAGGAGGGCGGCGTACCGACCGACTATACGCCGATCCGCGAGCTTTGCGACAGGCTGAACGTGACCTATCACGTAGAGCCCTCCAATATCGCGAAGATTATTTTTGACGTAAGAAAGGAATCCAATCCCTGCTCGCTGTGCGCCAAGCTCAGACGGGGCATGGTCAACGATACGGCGAAAAAGCTCGGCTGTAACAAGGTCGCGCTGGGCCATCATTTCGACGATGCGGTGGAGACCTTCATGCTGAATCTCTTTTACGAGGGCAGACTGGGCTGCTTTTCTCCCGTGACCTATCTGGACAGAACGGATATCACGGTGATCCGTCCCTTGATCTACGCTCCCGAAAAGGATATCCGTTATTTCGCCGCCTCGGCGGAGCTTCCCGTCGTGGAAAGCCGCTGTCCCGCGGACGGTGAGACCGAGAGGGAATCCATGAAGCGGCTGCTCGCCGATCTGGAATACCGGAATAAAGGTCTGCGCCACCGCATTTTCGGCGCCATGCAGAAGGCGGGACTTGACGGCTATATCGAAGCGAAGGTCAAAAATTATTCCGACCCGAAAAAGGACGAATAAGCGCATAAATTCACGCTTTCCGCAAACAATAGGGAAAAAGCGGGCACGCCCGCAAAATACTTGCGGAGAGAATATATGGAACAAAACCCGAACAAGCGCGAATTTTCCATGAAATATTGCCCCGACCTCGGCGATCACGTCGTCGTGATGACGGTGGACAACGGGCATATGCAAAATAAAATCTGTCTTTCCTCCCATCTTTGCCATACGGACACGCGGATGTCCTGCGGACACGAGCGGCCCGGCGCGGGAAGGAAGGACAAAACGGTCATCTCCTGAAACGGCTCTTGCCATTTCGGAGATCCGCTACGCTTGAAAATAAAAAGCCGCGCAAGCGGCAGAATTGAGGTAATATTATGGCATTTGTATTTTCTGACAAGTACGTTCAAAGCTTCGTCAACGAAGCGGATCTTCTCGCCGTTTCCGACGAAGTGAACGCGGCGCACAAGACTCTTTGCGAAAAGACCGGCGCGGGCAACGATTTCCTCGGCTGGGTAGAGCTTCCCGTCAGCTTTGACCGCGCAGAGGTTGCGCAGATGAAGAAGGCGGCTGAAAAGATTCAGTCCATGTGCGACGTTCTGATCGTCATCGGTATCGGCGGCTCCTATCTCGGCGCGCGCGCGGCGATCGAATTCATCCACGGCAACTACTACAACAACAAGCCCAAAAAGACGCCCGATATCTATTTCGTAGGTAAGGACATCAGCTCCTCTCACCTCCGCGATATCCTCGACATCTGCAAGGGCAAGGATATCTGCGTCAACGTCATCTCCAAATCCGGTACGACCACGGAGCCCGCGATCGCATTCCGCATCTTCCGTGATCTTCTGATCGAAAAATACGGCAAGGAAGGCGCGGCAGAACGCATTTTCGCAACGACCGATGCCAAGAAGGGCGCGCTCCGCTCCCAGGCTGACGCTTACGGCTACGAAAGCTTCGTCATCGCGGACGACGTCGGCGGCAGATACTCCGTTCTGACCCCCGTAGGTCTGCTTCCCATCGCGGTATCCGGCGCGGATATCGAAGAAATGCTCGCAGGCGCGGCAAAGGCTTACGAAGACTTCAAGGACGGCGACGTTCTCACCAACGGCTGTCTGAAATACGCGGCAATCCGCAACATTCTCCACAGACAGGGCAAGAGCGTGGAAATCCTCACCGCGAACGATCCCGCCCTCACCATGACCTGCGAATGGTGGAAACAGCTCTTCGGCGAATCCGAGGGCAAGGACGGCAAGGGTCTCTATCCCTCCAGCGCGATCTATTCCACCGACCTCCACTCCATTGGTCAGTTCATCCAGGAAGGCTCCAGAGTGATGTTTGAAACCGTTATGAACGTCAACATCGACGACGGCTTCAAGGTTCCCTACGACGCGGAAAACGGCGACGGTCTGAACTTCCTCGCCGGCAAGGAAATCAACTTCGTCAACCAGAAGGCGCACGACGGTACGATCCTCGCGCACACCGACGGCGACGTTCCCAACCTTTCCATCACGCTGACATCCCGCAGCGCGTTTGATTTCGGTTACCTCGTATACTTCTTTGAAAAGGCTTGCGCGGTTTCCGGCTATATGCTCGGCGTAAACCCCTTCAACCAGCCCGGCGTAGAAGCATACAAGAAAAATATGTTTGCTCTTCTCGACAAGCCCGGCTACTCCGAGCTTCGCGCAGAGCTCGAAACCAGACTGGAAGGTCTGAAATAATTGAACATAGAAACGAAAGTCTTCCTCTGCAAAGGGGAAGACTTTTCTCAACGTCAAGGATATTGGAACATGAAAATTTTTGGAGACTCTTTGAAGATCACGGAGGGCAAACGGCTCGCGGCAATCCTCGGCGCGTATATCGGACTGTTTTCTCTGTGCGTGCTGGTGCCGAAGATTCATTCTTATCTCTGGCTGATCGCTCTGCTTCCCGTGATCGCGTTTGCAGCCGCCGTACTGTTTCGGGAAAAAAGAAGGAATTTTCTGCTGAAAAAATCCATCCTGGTGCTCATGATGTCGATTTCCGTCGTTTCGGCTTGCGCCCGCGGTATGGCTTTCCTGCAAGAAACGGAACATACGGCGATACGCTATACGGACGGCGCCGTGCATAAGGCGAGCGGTTATATCGCGGAAATTTCCTATGAGGAAAGCTACGGCTCCCGCTATCGGGCAATATCATTTAGTTAAGAAAATTCAAAAAAAAGAAAATATAGTGAAGTATAAAAAACGCAGTATTTTTGAAAAAAAGCATGACTAAAAGACAGACGAAAAAGTCTGTCAAAAAAAGTATTGCAAAAGTCAAAGCATTAT
>JAFQOX010000078.1 GCA_017412045.1 Clostridia bacterium
ATGTAGAATACTCAAAAATAAAAAGTTGCACAAAAACAGAAAGGCTCCCTCGGGGAGGGAGCTGGATTTTGCGAAGCAAAAGACTGAGGGAGAGTGCGCGATTCAAGAATTTGGGATTGAATTTGTCTGTTTGCAAATGTAAAATTGTACGCAAACAGAGCTTTTTCAAAAGTCTTGTTTGCACGCGGGCTCCTTCTGCCTCGTAAACTCGGCACCTTCCTCCCGGAGGAAGGCTTTTCGGAATCTTATCTTTTGTTAAAAATGACGAAAGCCAAATTTTCAAACTGACTTTATCGACACACTGAAGCGTTTGCCCGTACCCGAAAGGGTATGGGCAAACGCTTTTTGTCTTATTTCGCAAGACTGCGGTCAAAGAAAGCTACGATCTCTGCCATCAGCTCGAAATCACGCACGCCGTCCTCATTCTCCAGCAAGCTGTGATCACGGTCGGGATATTTCTTGAACGTAAAACGATCGTCGTTTCCGTATTTTTTGAAATAGGTGTCGTAGCCGTAACGGATCGGGATCGTATCGTCCTGCTCTCCGTGCACGATCATGACGTTGCAATCGCTGTTTTGGAAGCCCTTCATCCCCGTACTGAAGGCATATTTTCCGTACATGGTATATTCATAGATGGAGGCGAAGGGGAGCAAAAGCTTGGCAACGCCGCCGACCATCTGGCAACCGCGGTAATCGATCAGATTCATAGACTTATTCCAGCCCGCCAGAGAAGCGACCGCTTTCACGTCGGGATGGTAGTTGAGCGCGTTGACGACGGACATACCGCCCCAGCTGTAGCCCATCAGCACGAAGGGCAGATCCTTGATCTCCTCGAGCGTGCCTGCATAATTGATCGCATGGTCAAGGTCGATATAGCCCTGAGGCAGACCGCCGATGACGTCGCCCTCGCTCTCGTCGTTTGCCGTTGCGTCATAGGCGAATACGTAATATCCGTTCTCGGTCAGATAGTTGAAAATGTCCATATATCCGGTCTGTCCGCCCGCGCCGAGACCGTGCGCGAATACGATGACGCCCTTCTCCCGCATCTCGGGATCGGCTTGCTCGTACAAATAGCCTACCAGCGTCTGCCCCTTGTCGGAGGTGAAGGTGTGACGTTCGCGCGTCAGCGTCGGAAATTCCGAAATATCAAACGAAATCTCCTCGTCGGTGGTACAACGGTAATTGAAGCTGCCGTCATAGATGGAAACTGCCAGACAGTAGAGACCGACCGATCCGCCGATCAGGAGAACGGCGAGAACGATCGCAACGATGGAAACGATACGTTTTGTCTTGGTTTTCTTCATAAGAAATCTCCTTCTGTATAAGATGATGGCTTTATTGTATCATATCCGACGGGAAAATGCAATAAAGTCAAGAAAAAATCTTGATCTTTTTCAGGAAATCGGCATGGTCTCTGCGCTTGCAAGGATCTCGCGGTATCGCGCGATGTCCTCGTCGGAGAAGGTGAGATACATTTGCAAAACGGCATGGCCGTCCTTCTCGTTGACGGGTGCATTCACAACGACGTCTCCCTTGCTGTCCGTCCGGATAAAGGTCAGAGCAAAGCTATAGATTTCTCTCTTTACCGCTTTTTCGTAATCCAGCAAATGCGAGTCGATCACAAGACTTTGCAAAAAGCCTTTGATGACGTTGGGATCATCCGTGTGGAATACGACGGCTTTTTGGGCGCTGACAATATCCATCACCAAATAACCGATGTCCGCCTTTTCCGTTGCGCAGATCAGGTCTGCGGCGGCTTGCAGCTGCTCCAGAGGCGGAAATTTTTCATTCATATAACACTCGATATAAATCCGGTACGCGGTCGGCGTATATACCTCGCTCAGGTGGAAGTTCTCACGGAAATCCACCCCTTCCAGGCTTCCGTCAATATGGAGCGTGCCGTTGTTTTTGAATCCTGCGTTCTGTTGCAGATATATCAGCTTCTTCTCGTCGTCCAAGGCATCGAAATCCGCCTTGAGCGCTTCCCAGATTCGCTTGACGGATTCTTCATCCTTGACATGATCGTCTTCAATCTGTTTCACGTCGAAATCCAGCGCGGAAAGCCTGCGCGTGCGGCATTCGTCGGATTGCACGAACAGCATATCCAGGTCATGGGAGGATTGAAGCCAATACGTGACCTCTCTGCCCGATTGCAGTGTCAGCGTGACCTTGTCCCGATATGGCTGATTCGCTTGCGCGCGTTCCTCCCTCGTCATCTTATAGTACGCCTCCGTCTGCGCGAGCGCATCGTATACCCGGTCCAGAACGGCGGGATCGCTGATTTCCGTCGTCGACCAAAGCATATATTCCAAACCGCTCATATCGGCGGCGGTCACAGCAGGCTTCAAACTGCGAATATCTTCCCTTTCGGGCAGAGAGGCGTAGAAGATACCTCTCGCCGCGTAAAGCGAACCGACGCCGGCAAAGGAGAGCGCCGCGGCGATCAGAAGCGCGGGGAGCGTTCGCAGGATATTTTGAGGCTTTTTCGTCGTCAGCAATTCAAAAACGATCCAGAGGATCAAGCCCGCGCCCACGTATATCAGCGCGGTTTTGAGATAAGGGGGGTATTTATGACGCATGCTCCCGTACATCACGATCAGCATATAAGCGCCGTATCCGAAGAAAGGAAGCGTCACGGCAATGCGGTAAATGTGCTGCGTGAGCCGATTGGGCGCGCTCTTGCCCGCGTTCTCGCTTCTGCGGCGGCTGTAAGCCACGGCGGAAAGCACGAGCAGAAGAACCGCAACGAAAAACCAATAGAGAAAGATCCGTCCCATTCCGTCCAGAGCAGGTCTTGACCAAAACATATTGGTAAGCAATACGTTCGGCAAAAAGGAATCCCAATCCAATAAACCGAGCCATGATTTTTCGGGAACGAACATGGGGGTCAAGGTCGAAAATCCGTTCAGGAAAAAGATGCCGCACAAGCGGATAAACAGGCAGAAAAGCAGAAAAACGAGCCAGTTGGCAACGGTCGTCCCCGTCACCGTCATGGCAAGCGCCATGAATCCCGCCATCGCCATGCCGAGGATCAGAAATCCGAGAAACGTCATCAGCACAGTCTGCGCGTCCACCCTTTGCCGGCTTGAAAACGACCATAGGATAAGATTGACCAACGTGCTTGCGGCGAGGACCGAAACGATCCAGGTCAGCACCGAGGACATGAAGCTGACGTAGACGCAAATACGCGTCTGCGGTAATGCGTGGAAAAAGTCGGATGCCCTTCTTTCATTCAGATAGGAAAACATCGCGTACACGAGCAAGGGCGCAAACAGCATGACGAGAATCCCGAAGGGCGCGAACAAGACGGTCTCAATCTCCTTGAGCGGGTAGGAATGCCCCCGATATTCGAGCGCCTGATGAATCGGATAGATCGAATTCAGCGCGATGATGACAGCCGCCATGGCAACGCCAGGGATGCGGATCTTGCGCAAGCCCTGTACGTACAGCTTTGCGGAAAAAATTTTTTTCATAATATCGCTCCTTTCACGGCTCATGAGATCGGCATGGCGCCCGCATTGGAAACGACCTCGCGGTACGTCGAGAAATCCTCGCGGGAGAGCGTCAGTTCGATCTGCAGATAGATGCCGTTCTTTTCGTCCTTCGTATCAATTTGCAGAACGAAGCGGTAGATTTCACCCTTGTCTATTTTTTCACAGTCCGCCAAATGCGAGTCGATGTCAAGTTTTTGCAGGAATTCGCGGATCACACGGAAATTTTCCGTTTTGATCTGCCACGTATAGCCGTAGACGTCGTCCGCCAGCATATACGCATGGGTGACATCCTCCTGTCGGAGCTCTGCGATCCGATCCGCGGCATCCCGAAGCTCCGGCAGACGCTCCCCGATATCGAATTGCGCGTAAAGCCGATACGCATTCGGTGTATATTCCAAATGCAGATTGAAATGATCAAAGAAGCGCTGTCCGCCGTATACGCCGTATACGGTGAGGTGGGGCGCGTTTACCTTGTCGTTCTGCGCGTATTGCAGATACGCCGACTTCTGCTCGTCGCTCAGCGCATCAAAATCTTCTTTGATGGCTTCCCAGATGCGCCTGTCCGCTTCCGCGCCGAACTGCATTCTGACGCTTTGAATCTCAAAATCGGGTCCGGAAAGCAGGATTTCATGGATCTGCGCGGAATTTTTGAATATGTCGTACAGAACGTAGGGCGAGCGCAGACGGTAAGTGACCCTTTTGCCCGAGTTCAGCGTCAGCGTGACCGTTTCGCTGTAGCGGGATACGAGCGCAAGACCGCTGTCCTTCTTCTCCTGCCACGACATCAGGTCGTACGTCTTCGTTTGTTCAATCGCATGATATACATAGTCCAGAACCTCGGCTTCCGTGATTTCCACGGTCGCGAGAAGCGTATGCTCCCAACCGGCAAGCGTGTCCTCCGCGCGCTCCAATCTTGCGCTTGCGATCTCCTCTCTTTCGGGAGTGGATGCGTAGAATACGTTCCGCGCCAGATAGACGGAAGCGACGTATCCGCCCGTCAGAACGGCGGGAATCAGAAGCACGGGAAGCGAACGGATCACGTTGCCCATTTTTTTCGTCGTCAGAAGTTCGAAAAGGATCCAGACGAGAAGCGCCGCAAGCATCGAAATGAGGCAGAGATAGAAATCACCCTCCGCAAGAAGGATATAGGCGCCCGTCATCAGAAAAGGGAAGGTCACGCCGATGCGATAAATATTCTGCATGATCCGATTGGGCGCGCTTTTCGTCGCGCTCTCGCTTCTGCGGCGGCAATAGGTCACGCAGGAAACGGCGAGAAGCGCGATGCCGACGGTAAACCAATAGAGCAAAAACCACGTATTTTCATACTCCCCCGCATTGCCCTTGCCGTCCAGAAAACGAACGATAAGCCCGATCGGCAGAAAGAAATCCGCATCAAAGAATTTCAGCCACGAGTTCGTAGGATCGAACATCGGCGTGACCTGCGAAAATCCGTAAAAAAAGAAGATGCCGCAGGCGCGGATAAAAAGAGAAAACAGAATAAATACGAGAACGTTGGCAACGGCGGTTCCCGTCAGCGTCATCGCCAGCGCCATAAAGCCCGCCGTTACCAGCGCGAGCGTCAGAAATCCGGCGAAGGTCACGGCGATTACGCGGAACGAAAGCTCGCAATCGGGAACGAACGTCCATAAGATCGTGTTGACGATCGAGGTCGCGCAGAGGACGGCGACGATCCACGTCAGAACGGCGGACGTGAAGCTGATATACACGCATCTGCGCTTCTGCGGCAGAGCGTGATAGAAATCGGATGCCTTTCTTTCATTCAGATAAGAAAACATTTGATAGACGAGCAGAGGCGCGAAAAGCATGACCGCAATTCCCAACGGCGCAAACGTGGTCTCGTCTATGGAAATGATCGGATGATAATCGGCAAAATCCGGTCGGAATCCCGGGGATTGATTGATGATGCATTCGAGCGGAAACCACGCGTTCATGACGATGATCACGACCGCCATGGCGATGCCCGCTACGCGGAGCTTGCGCAAGCCCTGCCAATAAAGCTTGGCGGAAAACAGATTTTTCATGGTACACCCCGCTTCCTTACATCAGAATATCCTTGAAAGCGTATCCGAGCGCTTCCATTTCGTAAACGAATACCTCCTCGAGATTCAGCGGCAGAACGTCGAGAATGATCGGCTGCTCCGCTCTGAGCTTCGCTACCGTTTCTTCACGGTCGCCCCTTGCGATAAAGGTGGCGACGGAGCCCATCTGGTTATAATCCAGAATCTGAATACCGTCGAATTTCGTTCGGTCAAACGTCGAATCAAAGGCAACCTGTATTTTGAAAAGAGCGGTCTTCAGCGATTGAATATCGCTCTCAAAGACGATGCCGCCCTTGTGCAGGAGCGCGAGCTGATCGCAGGTATCCTCCAGCTCGCGCAGAGAGTGTGAGGTGATGATCGTCGTCGTTTTTCTTTCGATGACGTCGTCGTAGATGACCTGCTTGACGAGATTTCTCATCACGGGATCCAGACCGTCGAAGGTCTCGTCAAAGAAGAGATATTTCGGCATGGCGGAAAGCGCAAGCACCGTTGCCGCCTGCCGCTTCATGCCCTTGGAAAAGGTATTGATATTGGCGTTCGGATCCAGCCCGAAGGTCTGCGTCAGACGGTCGAAGCGCTCACGGCTGAAATTCTCGTATGCGGCGGCGTAAAATTTCGCCATCGTTTTCATCGAAGCCTGCGGGAGAAAGTACAGCTCGTCGGGAACGTAAAGAATATCCTTCTTGACCGCGGGATTGTCGTAGATCGGCTGACCGTCCGCGGTGATCTCCCCCCTCTTCGGTCTGTAAACGCCGCTGAGCAGGCGCAAAAACGTGGATTTTCCCGCGCCGTTGCTTCCGACCAGACCGTAGATCACGCCGTCGGGAATGGTGCAGCTCATGTCCTTCAGTGCGGCGAAGCCTTCAAATTCCATCGTTATATTGTTCACAATAATCATAAAATTTCCTTCCTTTCATCGTTGTTTTTGCCGTGATATGCGCGCCGTACCGCATCGAGCAGCTTTTCCTCCTCGATGCCCGCGCGCGCCAATTCGGCGGCAATGCTTTCGATCTCCGAAATCCGCGCGGAAAGCTTCTCTCTGACCCTCTGCGCCGCATGATCCGCGACGAAGCAGCCTCTTCCCTGACCCGATATGATAATGCCGTTGCGGTCGAGCTCCTGAAAAGCCTTCTGTATCGTATTGGGATTCACGCCAAGCAAAGCGGAAAGCTCACGGATCGAGGGCAATTGCTCCCTTTCTCGCAAAATCCCCATCACGATATCCCGTTCGATCCCCTCCACGATCTGCTCGTAGATCGGTTTTCTTGAAAATTTGTCAATAACCAGCATATCGTTCTCCTTTCATCCAACTGTACTACCACTGTTAGTACAGTTATAGTATAAACGAAAAACTTCCTCTTGTCAAGGGATAGAATCAAAAAAATACTATATTCGGAAAATTATCCATGTTTTACTTTTTAATTTTTTTACATTTACTATTGACAGAAAAACGAAAATGTTGTATGATTATAGTATCAAGATTTTTAGTTTTAATGATCTTGCTTGCTTTGTACATATGGCAAAATCGGAATTTCTTTGATTTTGCTTAAAAATATCTTAAGGAGGACAAAACCATGACGAAAGGCCAGTTGATCGCTATCGCTTCCACCGCTGCTGTTGTTGCTACCGCTACCACCATTGCCGTTATCGCAATCAACAAGAAGAAGGCTGCTGCCGCTGCTGCTGTTGCTGCTGCTGAAGAAGCTACCGAGGAAGTTGTTGCAGAAGCTGCTGAAGCAGTTGCTGAAGAAGCTACCGTAGAAGTTGCTGAATAATTGTAATGCAATAAAAAAAGCGGGAGATCTCCCGCTTTTTTTATTGCATAGGAATTTGCTCAAAATCAACCTCGCCGTTTTGCATTGTTTTGATACGAGTGAAGCTTGGATAAATGAGCAACCATCAGCGGCGATTCGCCGCTTTCTATTCTCTGAGAATTTGCGTAAAATCGAGTGCAAAGAAAGGAATCGGACGGATGAACCGTTATGAAATTTTAAAGGAAAAACTGAAGGGGAGGGAAAAGATCGTCGGCACGCTGATCACGCTGACCGTTTCCGCTCCCATGATCGAGATCATCGCGGGCGAGGCCTATCTCGATTACGTTATTTTTGATATGGAGCACGGCTCTTTCAACAACGAAAACCTGATCACGCCCCTGCAGGTCTGCCGTCTCTGCGGTATGCCCGCCTTCGTGCGCGTACCGGACCATACGAATTTTCACATCGCGCGCTGTCTGGACCTCGGCGCCGACGGCATCATGCTTCCGCGTACCGAGAGCGTGGAGCAGGTGCGCGCGGCGGTGGAAGCCATGCGCTTCCCTCCCGTCGGTCATAAGGGCAAGGGCGGATACTGTCAGGTGCGCCCGGGCGAAACGCTTGCGGATTTCAACCGTAGCCGTCATTTGCTCGTACAGATCGAATCTCCCGTCGGCATTGCGGCGCTCCCCGATATGCTGGATCGCTACGGAAGCGAGATCGCCGCGATCATCATCGGACCTTACGATCTTTCTTTTACGATGGGGATGCCGGCGCAATTTGACGATCCCGCATTTCAAAACGCCGTCAAGGAGATCTTCGACATCTGCATTTCCCGAAAAAAATCCGTCGGCATTTTCTGTGACGGTCCCGCACAGGCGGAAAAATATCTGGAGATGGGCGCGAACTTCATGTGGATATGCACGGACGATCAGATTGTAAAGGCGGGCTTGCGCGCCATGGTCGCGCCGATTGCCGAAACTCCCAAAGCTCCCGGAGCAGCGGCGGATTCCGTATAAAGCGACAAACGAAATGACCTCGTATGCCGAAAAGCATACGAGGTCACAGACTGTCGAAAAAGCCATGTAGAAAATTCAAAAATAAAAAGTTGCACAAAGCTGGAAAGGCTCCCTCTGCACATTATGCGAAGCATAATGTAGGAGCTGGATTTTGCGAAGCAAAAGACTGAGGGAGAGTGCGTAAACA
>JAFQOX010000079.1 GCA_017412045.1 Clostridia bacterium
AGCCGTTTTACGCAATTTCCTATAGTGCAAAAAAGCGGGCAACGCCCGCAGGAAGTTTCTCGCCTACCGCAGTTTAGCCTGTATTCAAACAATACAAAACGGCGAGGTCGAATTTGCGCAATTTCCTATGGTACAAAAAAGCACGGTTCTCTCATCGGAACCGTGCTTTTTTGAGTTGCAGGAAATCGCGCCAAAACCGACTTCGCCGCTTCCGGTCATTTCGCGATAATTTTTTGTTTTTCCATCACCAAGGTGACAAAAAGAATACCAAGCAAAACGATCGCGAGCGAAATGGCGGAAAGGACCTGCTGACCGTATACCGCCATGCCGAAAACGGTGTTTCCGTTTTCCTGAATTTTGTTCAATATCGCGCTTCCCAGCATGGAAGCGCCGAAGCCGCAAAGACCGCTTATGCTGAATTTGATGGCGGACGCCTGGACGAAATACCGACGGTCCACGTAGCTGTACGTCAGATTGATCAGATTCTGACTCGTACCCGCGCAGGATACGTTATAGATCACCGTATACAGAATAACGAGCCACCAAAGTGAGGGCGTGGTAAAGATATTGATCAGATAGCCGCAGGCGGCGATGATCATGCCGAGTCTGATCCCCTTGGCGTAGGAGCGTTTGTCCGAATAGCGCGCGATCGGCTTGGAAAATCCGGCGCGGAGCAGACAGCCCGCGATATTGATGATCTGCACCGTTCCGACCGAAAGCAAAAGCTCCTTCGTCTTATACGTTCCCATGAAGCCGGCGGTCATATAAACAGACACGCTCCAGATCACGTGGACCGCAACGGCGCATAAAAAGCTTTTATTGGAAAACAGAACGCGCACGACTTGCAGAAAGGGCTCCGTTTTTTCTTCCTTTTTCTTTTCCGTCCTTTGATTTTTCATAAACATCAGACAGACGAAGTCACCGACGGTGATGATCAGCATCGTCACGGCGATAAAAAGAAAACCGCCTTCAATATTCCCCGCTTCGATAAAGCGGTCGATCGCCTTGCCCATGGCGAGGCTGAATACCACGCCGGAAAGAAGCGAAACGATCTCCTTGGTTGCCGCAAAATTCGCGCGCCCGTTCGGATCGACGTAGGCGTTTCCCCAATTGAAGATCACGGACGTCACCAGATAATTGCCGAAATAGGCGATCATCAGACAGCCCACTACGATCACCACGCGAAATGGCTGAGGGATATGGAAAAACGGAAGTAAGTACAAAACCAGAAAAAACATCTGACTGACGCAATGGATGGGAATTGCGACCAGCTTGACGTTACGGATATGAGGCACGACGAAAATGGAAAAAAGCTGAAACAAAAACGCCAGCGAGATCAGCGAAGAGATCACGCCGATCATGGCATCATTCAGCCCCATCTCCGTCAGGAGCGTTGCCAGAAATGCATCGGCAACCATCAGCGCGATAAAATATTCAAAAGCGCATTCCAGAATATACGCTCTGCGGGAACGCTTATATGCAGAGGTTTGAAAAATACGGTCCGTCATCATAGGAACCTGCCTTTCTTTTGATTGATCCCGCACATTATAGCACCGACAGGTCCTTTTGTCAATAGAGCTTATTGCGAAAGAATAAATATGCGGTCAAAAGGGAAAAATACTTCATATTTATCTTTATCAAAATTTATCAAAAAATTATCATTCGAACGCATTGACAAGGTTGCACATGATGTGTTACAATAAATTTCAATATGTTTTTGAACATTCAACATATAATGATTATGTTGAACACATAGAAAGGTAGGTTCATTCATGTCTTTTTTCCTGAACGGTATTCACGTTCCCCACAGAAAAAATACCGAAAAAACGCCGGCCGTATACATGACGCCGCCGCAGACCGTCATGCTTCCGATGTCGATGCATATCGGCGCGCCCGCCAAGCCGATCGTCAAGGTCGGCGATCCGGTAAAGGTCGGAACACGCATAGCCGAAGCCGTCGGCGCGGTTTCCTCGCCGATCTTTTCCTCCGTATCCGGAAAGGTCACTAAAATTTCCGATATGCTTCTTTCCAACGGAAATACCGTCCCCGCAGTCACCATTCAATCCGACGGAGAAATGACGGCGGACGAAACGCTCCGTCCCCCCGTGATCCGCAGCGCGGAGGATCTGATCGAAGCGATCCGCGAAAGCGGCGTCGTCGGTCTCGGCGGCGCGGGCTTCCCGACTTACGTCAAATTCAAGGTAGATCTCTCGCGGATCGAGCACCTGATCATCAACGGCGCGGAATGCGAGCCTTATATCACGAGCGACTCCGTGACGATGGCGGAGCGCGCGGACGATATGGAATACGCGATCACTTCCATGCAGGCGCATTTCGGAATCAAGCATATCGTGATCGGCATAGAAAAGAATAAAAAACGCGCCATCGCTTCCATGCAGGCGCTCGCCGAGCGCGTGCCCGGCGTTGAAGTCAAGGTGCTTCCCAGCGTATACCCGCAGGGCGGTGAAAAGGTCCTGGTGTATCACACCGTACGCCGTGTGATCCCTGCCGAAAAGCTTCCCATCGACGTCGGCTGCATCGTTTGCAACTGTACCACCGTCGCGGCGATCGGCTCCTTTCTGAAAACCGGTATGCCCCTGGTCAAAAAATGCGTGACCGTGGACGGTGCTTGCGTAAAGGAGCCCAAAAACGTCATCGTTCCTCTCGGCACCCCGATCTCCGATATATTTGAATTTTGCGGCGGTCTGACGGAAACGCCCGAAAAGGTTCTGTACGGCGGTCCCATGATGGGCGTTGCCATTCCCGATCTCCAAGCGCCCGTGCTGAAAAATACGAACGCCGTTCTGGCGCTGAGCGCAAAGGAAGCCCGTCTGCCCCAAACGACAGCCTGCATCCGTTGCGGAGCCTGCACGAATAACTGCCCCTTCGGACTTGCGCCCGCCTCCATTGCGGCGGCGTATCAGAAAAAGGATGCCGCGCGCCTCGAAAAGCTTCAGATACAGACCTGTATGGAATGCGGCTGCTGTAGCTTCAACTGTCCCGCCAACCGTCCGCTGGTGCAAACCAATAAGCTCGCCAAAGCCTTTTTAAAGGAAGAAAAGACAAAGGAGGCATCAAAAAATGGATAAACCCTTGCATTTGTCCGCATCGCCGCACATCCACAGCGGCCGTTCCACAACGGGCATCATGCGCGACGTACTCATCGCGCTCATCCCCGCCGCCGTTGCCGGAACCGTCATTTTCGGCTGGCGCTCCCTGCTCGTCATCGCCGTATGCACGGCGAGCTGCGTGCTTCTCGAAGCGCTCTTCAACGCCATCACCAAAAAAAGACAGACGATCGGCGACCTCAGCGCGGCCGTTACGGGTCTGCTTCTGGCGCTCAATCTGCCCGCAAGCATTCCGATCTGGCAATGTGTGATCGGTTCTCTTTTCGCCATCGTGATCGTCAAATGCCTCTTCGGCGGTATCGGTCACAACCCCGTCAACCCCGCGATCACCGCCCGCGTCTTTATGCTGGTCTCCTTCGGCTCCATGGCGACGCAGGCGTATCCCGTCATCGTGGATACGGTGGCAGGCGCAACGCCCCTCCCCTCCATAGGCGCAGGTCAGATGCCTGCCCTTTCCGATCTCTTTTTCGGTCTGACGGGCGGCGCGATCGGCGAAACCTGCGCGGCGGCTCTCCTCGTCGGATTCATTTATCTGCTCGCGCGCCGCATCATCACCTGGCATATCCCCGTTTCCTTCGTCGGAAGCGTTTTCGTATGCTCTCTTTTGATGGAAGGCTTTGATTTTACGAAAGCGCTCGCGCTGATCCTCTCCGGCGGTCTTCTGCTCGGCGCGGTATTCATGGCGACCGATTACGTAACCTCTCCCGCAACGGCAAAGGGTAAGCTCGTTTTCGGCATCGGCGCCGGACTCCTCACCTTTCTGATCCGCTATTTCGGCGTTTATCCGGAGGGCGTATCCTTCGCGATCCTCTTCATGAACATTTTAACCCCCTATATTGACGCACTGACGGCGCATAAGGTATTCGGAGGTCAGAGAAAAGCATGAAAAAATCCTTTAAAAATACATTCGTTCTGGGATGCATTTGCGCGGTGGTCTCCGTGATCCTCGCATTCACCAACGCGCTGACCGCTCCCATCATAGAAAAAAACGAAAGCGAAAAAGCAAATGCCGCACTCTCCGAGGTTCTGCCCTCCGGCAAAAGCTTCACCAAGCTTGACATCACCGGGCAGAAGCTTCCCTCCACGGTCAAGGAAGCGTACCGCGCGGAAAACGGCGGCTACGTGCTCAAGCTGAGCACGACCGGTTACGCGCCCGGCATGGTACTGATGTGCGGCATTTCCCCTGACGGTACGGTTGCGGGAACCAAGCTGATCGCCTCCGGAGAAACGCCCTCCATCGGCGGCGTGGCGGCAGAGAGCTTTGCCGAAAAGGTACTCGGAAAAGATGCGTCCGGTATCGACGGCGTGGATACGGTCGGCGGAGCGACCAAAACGACGGCAGCATACCGTTCCGCCGTCAAGGACGCTCTGAACGCCGCCATTCTTCTGGGCGGCGGCGACGTGGACATCCGCACGGAGGAGGAGATCCTTCGCGACAATCTCTCCGCGGCTCTGCCTTCCGCGGGCGGAGAATTTGAAAAGCTCTTCATCACCGAGGATATCGCGGGCGTTGACGACGTCTACAAGGCGAAAAACGAAACCGGCTTCGTTTGCGTGATCGGCGAACAGTTCATCGCGCTCGATATGAACGGAGAGGTTCTCTCCGATACAACGGATGAGATCGCCTCCGTGGCGCGCGCGGCAATGCAGCTGCTCCTTTCCACGCAGACGACCGATCTTACGCTGACGGACTACGTCGGACTTCCCACACAGCTGATCTCGGCAAAGGTCACGGCGACCGGCAACTATATCATCGAAATCAAGGGCATCGGCTACGGCATTCTCGGCGGAAACGACTATCATCCCGCTTCCGGCGAATATATCGTCATCCGCGTTTCCATGACGGCAGACGGCAGGATCATCGACTGTCTCACCGTTTCTCAGGGCGAAACCAACGGCATCGGCTCTGCCTGCGCGAACGAATCCTTCTACGGTCAGTTCGACGGCAAAACGGAAGCGAACTACGGCGATATCGAGGCGATCGGCGGTGCCACCGTGACGACCAACGGATACAAGCAGGCCATTCTGCGCGCCTTTGAATCCGTCAAGATCTTTGAGAAAGGAGCAAACCAATGAAGAAAAACGGAAATCTTTCTGTCTTAACCAAGGGTATTTTCAAGGAAAATCCCGTTTTCATCCTGATTCTCGGCACCTGTCCGACGCTGGCGACCACAACGAACGTGGTCGGCGCCTTCGGTATGGGAATCGCGGCGCTGGTGGTGCTTCTCTGCTCAAACGTCCTGATCTCCATGCTCCGCAGCGTCATTCCCGACGGTGTCAGAATCCCCTGCTATATCACCATCATCGCGGGCTTCGTCACGATGGTCCAGATGGCGGTACAGGCGTTCTTCCCCGCGCTCTATGAAATGCTCGGCGTATATCTGGCGCTGATCGTCGTGAACTGTATCATCCTCGGCAGAGCGGAGATGTTCGCGAGCAAAAACTCCGTCGGCAAATCCGCGCTCGACGGCATCGGTATGGGTCTCGGCTTCACCCTTGCCCTCTGCGCCATGGCGACGGTCCGCGAGGTATTCGGCGCGGCAAGCTTCGCCGGCATCGCGATCCCCTTCCTTGCCGATTATAAGATCGAATTTCTCGTCAAGGCGCCCGGCGGTATGCTCGTATACGGGCTCCTGATCGCCCTCGTCTGCGCGCTCACCAACGGAAAGGGCCCCAAGAAAAAAGAATTCACCTGCGCCGGCTGTCCCTCCGCGGGATACTGTAAAACGGGCGCTTGCCAAAGCAAAAAGGAGGAAGCATAAATGGACACCTTAAAAACGCTCGTCGTCATACTCCTCTCCTCCGTTCTGGTCAATAACTACGTCCTGAGCCGCTTTCTCGGCATCTGCCCCTTCCTCGGCGTTTCCAAAAAGCTGGGGCAGGCGGCAGGCATGGGCGTTTCCGTCACGGCGGTCATGCTGCTCGCCTCTGCGATCACCTGGCCGATCCAGAGACTGATCCTCGATCAGCTCCATCTGGAGTATATGCAAACGATCGTCTTCATTCTGGTCATTGCGGCGCTCGTGCAAATGCTCGAAATCATTCTCAAAAAATTCTCGCCCGCCCTGCATAAGGCGCTCGGCGTATATCTGCCCCTGATCACGACCAACTGCGCCGTGCTCGGCGTAGCCATCAACAACATTACCGACGGATATACCTTCGTGGAATCCATGGTCAGCTCGCTCGGCTGCGGGCTCGGCTTCCTGCTTGCCATGGTACTCTTTTCCGGTCTGCGTTCCCGCATCGATGAAAGCGAGGTCCCCGCGCCCTTCCGCGGATTGGCAGTCACGCTGATCGCCGCCTCCTTCATCTCGCTCGCCTTTATGGGTCTGTCGGGAATCGTCGATTCACTCTTTGCCTGAGGAGGGAAACATATGACTGAAATACTGATCCATATTTTAATCGCCTTCGCGGTCGTGGTTTCCATCGGCATTCTGATGGGAATCCTGCTCGCTCTCGTCTCCCGCTTCTTCGGCATCGAAGAGGACCCCAAGCGTAAGCAGATCCGCGCATGTCTGCCGGGCATCAACTGCGGCGCTTGCGGCTATAAGGGATGTGACGATTACGCCGCCGCCCTTGCGGACGGAAGCGCACAGCCCAACCTTTGCGTTCCCGGCGCGGAGGATACGGCAAACGCGCTTTGCGCGCTCCTCGGTGTCGAAGCCGAAGCTCCCGAGGCTTCCGTAGCCTTCGTGCATTGCAACGGAAACTGTGAAGCCACCTCCCAAAAGGCGATTTACGACGGAATCTCCACCTGCAAAGCCGCGTCCATGCTTTACGGCGGACCGGAAGCCTGCCGTTTCGGATGCATGGGCTTCGGTGATTGCGCGGCGGCTTGTCCGAACAACGCCATTTGCATCAAGGATGGCATCGCGCACATAGACCCTTCCCGCTGTATCGGCTGTAAGATCTGCGTCGGTCAATGCCCCAAGAGCATCATCTCCATGGTTCCGCGGGAATCGAAGGCGGTCGTGATGTGCAACAGCAAGGACAAGGGTGCCGATGCGCGCAAGGTGTGCAAAAACGCTTGCATCGGATGCAGAAAGTGCGAAAAGACCTGTCCGAACGGCGCGATCACCGTTCAGAACAATCTCGCGCGGATCGATTACGAAAAATGCACGGGATGCGGCGCCTGCGTGAGCGCTTGTCCTACGGGCTGTCTGAAATCCGTTCCGTTTTCCGACCGTAGCTAAGAATACAAAATCTACCCGAATCGACCACTGCATCCGCAGTGGTCGATTGTGAAAAGAGGTAACCCGATTGAAAACAACGAACCAAACAAAGCGCCGAAACGATATGATTTTTACCGCCGCCCTGCTCCTGATTTTCTGCGCGCTGGGATTTGCCGTGCTGATGCTCGGCCGTAGCGGTGATACCGTGACCGTGACGGTGGATCAGAGCGTATACGGCAAATATCCGCTTGGCGAGGACCGGACCGTGGAGATCCGATGCGGAGATGCCATGAATCTCCTTGTCATCAGGGACGGCAGGGCAAGCGTGGAAAGCGCAAGCTGTCCCGACGGGATCTGCGTATCCCACCGCCCCATATCCCGTAACGGGGAAAGCATCATTTGCCTGCCGAATAAGGTCGTGATCTCCGTTTCGTCCGAAAAGACAAATGCGCCCGATATTGTCGCATAACGGTGAACGCAATGAGGAATACTAAACGACAGATTCAAAAGCTGACGCTTCTCGGCGTTTTGACGGCGCTTGCCATGATGCTTTCCTATATAGAAGCGATCCTGCCGCCTATCTTCCCCGCGGTTCCCGGCATCAAGGTCGGACTCCCCAACGTCATCATCATTTTCGTGCTGTACCGTATGGGCGTTTCCTCTGCGGCGCTGGTCTCTCTGGTCAGAATCACGCTGGTTTCCCTGCTCTTCGGCAATCCGATCTCCTTTCTTTACAGCGCGGCGGGGGCTTTTCTCAGCATCACCGTGATGGCGATTCTGAAAAAAACGGATCTTCTGTCCGTCGTCGGGGTCAGCGTGGCAGGCGGCGTTTCCCACAATTTGGGACAGATCCTGGCGGCAATGATCCTGCTTCAAACGGCACAGATCGGATATTACATGATCGTGCTTGCGATCACGGGCACGCTCGCGGGACTCTTCATCGGTCTTTGCGGCGCTCTTCTCACCAAACGATTTTTAAAAACATAAATCTTGCAAATAATATGTTCTTAAATTATTAACATGCATATCATATCTTGTTATAATGGTTTTAATGGAAAAGAATTTCCATTTTCTTTTCCGTAATATATTTAAAGGAGATTTCCACATGAAAAAAATCGTAAGCTTCCTTCTTTGCGTATCGATGATTCTCTGCGCAATTTCTTTGACCGCCTGCGGTCCCAAAGAAAAGGAAACGCTCAAGCTCGGTCTGGGTGTTTACACCTCCGCAAAAGCAACGAGCGCAACGGCAGACAAAAACGGCAGCGGACAGGCAACCGCGACGGGCGCGGCAATCCTGATCGACGCCGAGGGCAAAATCGTAAAATGCTTCCTGGACTGCGCGGACAGCACGGTTTCTTATACCGCGAACGGTCAGGCGATCACGGCAGAATCCTTCTCGACCAAATACGAGCAGGGCGATGCATACGGCATGAAGGCATACGGCGGCGCCGCTAAGGAATGGTACGAGCAGGCAAACGCATTCTGCGAAGTCGTCAAGGGAAAGACGCTGAACGAGGTCAAGGCGCTCGTCGCTTCCAACAATGCAGGCACGGATGACGTGATCAACGCAGGCTGTACCATCGCCGTTTCCGAATTCGTCAAGGCGATCGAAAAAGCGTTCGCAAACGCAAAAGACACCTCCGCAACGGAAAACGACACCCTCAAGCTCGGCGTATCCACCAATCTGAGCACCAAGGATGCCACCGCAGAAAAAGCAGGTCAGAGCCAGCTGGAAACCACGTTCTTTGCCGCCGCTGTCGGTACTGGCGGCAAGATCACCGCGGCGTACAGCGATTGCGTACAGGTCACCTTCAACTTTGATGCAAACGGCGCCACGCTGATGGACGGAGAAAAGACCGTTTCCACCAAGAGAGATGCCGGCGATTCCTACGGCATGAAGACCTATGGCGGCGCCGCTAAGGAATGGTACGAGCAGGCGAACGCATTCGATGCCGCTTGTATCGGCAAGACCGCAAGCAACGTCAACGCGCTGATCGGCGACGATAACTACGGCGCCTCCGATCTCCAGAGCGCAGGCTGCACGATCCTCGTGAATGGATTCGTAAAAGCGGCTTCCAAGGTCGGTTGATCGCGTGCAAGCCATTATAATTTTCACGAAAAAATGAGAGGGAAACCTCTCATTTTTCCACAAGAGGTTCATTATGAAAACAAGAAACGTCCTTTTGATACTCCTGTGTGTCGGCATAGTGATGCCGTGCCTTTCTTCTTGCACGAAAAAGAAAAATAAATACGCCGCTCATTCTTTCGATTATTTCGATACCGTTACTACCGTCACGGGATACGCCGAAACGGAGGAAGCGTTCCACGCGGTCTGCGCCGAAATCTTTGATCTTCTGGAAGAATATCATCAGCTTTTCAATATTTACGAAAGATACGAGGGCATTGTCAACCTCCGCACGGTAAACGACGTCAAAAACGGCGTACATCCCACCGTCAAGGTGGACAGAAAAATCATTGATCTCCTGCTTTACGCCAAGGAAATGCATCAAAAAACAGACGGTAATATCAATATCGCCATGGGCAGCGTGCTTTCCGTATGGCACGAATATCGGGAAGCAGGCATATCCGAACCGTGGAACGCCGCGCTTCCGCCCGCAGACGTTCTGGAAAAAGCCGCCGCGCATACCGATATTGAAGGCATTCTGATTGACGAGGAAAACGAAACGGTGACGCTCACAGACCCGGATATGCGCCTGGACGTCGGCGCGATCGCCAAGGGCTACGCCGTAGAGATGGCGGCGCAATACCTGGAAAGCAAAAAAATCGACGGCTACGTGATCAACGTTGGCGGCAACGTCCGCACCATCGGCGCGAAAGCGGACGGCTCCGAATGGCTCGTCGGCATCGAAAACCCGGAGGAAAACGCCGACCTGCCCTATACCGAATACCTGAATCTTGCGGATGCGTCGATCGTCACCAGCGGCTCTTATCAAAGATATTACGTCGTGGACGGCAAGCGCTACCATCATATCATTGATCCGAAAACGCTTCTTCCCGCCGACTATTATCTTTCCGTTTCCGTGATCTGCAAGGATTCCGCCGAGGGCGATGCCCTCTCAACGGCGCTCTTTTGTATGCCCTTTGAGGAGGGGCTCGCGCTCGCGGAAAGCCTTGATGGCGTGGAAGCCATGTGGATATTCCCGAACGGAGAAAAGCGGTATTCCGACGGATTTGCGGAATACCGTGCCCGGAACTAAACAATTTTTGTCCCTTATTTTTCAATTCTTGACAATCATACCTCGATATGGTATACTGATAATGTCATATTGATTAGGAAAGGTTGTGAAAACATGGACGATCTCGCGTTTCTGTTCAAAAATTTCTTCACGCACAAGGATTTTTTACCTCCTGCGGGAGAGCTGCCCGGCACGATGTTCACGCCGCTTCATTTCGCCTTTTCCGCCGTTTTGCTGGTTCTGATCATATTCAGCGCGCTCGCGCTCTCCGCCAAGGGCGAAAAGAAGATCCGCGCGGTCTTTACGGTCATATGGATCACGGTCACCTGTCTGGAGGTCGTCAAGATCCTCTGGGAAACCTATTCCGGAAGAACGGTCAATCTGGAGCTGGGCGGTATGCTTCCGCTGTATCCATGCAGTATTTTCATGTACGCCATGCCCCTCGTCATCTGGGGAAAGGGATACGTCCGCTATATGGGATGCGGATACGTCTGCACGCTGGGACTTCTGGGCGGCGCAGTCAATTTCTTCTATCCCGCCAATATTCTGAATAATTATTCCTGTATCTCCTTCGCGGGCTTCCATACGTTTCTGTATCACGGTGCCATCTTTTTCTGCGCGCTGGTCATGCTGAAATCCGGTTATCATTCCTATAAAAGGGTCACGCGCGCATGGGAGCTTCTCCTTCCGGCCGTTCCCGCGCTCGCGGTCTCCGTCGTGGCAAACGCCGTCAATTTTTCCAAAATCAATTCCGATTATATGTTCTTCAAATTGAATTCCTTTTTCTTCGCGCCCATCGGCGCGGCATTGCCGGATGCTCTTTGCGTTCTGATCGTTTACGGATTATATCTGCTGATCCACGCATTGCCGTACATACCCTTCTATATCGTCAATAGAAAGCGCAAGCGCGCGTAAGCATATGAGACAAAGCCCGTTTTCGGGCTTTGTTTTTTTGATGGATGTTGACAATCCGCGCTTTACAAGATATAATAAAAATAGCTTAAAATATTTTTAAGGAGGAAACACACATGGATATTATGCACTCTGAGTGGAAGGTCCGTATTCAGAACTGGATCGACGTTCTGAAAAAGGAATTGTATCAGCCGATCGGCGAAATTTCCTGGACTGCCCACAAAACCAAAGAATATCTCACGCCCGAGCAGGCATTGGCAGCCGATTTTGAACCGGTCGCTCCCGGCTATACCTGGGGCGAAACATGGGAATACTGCTGGTTCAAGGGAACCGTCACCGTTCCCGAGGGCGTGGACGGCAAGCGCATCGTCATGAATCTGAATCCGGGCGGCGAATCCACCATTTTCGTCAACGGAGAAGCGTTCGGCACGTACCGCGCGGATTGGATCCTCGAGGATCATCACTATATGGTGGACAACTATCTGACCCGTGATGCCAAGGCGGGCGACCGTTACGAGATCCTGATGGAGACCTATGCGGGACACTATTATGCAACGGCGGGCTACGGCTGTTATACCGGTCCCGTTCTTCCCGACGGCGATCAATTTGCGGATCCCCTGAAGGAGGGCGCGCGCAGAACCCTCGGCAAATGCACCTACGGCGTATGGAACGAGGATGCTTATCAGCTCTATATGGACGTCGATACGCTGAACCGCTTGCTCGGCGTTCTGGACGATACCTCCCTGCGTGCATCCAAAATCTGCGATGCGCTGGAGGAATTCACGCTGATCGTCGATTTTGAGCAGGACAGAGAGACCAGAAATGCATCCTACCGCGCGGCGCGCGAGGCTCTTCGTCCCGCGATGGAAGCGGTCAACGGCTCCACGATGCCCGTATTCTACGCGATCGGTAACGCGCATCTGGACCTTGCGTGGTGCTGGCCCTTGGCGGAGACCTACCGCAAGACCGCCCGTACCTTCGCGGCTCAGCTCCGTCTCCTGGAGGAATATCCCGATTATAAATTCATCGTCAGCCAGCCCGCTTGCTACGAGATGGTCCGCGAGCATTATCCCGAGCTCTTTGAACGCATCAAAAAAGCGGCGAAGGACGGCAGATGGGTCGCAGACGGCGCGATGTGGGTAGAGCCCGACACGAATATGTCCGGCGGCGAAGCGCTCGTCCGTCAGCTCATTTACGGTAAGCGTTATTACAAGGAAGTATTCGACGTGGACAGCGAGCTGCTCTGGCTCCCCGATACCTTCGGTTATACGGCGGCGCTCCCCCAGATCCTCAACGAATGCGGCGTCAAATATCTGGTTACCCAGAAGATCTTCTGGTCCTATAACAAGGGCGAGCCCTTCCCCTATCATTACTTCAAATGGAAGGGCATGGACGGCTCGGAAATCACCTCCTTCCTTCCCACAAGATACGAATATTTCACCCATCCCACCGAGGCAAACGAGGTATGGAAGAACAGAAGCCAGGCGAGAGACCTCGATGCCTTCCTCTATCCCTTCGGCTACGGTGACGGCGGCGGCGGTCCCGCAAGAGACCATATCGAATACGCGCTCCGCCAGAAGGACCTGGAGGGCGGCGTCAAGATCAAAATTGCCGATCCCGTAGAATTCTTCGAGGATATGCAGGCGCAGAAGGGCGACCCCAAGAACACCTACGTCGGCGAGCTTTATTTCACCGCGCACAGAGGCACCTACACCGTTCAGGCGGCTGTCAAGAAGGGTAACAGAAAGAGCGAGGAAGCGCTCCGCGAGCTCGAATTCTGGGCAGTTCCCGCGGCGCTCGCAGGCGGTGAATATCCCGCGGCCGAGGCAGAAGCGCTCTGGAAGGACGTTCTGCTCAACCAGTTCCACGACATTCTCCCCGGCTCCTCCATCGCAAGAGTATACGTAGAAGCCGAAAAATTGCATAACAAGGTCATCACCGAAGCGGGTGCGCTTCTGAAAACCGCGCAGACCAAGCTCCTCGAGGGCAACCCGAACGCAACCGCCGTCACGGTATTCAACTCCCTCGGCTTCGAAAGAAAGACCCTCGTCACACTTCCCGAAGGCTTTGAAAAGGGCGCGGTTACGGCAGAAGGCAAATACGTTCCCGTAGAAAACACGGCGGAAGGCTTAAAGGCATTCGTTACGCTTCCGAGCTGCGGCGCGATCTCGCTCGTACCCGCAGAGAAGGCAAGAAAGCCCAAAAAGAGCGTAACGCTCACCGAAACCAAAACGGGCTTCGTGATGGAAAACACGCTTGTGCGCGCTGAGATCAACAAACGCGGCGAAGTGACGTCCTTCGTGCTCAAAAAGAGCGGCAGAGAATTCGCGGCAGGCGCAATGAACCGCTTCCGTCTCTTCAAGGACGTTCCGAGAAGATGGGACGGCTGGGATATCGACTCCAACTACGTATATCAGGAGATCGAGGGCGCTTACGATATCAGCGTAGAGCCCGTATCGCAGGGCATCGAAGCCGTGCTCAAGGTTACCGGTAAGCTTCTGAACTCCACCTATACGCAGTATATCCGCCTCGCGAAGGATTCCAAGAGAATCGACTTCGAAACCGAAGTCGATTGGAAGGAGCTCCACAGATTGCTGAAGGTCGGCTTCCCCGTCGACGTTTACGCGGAAAACGCCATCAACGAAATGCAGTTCGGCTACGTCGAACGTCCCACGCATCGCTCCAGACCCTACGACAAGGAAAGATTTGAGGTCTGCAACCACCGTTATTCCGCATTGCGTGACAACTCTCACGGCGCGGCGATCATGAACGATTGCAAATACGGTATTTCCGTCAACGGCAACAGCATGGAGCTGACGCTTCTCCGTTCCGGCGCTTGCCCCGATCTCCGTACCGATAACCGCGTACACAACTTCACCTATGCGTTCACCGCATGGGAAGGCGATTTCGCTTCCGCTGACGTTGTGAAGCAGGGCTACGAGCTCGGCATCAAGCCTGCGGTCGTACAGGGCGGCGCGCTCGACGCAAGCTATCTCTCCATCGACAACGACAATATCATCATTGATACCGTGAAAATGGCAGAGGACGGAAGCGGCGACGTCATCATCCGTCTCTACGAATCCAAGAAGGCGGCAATCTCCACCAAATTGCACGTTGCGTTCGCTAAGAAATTCAAAGCCTCCGCTTGCGATATGCTCGAAAACGCAAAGACCGCCCTGAAGGTCAAGGACGGCGCGATTGATCTGACGTTCAGAGCATTCGAGATCAAGACCGTTCGTATTTCCGTCAAATAAATCAAATCCATCGTTAACCGTAACCACCCGCAAAGCGGGTGGTTCAGCTTGTCGATAAAGTCAGTTAAAAAATTCAGTTTCGTCAATTTCGCTAAAAGATGAGATGCTAAAAAGCCTTCCTCCGGGAGGAAGGTGCCGAGTTTACGAGGCGGAAGGAGCCCACGTCATTTAAAATTTGATCAA
>JAFQOX010000080.1 GCA_017412045.1 Clostridia bacterium
CCCACCGTCTTATTTAGCCCCCAATAGGCTTTTGCAATCAACTTCCGTAGAAAAAGCGACCACAGATCTGCCGTACGAGCTTGGTGGGACTAAAATAGGCTCTTGGGGGAGTCTCCGTCCCGTAGGCGCACCAAAAGAAAAGCCTCCATACGATCAAAGTTCCCCAAAGAACCGCGAGCGGCGCAACACCCGTTGCGCGCAGAGCGAGTGGGCTTTGCGGTATACAATTCCCATACGCACAAGCAGTCCAGCGGCACGCTGTACTCTGACGCTTGCGTCAGAGTGGCTTCTTTTTGGTACTTTTTCTTTTAAAGAAAGAAAAAGTACACCGTTCCTCCTTATCAAAGGAAAATATTTTCTAAAAAGCCCCGTCTGTTTCCAGAACAAAAACATTCTTTTTGCTGTAAGATTTTCACTTATCTTTGCCTTTCAGTTATAACAAGTCCGGTATAAAAAGAAAAAGGGGTGGGCTTCCGTGCGTTGATCTTCGCATGGAAACCCGCCCCGAGTCGGTATTTTCGGAACCGATTATAAAATCAGCAGTTCTTCGAGCTTTTCCGCAAGCGTATCCTCCTGAATGGGTACCTTGACTTCATTGGTCTGCGCGTTGGTTTTGAGGTGCAGAACGAGGGTGGCGATGCCCGCTTTTTTGCGGAGCGGCGTCGTCACGTTGGCAACGGCGATCAGATTTTTGACCATAAAGACCGTCACGCCTCTCGTAAATCCGCCGCGGTACGCGGTGATCTTCGCGCCGTTCATTGCGATCCCGCTCGTCTGATAATTGAGCGCGGCGCTCAGAAGCTCCGATGCCAGGATGATCAGACTCAGCCCGATCACGGCGAACGCGACGACTGCAAGCACGGTCGCAGATACGCCGCAAAGCCACATAATACCGAGCGTCAACACCAGCGTTACGCCCGTCACGATGCCGAGAATCAGAGAAAACCAGGAAACGAACGGGAAATACGCCTTCGCCTTCGTTTGCTTTTGGTCGGGAACGTATTCGGGCAATATCTTGCCGAGGATCTCTCCGACCTCGTTATATTTACAAAAGGGAACCAGCACGCCGAGTGTCACGTTATCGCTTCCCGTCTCGTAGGTATAGCCGATGACCTCCAGATGGATCGAAGCAAAGCCCAGCATTCTTTGCAGGAGCCCCTGCGAGATCTTGACCGCCTTGATCCTGTCGTAGCTGAAGGTATTGGTATGCTTCTCCAGCAGTCCGAACGAAATACGGAGATCGCTGCCGTGCTTCGTGACGGTAAAATCGTGATAACCGATAAAAGCGCGGACCATACAGCCGATAAAGGAAAATACGGAAAGCATGAGCACGGCGCCCAACGTGATCAGAGCGCTGAAGATGAAAAACTCTCCCCACGTGCCGAGAAAACCGTTTTGCAGCATCAGCTTGCAAACGCCGAGAACGGCGACCGTCAATATGGCGAACACGGCAATGCCTAAGGCAAGAGAGGCGACCGTGATAAAGGTATACAGTATTTTTCTTTTGGAGGTAAAGCTGTAAAGACTGTCCTCCTCGGAAAGGAGCACCTGCGCCGCTTCCGTTTTCACATCCGTGCCTCGCCCGCCCGTTTCCTTCAGTGCGTTCAGCTCGTTCAGCAGGGCATCGACCGTTTCATTTTTCTCGATGATGACGATCTCTGCCTGATGGGAGGTGTTCGTCGAGCCACTGTCCACCGTCAGAACCGCAATGCCGAAGAAGCGGTGAAACAAGCTCTGTTTTTTATTGATGGCGTGTACCTTCTTATATTCCAGAACGGAATTCTTTCTGAAAAGCACGCCTCTTTTGCATTTGATTTCCGTTTCCGTCAGCTCGTATCCGGAGGTCCTGTAATACGCGATTCTGTACGCGATGAAGCAAAGATAGATCACGGCGAGCGCGATCACAAAAAACGGGATCGCGGCAACGATCAGCTCCATATTCGGCTCTTCTTCAAAGAAGATCTCCTCGAAAAAGAATAGAAATATCACGATGCTGCCGACAAGATCCGAGAGCAAATTGGAATAGATATATCCTTTGTCAAATCTTTTCATTTTTTTGTTCTCCCACTCTGATCTCAAGATGGCGCTCCAGCTCGTCGATCATGCGGTCCGCCTCGTCGGTCGTGAGCGTGGAGATGTCGAAATTCGATCCCGCCGTCGAGATCGTCACGTCGCTCAGCTTCAGCATCATCATCAGCGGTCCCTGCGTTCTGTGGAGGTCCTGGATCTGGCAAACGGGGATGACCGCTCTTTTTCGGAAGATCACGCCCTGCTTCACGATGATCCTTTTATCGTCGTAGCCCCACGCGTACATTTGATAGCGCAGAGCCGGCATGATCAGCGTTATGCACAGGAGAAGGAAAATCGGAATGCCCGCCGCGCACGAAACGACGAGCTTTTCCTCCTCCGAAGCGCCTGCCGCGACCGCGATCGCAAGCACGCCGACGAAAACGCCGATCAGCGCCAAAGCCAGGATCGAAGCCCGTAGATACCAAAGCTTCAACACGCTTTTATCTAATTTTTTCATTTTCATAAACAAATCCTCTTCTTTCTGATTTGATTGGGATGCTATGCATGATACCGTGCTGATCCGGCCGGGCAATCCGCGCACAGCGATATATATCACTGCAAGGTCGTCAGCCGGAAGTTGACGGCCTTGCCCGGTATTTACTTTTTCAGCACGTTTTTCAGGATCGCGCCGAGCTTGGGGGGCGTGCCGTAGAGCAGAACGCCCACGCGGTAGATTTTCGCGGAAAGCACGCCGATGCCGACGGTGGAGCCGATGAGAATGGCGATGGAGATCGCGATCTCATACCATGCGACCGTGCTCATACAGATCCTCGTGAACATCGCCATCGGTGACGTAAACGGGATATACGAGCATACGAGCATGGCGGTATTGTCAACGGAGCCGCTGCTCATGGAGAACATGACGACCATGAACGCGATGACGAAAAGGAAGGTGATCGGCATAACGGAGGTATTGATGTCCTCCAGCTTGGATGCCGTCGAGCCGACCGCGCCGAACATGAAGGCGTAGATCAAAAAGCCCAGCACGAAGAACACGATCAGATAAGCGAAAAGCTCGACGGGAATATCGAAGATCGAAGAGATCAGCGGATTGTCCAGCGCGTCCTTGTTGACGTTATAGAGCAGGATCGCCGTACCGAAAACGAGAACGAGCTGAGAGAAGCCCGCGATACAGGAGGCAAGCACCTTTCCGAACATCATGCTCGTGGGCTTGGCGCTCGTGATCAGGACCTCCATCGCGCGGGAGCTTTTCTCGGTCGCCACGTTGGTCGCGACCATCTGACCGTAGAGGAGAATGACCATGTAGAGCGCGAAGATCATGATATAGGTATAGAAGAAATTCTGCATCTGATCCTTGCCGAGCATTTCCACGCCGCTTTCGATCTGCACGGATAGGATCTCGCCCGCTTGCTCGGGGGTCAGTCCGTTTCCGACCATGGCGTTGATGCGGTAGACCTCTTGCAGGACGGTATCGGCAACCGCCGTATTGGTGTCGTACATGGAGAGATTATTGACGTAATAGGTATAGGAGGATGCGCTGTTCATCACGAAGGCGCATTCCGCCTCGCCGGAAAGGATATCCGCCTTGATTTCGTCAAGCGTGCCTTCGGCGATCCTGACCTCGTAGCCGCCGAACGCCGCCGCGAAATATTCCCGTACGAGCGCGGCAAGCGCTTCGTCCTCGGCGTATACGAGCATGGCGGGAAGCTCGCCCATCACGTCACCCGTATCATCCCCGCCGTCCGATTCAAACGCCGAAACGATATTCGGAATGAACATCACGACGGCAATGGCGACCACGAGAAAGATCGTGATGCCGACGAAAACCTTATTTCTCAGATAGCCCTTCAGCTCAAATTTCAGTATTTTTCCAAATTGCTTCATGCTGTATTCTCCTTATATCTGCGCGCCCGCGTATTCCACGAAAATATCGTTGAGCGAGGGCTCCAATACCTTGATCTCGTCCACGTCGCAGATTTCTACGATCCGCTTCATCATCGTCTGCTTTTCATCGGGACTTGCGAGCCGGACCAGAAGCGTGCCGTCCTCGCGCGCGGTACAGATCTCACCGAGCTCCGCGCGGATACGGTCGGTATTTGCCGCGCTGACGACGAGCTTATTCCGGGGATACGCCCGCTTGATTTCGTGAAGGTCTCCGCTGACGGCGACCTTGCCCGCATTGATGATGGCAATGCTGTCGCAGAATTCCTCGATATAGCTCATCTGATGGCTGGAAAAAAGGACGATCTTGCCCCGCGCGATCTGCTCCTTGACCACGTCCTTGAGCAGCATGGCGTTGACGGGGTCCAGTCCCGAAAAGGGCTCGTCGAGAATGACGATGTCGGGATCGTGCGCCAGCGCGGTAATGAGCTGGATCTTCTGCTGGTTGCCCTTGGAGAGGGTATCCAGGCGCTTATTGCGGTATTCGGTCATGCCAAGCCTGCCGAGCCAATAGTCAACGGCTTTTACGGCGTCCTTTGCTCGCATACCCTTCAGCTCGGCAAAATACACGAGCTGGTCGATGATGATCTTTTTGGGATAAAGACCTCTCTCCTCGGGGAGATAGCCGATGCCGATCTTGTCGTAGTCGATCGGCCTTCCGTCGATCAGCACCTCGCCGCCGTCGGCGGGAAAGACGTTCATCAGAATACGGATGGAGGTCGTCTTGCCCGCGCCGTTTCTGCCGAGCAGACCAAACGCCCTTCCGCCCTCCGCCGTAAAGGAAACGCCCTTCAGGACTTCCTTTTCACCGAAGGATTTGTCAATGCTTTTCAGTTCCAAAATCATATTTTTTATCACACTCCTGTCAGAATTTTACGGGATCAAAAATACCGCGATGGCACAGAGAAAGATGAATATCGCCGTGCCAATGCTGAAGTACGCCACCTTGCGGCTCGTATTCCATAAGTTATACGCTTGGCAGAGCATCGTGACGCCCATCAGAGGAACGTATATTTTCCCTGCCGTTTGCCAAATACCGCATAGCTGCAACACTGCCAGCACGATGACGGCAAGGCTGGAAAGAATGGATATGGCTGTAACGATCTTATGCGAGAGAGGGATATTTTTCCATTTTGTTGTCATAGCGAAGCCTCCGATCTTTTTTCATAGATTTCCATAGATCTGTATTTACACATCGTGAAAGTCTCCGGATGTTCTTTCAAATCCCAGATACCGTGTTCCCTGAAAAGAAAGCACACCGAAATCGCCTTCCTCCAGAAATCCGAACGCATCCCTCGGCACCTTCAGCTCCATGCGGTCACCGCTCCGGACCTCAAAGGTCACGCGGTAGGTGTGGGAATGGTGGATATGTCCGTTTGCGTGGTGGTGATGGTGCGTCACTCTTCGTTTTGCCACGATCCTCGCGTCCACGGACAGTCTCGGGGAATTGTTGTTATTGACCCATTCGCTGATGTTTCTGATGAAAATGAAGATGAACAAAGCGAAAAATAAAATGAAAAATATTTCGAACATACGGCATCTCCTTTCCCATTCACGGATGATAAAGTCATTATATCATGAATATATGCAAAAATCAAGAATATTCTAATATTACGCGGCAACAGCATTTACTTTTTTCACTATGATTTGAATGTGAAAAAGATAAGATTTTCGAATATGAAAAATCTTATCTTTTTCATATTCAAAAGCAAAGGCTGTTTCCCCAACATTTTGTAATATACGCTATTGCAATGAACGCTTCCATATGATATAATAATCAATGGCACGAAATTCGATCAAAAAAATCGTCGCGGCGGAAAGGAGCTTTTATGAACAACGGCAAATTCAAAATAAAATTAGAAGAATATATCGGCACCGACGAGGAAGCCGTCGTTCCCGCGGGTGTGACGGGCATTGGCGAATGGGCGTTTTACTGTTGCGAGCACGTGACGCGCGCCGTCATTCCCGAGGGCGTAACGAGCATTGGTGACGAAGCGTTCAGCGGCTGCCGCAATCTAGTCAGTGTGACCCTCCCCACAAGCTTGACGAGCATTGGCAAGGAAGCGTTCAAGGGTTGCGAAAAGCTGGAGCGCATCGAGATTCCCGCGGGCGTGACCGTCATTGGCGAGCGCGCGTTTTTTCAATGCGAGGCGCTGACGGAAGCGGTCATTCCCGAGGGCGTGAAGCGCATCGATGACTTTGCGTTCAGCCATTGCGTCAGTCTGACGGAGGCGATCCTTCCCGATGGTCTCGAAAGAATCGGCAATATGGCGTTCAGCGGCTGCATCGGCTTGACGGAAGCGGTCATTCCCGAAAGCGTGACGCACATCGGATGCGAAGCCTTCAGCGGCTGCGAGAATCTGACGCGGGTGATCGGGTTCGAGGGCGTCAGAAGCATCGGCGACGGCGCGTTCACCGGCTGCAAAAATCTGGAGCGCATCCGCATTCCCGACGGCGTAACGGGCATCGGGGATTGGGCGTTTTACGAATGCGGCAATCTCAAGGAGCTCCGCCTTCCCGAAGGTCTGAAGAATATCGGCAATATGGCGTTCAGCGGCTGCTTCAGCCTGACGGACGTGAGTATTCCCGAAAGCGTGACGAACATCGGCGTTTATGCGTTTGAACGCTGTTCAGGACTGACGGGCGTGCACATTCCCGCGAGCGTGAAGACGCTCGGCAACTTTGCCTTCAGCGGTTGCACCGGGCTGAGGAGCGCAGTTCTGGAGGAGGGCGTCATATCGGTCGGAGACTGGGCGTTCTACGAATGCTTCCAACTCACGGAGCTGAAGCTTCCCGACAGCATAAAGGTCATCGGATGCTGCGCCTTCAGCAGCTGCACGGGATTGAAGGGCGCGATGACCCTTCCCGCAAGTCTGATCGGCGTAGGCTATCAGCTGTTCAAAAACTGTAGCGGCGTGACCTCCGTCACCATGCCGAAGGGAGTCAAGGAGTGTTCCTCGATGCCGGAATTGCGCGAAATGCTCAAGAATGAAGCGTGATGCAAGCATTCCGTAGCTGCTATCAAAATAATAAACGATAAGCAAAAACCTCCCCGTGAGAAATCTCACGGGGAGGTTTTGTTCTGCTTTCCGATCAGCGGATGCTTATTCTTTGTCGATAATGGCGATGGAAAGATCGGCGAGCGCCTTGGGATCTGCGGGAGCGGGGCAAGCGGACATCAGCTCGGAAGCGTTCTGGACCTTGGGGAACGCAACGACGTCGCGCAGGCTGTCAGCGCCGCACATGATCATGGCGAGACGGTCAAGACCGAGCGCCGCGCCGCCGTGAGGGGGAGCGCCGTAGCGGTAAGCGTCAACGAGGAAGCCGAACTTCTTCTGAATATCCTCGTCGGTCAGACCGAGACGGCGGAACATCTTCTGCTGAAGCTCGAAGTCGGTGATACGGATGGAGCCGGAGGAGATCTCAACGCCGTTGAGAACGAGGTCGTACGCCTTCGCGCGAACGGAGCCGGGATCGGTGTCGATGTAATCGAGGCATTCGTCGAGGGGCATGGTGAAGGGGTGGTGCATAGCCGCCCAGGTCTGGGTTTCTTCATCCCACTCGAAGAAGGGGAATTCGGTGATCCAGAGGAAGTTGTAGCCGTCGGGAATGATGCCGAGCTGCTTGCCGACGATCAGACGGAGTGCGCCGAGCGTGGGGAGAGTGACCTTGTCCTTGTCGGCAACGATGAGCGCAACGTCGCCTTTGCGGCAGTCGAGCTTATCCATGATCGCCTCCAGCTCGCCCTCTGCCATGAATTTGGCGAAAGAGCAGTTGGGCTTTGCGTCAACGTAACGGATGAAGGCGAGACCCTTCGCGCCGATGCCTCTTGCGTGCTCGGTGAGCTTGTCGATCTCTTTTCTGGTGAGCTTGGATGCGGCGTTCTTCGCAACGATCGCGCGAACGGAGCCGCCGTTTGCGATCGCGCCGGAGAATACGGAGAAGCCGCTGTTCTTGACGAGGTCGGAAATATCGGTGATCTCCATGCCGAAGCGGGTGTCGGGCTTATCCGAGCCGTAGCGTTCCATCGCTTCCTTGAAGGTCAGGCGGGGGAGCGGGAGGGGAATATCCACGTTCAGGACTTCCTTGAAAAGTCTTGCGATATAGCCTTCGTTCATTTCCATGATATCGTTTTCGTCAACGAAGGACATTTCCAGGTCGATCTGGGTGAATTCGGGCTGACGGTCTGCGCGCAGGTCCTCGTCACGGAAGCAACGCGCGAGCTGGATATAGCGGTCGAAGCCGGAGAGCATGAGAAGCTGCTTATAGATCTGGGGAGACTGGGGAAGCGCGTATACGCAGCCGTGGTGGATTCTGGAAGGAACGAGGTAGTCACGAGCGCCTTCGGGGGTAGCCTTCATCATCATGGGAGTTTCGATCTCGATGAAGCCGTTTTCATAATAATATTCTCTGGTGACGCGCGCGATCTCGTGGCGCATCATGATGTTGTTCTGGAGGGAAGGACGGCGCAGGTCAAGATAACGGTACTTGAGCGCGATCTCGTCGCGGACCTTAACGGCATCGTTGATCTCGAAGGGGGTGGTTTCCGCTACGGAAAGGATCTTGTATTCGGTGACGGCGATTTCGATCTCGCCCGTGGGGATCTGCTTGTTGACGGAGCTTCTTTCGCGGACGGTACCCTTGGCAACGACGACGTATTCGGAGCGGGTGCGGAAGGCTTCGTCGAATACGGCGCGGTCGGTGGTGTCGTCGAAGGCGAGCTGAACGAGACCCGTTCTGTCGCGCAGGTCAATGAAGATGATGCCGCCGAGGTCGCGCGCGCGCTGAACCCAGCCCATCAGGCATACGGCATTGCCGATATGCTCGCGGCGGAGCGTGCCGCAGTAATGTGTTCTTTTATCAGATTTTTCAAGTCTTGCCATGAAATCATTCCTCTTTTTCTTTCAAAATTGTGATCGCTTCTTCAACGGTAACGGCTCTCTGACCGCTTCCGCCGAGCATATCCTTAAGCGCAAGCGTACCGCTTGCCATCTCGTCCGCGCCGATGACGGCGGCGTAAGGGAAGCCGGATTTGCCCGCATATTTCATTTTCTGCTTCATGCCCTTTTCGCCGTAATAAACGTCGCAGGGAATGCCCGCTTCGCGGAATTTCGCGGAAACGGAAACGGCGTAGGGGATCGTATTCTTGTCCATGGGAACGACGAGGACCTTCGCCATCGTGCCCGCGCCGGGCGCGATCAGCCCGTTATCGCGGAGCTGAGAGAAGAGTCTGGTCAGACCGATGGAGATGCCGATGCCGGGAAGCTTCTTATCGGTATAATAGCCCGTGAGATTATCGTAACGGCCGCCGGAGCAAACGCTGCCGAACTCGGGATGGGCGTTGATGACGGTTTCGTAAACGGTGCCCGTATAGTAGTCCAGACCTCTCGCGATGGAAAGGTCGATGCGGAAGCTTTCCTCGGGCATACCGAAGGTGATCATCGCTTCGGTCACGGTTTCCAGCTCGTTGACACCGTTTTGGAAAACCTCGTTCTCCACGCCGAGCGCACGGAGCTTTTCGACGGTCTCCCTTCTGTCACCGCTGATGGTGATGAAGGAAATGATGGTCTCCGTTTTGTCCTCGGGAACGCCGGCGGCGATCAGCTCTGCGACGACCTTTTCCTTACCGATCTTTTCGATCTTGTCGATGGTACGGAGGATCTCCTCGATCTTGTCGGAGAGTCCAAGGGAGGCGAAGAAGCCGCCGAGCACCTTGCGGTTATTCAGACGGATGGTGAAATCACCGATGCCGAGCTTTTTGAAAACGTGGTAAATGACGGCGGGCATTTCCGCGTCGTAGAGAATGCTGAGCTCATCGTTGCCGATGATGTCGATGTCGCACTGATAGAACTCGCGGAAGCGTCCCTTCTGGGGGCGTTCGCCGCGGAAAACCTTGCTCATCTGATAGCGCTTGAACGGGAAGGTCAGATCGTTATAATGCGCCGACACGTAGCGCGCGAGCGGTACGGTCAGGTCAAAGCGGAGCGAAAGATCGTTATCGCCCTTATTGAAACGGTAGATCTGCTTTTCGGTCTCGCCGCCCGCCTTTGCGAGGAGGACCTCGGAAAGCTCGATGATCGGCGTATCCAGCGGGAGAAAGCCGAAGCTTTCGTAGACGCTGCGGATCTTATCGTACATATCGTTAAAAAGGATCTGGTCGGCAGGAAGCAATTCCATGAAGCCGGGCAGAATTCTGGGAGTCACTTTTTCCATAGATATTGTCAGTCTCCTTCAAATATTGGATTTGAATTGATTATCAAATATCATTATAACACGCATTTTTTTATTTTTCAATATTTTATTTGGGATTCTTGCCGATTTTTTGCGTGATCGGGCAATTTTTTTACAGCGCGCGCTTTTTTCGCTCCTCCGCCGTCAAATTTGAGCAGAGCCTTTTTCCACGCGCCCAAGACGCAAAAAGCCCCCCTTGCCGGAAAACAAAAGGGGGGCTTCCCTGCCGACGAGCAACGTCGTCAACTTCAGGTTGACCGCGTTGCCCTGCCGACGGGGCTTCTTTTTAGAAATAATAGAATTTGATAAATCCGATGACACCGATCACAACCACGGCAATCACACTGCCTGCAATCACCATGAACGTCGTCGAGCTGATGCCGAATATGGAAGCAAGCGTATCAATGAACTTCATGAATCCGGATTTGTTTTCATCATCGGGATCCTTGGGATCATCCTTCTTCGTCGTTTCAGTCGCGCTCGTGTTGGTCGACTCGGACGTGCTCGTGCTGCTCGTATTCGTCGACTCAGACGTGCTCGTGCTGCTCGTGTTCGTCGATTCGGACGTGCTCGTGCTGCTCGTGTTCGTCGACTCGGACGTGCTTGTGCTGCTCGATTCCGTCGTTTCGGATTCTTCGGGGTCGGGAGTCGGCAACGGATCCATGAGTTCCGTTTCCATGATCTCACCGCACTTCACGCAAGCAACGTATTTTTCGCCGGCAACACCCACCTCGGGAACCTTAGCAACAAACCACGCTCCGTAAATATGACCGTCAGACCGACAATCATGTGCAGCAAAGGTATTGTCCGTATAAGCAAAGCCCATCTTTCCGGTTTCATTGTCAACCGTTCGAATAAATCCATTTGAAAAATCCGTGGTATGTTCTTCAATCTCATTCACATAAACCTCAACGTTCAAGCGTTCAACCGTATTGAAATTGTGGTCTATGATCTTCCAGGAGCGGACAGCCTCCACCCCGGAAGTATCGATATCCATAACCAGTGCATACCCTCTTGCAAATCTTGCCGCATAATCCCAAATCGCTCTCGTCGCGAAATCTCCGTTTTCCGTAAGATAGGAATAGCTTCCATCTTTCAGTTGAATAACGGCAATTCCTTCGTAAAAGGAATCAATCGACATGGCATCGGGAACGGAAACCTCAAGGACGGTCTTACCATCCCGATTGACATAGAAGAACTTTCCGTTGGCATAACAAGGAATCTTACCCTCAGAGTATTCTCCGAGAACGAGCGCATCAAGCGTAGCCGTTACGCTACCGTCCGAAGAAATCAAATCCGTGGCATTTCCGTTAACGCCCGCGTACAAGCCGCCCGTCAAATCGTAAATATATTCATACTTAAATTCAACAAGCTGCTTGTTTTCCGACGAGATCATGCCATAATAATCTCCGTCCGATGCAATGATGTTCTGCATCGTAGAATCCTTGATGGGATTGATCACATCGGACTTGACAAGTGCTTCCAAAGAAACCTCGCCATTCTTTAACGTAGCCAATTGCCATACGTTATCTTTGCAAACAAGGAAGATGTCGCTCTTGTCATAAATGATATCGTCGTACTCGCATTCGAGGAGATAATTTCCTTGTGTATCGATCAGACCGACATAACCGTCAATGTTTGTAACGGAACATTTGCCGCCAAGAAATACTCCGCTTCGATAAACAGATTCCAAAACAAATGAATAACCATTCAATTTTGTAAATATAATCGTTTGCGCGTCAGCATCAAATATGCTTACGAAATCTTCCGACACAACCCCGGCTTCATCGTTACTCACAAGACTGTACTTTTTGATTGTTTTATCGACAATAAAACAATCTTGACCATTATAGATCGTATAATATTCACCGTCAAGAGAAGCAACAAAGTCATATTCCTCTTGATAAAGGTAAATATTACAAGCATCTTGGATTGCAAAAATGGGCACCGGCATTAAGCTCATTAGCAAAGTAACCGTTAATATACAGATTAATAACTTATGTTTCATAAATTCCCCCATTGTTACATTAATTTTAATCATAGTTAATTTTTGACTACGTTATTCCACCAATAATACGGTAGCATATCAAAATAATAATGTGCGATGGAGTTGTGAGATGTTTTGGTTATAGCAAATTCAGCCAGCCACAAAGAAGCATATACGTCAAGACCTCCAATGACAATCAATCCGCTTTCGACATAAGCCTCCCAAGTCAAATGCACAAAATCATTCGGAGAATAATTAAATGTAGGACCAACATCAGGATATTGCTCCAGCGTGAGCAACTTCGTCGCATTGGGATCGGCACTAACCGTTTTCAAAGTTTGTCCGGTTTTTACTATTGCATAAACAGCTTCTCTCCCATCCGGATGGACGCATTTCAAACAAGCCCATTGATCATATTCATCCAGCCCTTCGTAGATCTGGTGATATTTGGCATCACCGGCAGGCAATTTTTCAAAGCCTGAGGATAATGCTTCTGCAAATGATTTTGGCAAACTGTCATCGTCATTTAATTCATAACGTTCCTGATAATGAATCTGATTTTTCCATTCTTCGGAAGAAAGAATTTGATTTTTAGATGCATCCCAATATAAAAATTGTTCAGGATCAGCTTCTGACTTCACATCAGAGTTTCCTCCGGTTGAATTTTTGGCATTTTTGAGTATTTGTCCTATCCATCCGCTATTACAAGATAACACATAATACCCGTCATAGCAATTCAATTCAACCTTCCGATAAATTTCATCACTTTTTCCACCCAAAACATAATCGTCAGCTTTCGCATACATTAAATACAGATTATCTTGGCAATTTACAGTATCAAAAACACGAAGAAAATACGATCTTTCTGCGCTTGTATAATAAAGATGAACAAAATAATATTTTTCCCAAATACGCCCGTCAGCAGTTTCACCGGAATTCGCAAGAACCAATTGGATTGGAAAATCTTCTGTCGCATCTATTTGCAAGAAACCAAGTGCATATTCATTGAAATGGTCATCCGGAATATTGTTGTTTACAGTCAATCTATCCTTGATTAATTTCGAAACCAAGGTGCGCTTTGCATAATCCGAATAGACAGAATTTTCAATTTTTTCTCCGATCGAGGACAAGCTTTTGTCAATAATCCAAATCTTGTATTTATCTTCGAGGGAGTTGATTATCTGCTTCAAAAACCAGCTTTCATAATTGTAAGATTTAACAATACAATTCTCCGCAAAAATCTCTACCATCTGTTCATCGATGGAGATTTTTAATGTTTCATCTATTACCTCAAGATTTGTTAATTCTCCGATGATACATGAATAATCAAAGTCGAAATTGTAAGATCTAATAGGTATGTTAGAGAAACGGGGTGTGCTGGGAATTTTATTCTGATCTTTTGTTATATCCAACATTTCGGCTATTTGTTCTTTAGTCAATACGACAAAAGATAATTGTTCCACCGTCCATCCTGTGGGAGCACGGAATTCAAGCAAAAGACCCTCGCCGCTTCCATTAACCAACAAAACTCTGTGTTTGGTCGGGGTAAAATTATCCTTCTCATATTCTGTAGTCCGAATAATATACATCGTTACAAACGGAGAAGCGCTTAGCTTCTTCAAAGACTCAACCATCTTTGTTATCGTTATTTTTTCACTCAAGAGTTTATTAGACCAAGCATCCAAAATCACAGATCGTTTTGACGACGGATCTAACAGATTCCTATAAAGAGTTTCATTGTTTGCTCCGGAAATCCAACTCAAATCCGGATAAGAAATCTTTCCGGCTGCGTATGGATTATATTTCCAATTAAGGAGCGTATGGGTTTCTAAGTGCTCAATTTCCTGTTCCAAACGACCTATGTAATCCTGACTATGAGAAGCAAAATCTATTGCGCATTTGTTTAAGGATATCTGAACTCCCTGTATGACGTGATGCAATGCATAAAATTTCAGATAGTCTTCATCGGTAAATTGTCCATCAATATATTTCTGTACATAATCCAGATAGCATATATCCAAAACAGTTCCAATAAAGCCAATATAATGTGATTCCGTTGAACGTTTGATATAATCTCCCAAACCGGAGATGTCCATAATTTCCGCTCTGATAAAATCATAAATATTAATGGCAGTAAAAACAGAGGGGATCTTCATCGCACTTAATGCTTTATCCAGTACTTTATCTGAAATTGTATCAAGCGCTTTACCTCCAAAATTTTTTAAAAATTGTTTAGCAAATTCCATCACTGTAGCAAAAGCAATATTATCCAATTCGCCTCGAACCTGTTGCACTGCTTCAGACATTGCTTGGATATACTCATCATTACCGAAACTCTGATTTTGGAAGGCTTCCTCTATTGCAGTCAAAGTTTCCTGAGAAACCGAAGTGCGAATGTGTGCAATTTGAAGCATTTTCAATAGCGTTTCCGCAAAAGTCATAACCCAGTATTTACTATCCTTAAAAGCCTCCTTTTTATCTTGAAGTGCTTTGATTGCATTAGAAAGTTTCGCGTTCGACTCGATATTTTCGATATCAGAACATATAGAAACCAAAACATTCCAAAATTCAGGAGAACGCATTTTGATATCTTCCAAAGTTATTTTTGCTAAATCGTCTAAAAAAGATACCGATTCATATGCATAACTTACCGCCTCATTCAACGACTCCAATGTTTTTACAGACTTTTTATCAATTATAGATTCAGAAAGATCATCGGAACTTATATTTTCCAAAATAATATACAATGCTGCTTTTGTCTGTTTTTTAGTTTCATAATCACCATCGGTGAATTCATTCATAAAAGTATCCCAGATATTATCAAGTTGACTCTTATTTAAATACATTAAAAATGCCCTCATACCGGCACTACCGGGAGCCATTTCTTGAATGATATTACGTGCAAGACTGTATTCGTTGGAAATTAATCCGACACCGAGTTCATGTGTTTTGTGATAGAGGAAAAACTCATCTGTTTTTTCCTTTATCAAATTAAGTTTTGAGGATTCAAAGCCATTAATCGGAGCATTCGCTTGATCAACAACAAAGTTTTTAAATAAGAATCCACAATTCGTTGCACCACCCGCACGAGCATTGACCGTAATCGGATATTCGATTAAATAGCAATTGCCGATCGCACCCAAAATAGTGATGTCATCCGTTTTGAAAACATAACGATCCGGTTGTTTGTTGATCGGATCGCCATTAGCATCAACATTGAAATATACCGCCGCACGTTCACCGGCAGCACTCGAAAGACGCATATTTCTCTCTATTTCAAATGCAGGATCGCTTTCCAAATGCCAGCATCCGTTACAGACCTGACCGCCCTTTTCAAGAGCAATCCAATTGTGCGATTTCGTCACAGTTGTCTGTTCCTTCTTTGCATTGGAAAGACCGCAATCAAGGCAGGAATAGGTCTTTTCAACAATGCAATTATGAGCACTGTCGTCAAGATCGGCATAGGAAAGCACATTCTCATCTGTTTGTGCAAGATGTTCGTGCGTGCATTCCAGTTTGAACGATACTGTCGAGACAGATTCCGCCCACTGACCTTCGTCTTTTCTTGCCGTTACATGAATTTGCCAAGCAACGTTATCTCTTTCGAGCAACGCGCCGGAAAGTGTATAGGAATTCTCCGTAACGGTGGCTCTGGCAACGCAAACATCACCGTGATAAATATCGATGATATAATAATCAACCGCAGTATTTGCCGGAGCGGACCAATTGATCACAAGATCTTTTCCACTCGAAAGAATTGCATTGTCAGACGGAGATGTAATCGCAAAACTGCCGATCACGTTCTCGCCCTTTTTACAATAGAAACTTACACTGCATTTATTATATTCCAGTGCACCGACCATAGAATAAAAAGTCAGAAGACGCTTTTCGCCTTTGGCGGTCATATCGCCTGCGCGGTTTACTTTCTGCTGAACATACCAGATACGGTCCTCACCGATATCCTCGTAATACTGTGCATTCGCGTTGTTTGTTCCGATTTCGGAAGCCTGCCAAGTATTGACAACAAAACTACCCACGCCATCCTTCATGACAAGAGCGGTAACGTCCTTGGTCGTTACAACCTTAAAACGAACAACGGTACCTCCAATAATTTCATTACCGTCAAGTATTTCCGCAGACTTGATAATCGCGGTGCTTTCCGAATAACCGGCAACGTTTACCGTGATGGTAGCCGCTTCGCTCGGCAAATAATGCTCCGTATCATAGCTCATTGCTACAATGGAAATGGTATAGTTGGTATTCGCGCCGCTATACTGCTTGAATACCGAAGCGGGAATTGTAAAGGATTTTTCCGTTGCTTCAACGGTCTTCTTGTAACTGGTGCCGCCAATCGTGATCTGATAGAAATCAACCTGTTCGTCGTAATCCCAGGAAACCGTATAGCTATCGCCGTATTGGATCTTGTTACTTCCCGATACACGAGGCGCAGTCAAAACAATTTTGCTATCAGGATTTTCTTTTTCTTCAGTCACATTCAACTTGATAGCAGCATCGTCATCATCACTCTGCTGATAATCCCTTGCCATCGCAATGACGCTGATGCCGTAACTGCCTGCTGTCGCAAAGTACTTGGCGGGAATCGTATACGAAGTACCGGTAATTGCGGAACTGTTAACGCAGACGTTATTTTTGCCATCCCAAACGTATACGTTATACGTGATTTCTACGCCTTGGGGATTTACGGACGGATTCCAGGAAATGACGAAATCCTTGCCGGCTTCGATCGTCTGATTGTTTTTCGTTGTAATCTCGGGAGCATCGCAGGTTCCGAGTACGACGATTTCCACCGTCGTCGTTGCCTTGCCGGATTCCACCTCATTGCCGTTCTTATCGAGAGGATAAACCTCGATATATCTTGTTCCGGGCTGATTGAACCTATGGCTGCCCGTATAAATGATTGTCGAAGTACCGGATTCGTCCCATTCGATCATATCCAATTCATAACCGTCGGCATACAGAACGATGCCGTACTTGGCATCGGCATTGCCTTTGACCGTAAAGGAAGCAACTGCGCCGTTGACACTTCCGTTTACGGATTCAAGCTTGGGATTTTCTTTCACTTCCGTTACGTTCAGTACGATGGAAGCTTTATTATCATCGCTCTGCTGATAGTCCTTTGCCATCGCAATGACGCTGATGCTGTAACTGCCTGCTGTCGCAAAGTACTTGGCGGGAATCGTATACGAAGTACCGGTAATCGCGGAACTGTTAACGCAGACGTTATTTTTGCCATCCCAAACGTATACGTTGTAATTGAACGTCACTCCGGCAGGAGAAGTGGGTTTTCTCCAAGATACTTTGAAACTGTTTCCTGCCTCAATCGATTGATGATTGGAGGTGGTGATCTCGGGAGCGCTTATTTGACCCAAAGATTCAATCTCTATTGTTATGTAGTCCTCGCTACCGTCCACGATATCACCATATTCATCTAATGCATAGACTGTGATATTCCTTTCGCCTGTTTGATTGAATCTGTGAGTTCCCGTATACTTAATATAGGAGCTATAAACATCCTGCTCCCAATCAATCATATCAAGATCATGACCATCCGCATTAAGAAGAATTCCATATTCCGCCGTAAGATTGGTTTTTACGGTAAATTCAACCTCTGTACCATTGATATCAGCCTTAATATCTTTTACATAGGGAGGTTCTTCTTCAAGCACTTCAATCCAAATATTTTTCGTAAAACCTTCCGCGACGTTTCCTTTAGAATCATACAAACCAACGTGAACGTCAATTCTGTGATCTCCGACATCTAAAGTCTCTGTTCTGCCGCAACCGGAGCATTTGTATGAACCGATATCAATTTCATCCAAATTGCTCAAACTATAGGAAGTTTTTTTATCGGAAAAATCAAATTCAACACGGTCAACTGTAAAACCGTGACCGTCATCTCCTTCATTACGAACATCGATCTGGATCGCTCGCAAATAATAACTGCCGCTTCTAACCGTGCCGGTCACTTGAACTGAATCGCCCTCGTACGGCTTGCTCGGCGAGGCTTTTAAGCTGCTGATAGAAGCCGCCGTTGCCGCCTTCAACTCAAGCGGAGGAAGTGAGCTCAGCAGAGTCGTTGCCATGATCGCAAACGCGAGCAGAAAACTCAAAAATTTCTTCATGAATAAATGTCCTTTCTTAAAGAATATTTTTTGCGGAGCCTGTACGGCGCCGCAGTCATGCATAATTATGACCGTTTCCGATTCATCATCGGAAAACAATGCATAGGGTGAAAAGCGTTTGGCTACTGTTGCTCCGTCATAACCACTCGTACGATCTACACCTCCCGGGGCGGAGCCATTGATGTTCAAATTACGCCAATCGCTTTTGTTTATATTGCACAAATCAGAACCGCTTTTTTATTCACGCAGTCCATTTTTTGCCATAAGGATACATGGGGATAGGATTATACCACACATTTCAAAAAAAGTCAACCGTAAAAACAAACTTTCATCTTAAATTATATAAATATATAATAGATATAATAGCAAGCCGTCCGGCAGAAAAAAAGATCCCCCTGACAAAGTCAGAGGGATCGGAAAAAGCGGATATGAAATTATTCAGCAACAGCAGCCTTGAGGGTTTCGAGCTGGCGTCTGAGCTCTGCGGGGAGCTTATCGCCGAACTTCTTGTAGTGTTCTTCGATTTCAGCAGCTTCTTTTGCCCAAACGTCCTTATCAACAGCGAGAATGCTCTTGAGCGTTTCGATGTCGAAGTCGAGGTCGGTCAGGTCGATGTCTTCTGCCTTCGGAACGAAGCCGATTGCGGTTTCAACTGCGTCAGCGGTACCGTTGCAACGGTCAACGATCCAGTTGAGAACTCTCATGTTGTCACCGAAGCCGGGCCAGATGAAGTTGCCTTCGTCGTCGGTACGGAACCAGTTAACGTTGAAGATCTTGGGAGCCTTGTCACCGAGCTTCTTGCCCATTTCGAGCCAGTGTGCGAAGTAGTCGCCCATGTGGTAGCCGCAGAAGGGAAGCATAGCCATGGGGTCACGGCGAACGACGCCGACTGCGCCGGCAGCGGCAGCGGTGGTTTCAGAAGCCATAGCGGAGCCTACGAATACGCCGTTATTCCAATCCTTGGACTGGTAAACGAGGGGCGTGCATTTAGCGCGGCGGCCGCCGAAGATGATCGCGGAGATCGGAACGCCTGCGCCCTTGTCGAACTCAGCGGAGATGCAGGGGCAGTTTACAGCGGGAGCGGTGAAACGGGAGTTGGGATGAGCCGCGTAAGTGGTCTTGTCAGCCTTAACGAACATGGAGGGATTCCAGGGGTTGCCCTTCCATTCGGTTGCGTTGACGGGAGGATTCTTGTCGAGACCTTCCCACCAAACGGTGTTGTCGTCGTTGTTGATCGCAACATTGGTGAAGATGGTGTTCTTCTTGGTGGAAGCGAGAGCGTTGAAGTTGGACTTTTCGTTGGTACCGGGAGCTACGCCGAAGAAGCCGTTTTCAGGGTTGATCGCGTAGAGTCTGCCGTCTGCACCAATGCGCATCCAAGCGATGTCGTCGCCGACGGTCCAAATCTTGTAGCCCTTTTCGCGGAGGTATGCAGGGGGGATCATCATAGCGAGGTTGGTCTTACCGCAAGCAGAGGGGAATGCCGCTGCAACGTAGGTAACTTCGCCCTGAGGATTTTCGAGACCGAGGATGAGCATATGCTCAGCCATCCAGCCTTCCTTCCAGCCCTGGTAGGAAGCGATACGGAGAGCAAAGCATTTCTTACCGAGAAGAACGTTGCCGCCGTATGCGGAGTTAACGGAAATGATGGTATTGTCTTCGGGGAACTGGCAGATGTATCTCTTTTCGGGGTCAACGTCGCATTTTGCGTGGAGACCTCTTACCCAGTCGTTGGAGTCGCCGAGAACGTCGAGAACTGCGGTGCCTACGCGGGTCATGATCGCCATGTTGAGAACGACGTAGATGGAGTCGGTAACCTCGATGCCCGCCTTAGCGAGAGGAGAGCCAATGGGGCCCATGGAGAAAGGAATGATGTACATGGTTCTGCCCTTATAAGTACCGCGAGCGATATCATAGAGCTTTGCGTACATTTCCTGAGGATCGCACCAGTTGTTGGTGGGGCCTGCGTTTTCTTTTTCTCTGGAGCAGATGAAGGTTCTGTCTTCAACGCGCGCAACGTCGTTGGGTTTGGTTCTGTGGTAGTAGCAGCCGGGGAGCTTTTCTTCGTTGAGCTTGATCATTTCGCCGGTGGAGCAAGCTTCTGCGCGGAGAGCTTCGAGCTGTTCTTCGCTACCGTCGATAACGACGACCTGATCGGGGGTGAGAAGCGCCTTCATCTCATCGATCCAAGCGAGAACGGTGGGGTTTTTTGTGAATTTGTTCATGGTCAACAATTCCTTTCAACATAATTTATAAAATGCGTAATCACGCAAAATGGTTTTCCGAGCGCCGTCCGGAAACCGGAAAAGGCGAAAACGGGGTCCGGATTTTGCGTAGCATTCGTATACACACCCATTTTATCACATAAAAAGAATTTTGTCAATGGAATTCACGCAAATATCGGGGGCAACAGCATTTGCTTTTTTGTGAGTTGGAACGATAAATTCTTGTTTGCGCCAAAGGCGCAAACAAATGCGGAATTCGGAATTAGGAATTAGGAATTCGGGGTGGTCAAACGAATGCTTTGGTAAAATCCTGTTTGAAGGTTCGTTAAGACATCTCTTGATTCACGGAAAGCACAGATTCTGTCAGCCTTCCCTTGGGGAAGGCTTTGGGTTTGGAATCTCCGTTTTTTGATCCATTTATCTTTATGATCCTGAATCCGTTTCCGTTGATCTCACGCATCTGCCCATCAAACCGATCTGCGCCGCCCCGGTTCACAGGAAGCGAACGGAGAAGGCGGATTTGCATAAAATTTGACGTTTCGGCATAATCTGTTCAGAAAAGTGTTGACTAATACTCATTTGTGGTTTATAATATAAAATGTATAAGAATACACAAGTGTATATACACCGATTCTTTTCAGAACATTTTTATTTGGAGGTATAATCCTTTATGATTGAATCAAATCGCAAAGTTGATATCCGTGTAATCAAAACCAAAAGGGCAATACGGGAAGCCGTTTTGCAGCTGCTCAGTGAAAAGCCGATCGACGACATTTCCATCACGGAATTGGCACAGGTTGCGCAGATCAATCGCAAAACCTTCTACAATTACTATCAGAATCCGCATCAGATTCTGGACGAGCTGGAGAACGAGCTCGCAGAGGAATTTGTCAACGCCGTTAACGCATCCGATTGGGTTGACTGGTACGACGGACAGAATTTCGATTTTCACAAGATCTTCGCTTGCATCACGAAATCCGTCCAGGAAAACCAGGAAACCTACCGCTACCTTCTGAAGATCAAAAAGACGTCAGACATCATGGTCAAGATCGAAAACCGCCTCAAGGTGGAAGCGATCGATTATTTCTCGCAGTATTGGAATCTCGGCGACGATTTCATCATTATGATTATGGAATACGTGATCTCGGGTATGTTCGCCGTATACCGCCAATGGTTCAGCGACGGACAGAAGGTTCCCGCAGAGGAGGTTTCCAAAAAAATCGGCATTCTGTCGATCGCGGGCGTCAACGCGCTTCTGGATGCCTATAACGTCGATATCGAACGCTTGAAATTTTAAGACGCAGGACCGCATCGAAACAAAGACATCACGGAGGTTATTATGAAATTAAAGACGATTCCCAAAAGCTACGACGAGGTTGCGGCAATGCCCAAGCCCAAGCATCGCAAGCCGATCCGCCCGAATATGTTTTTCCGCACGCTGCTGCGCGCGGTATCCATTCCCGACCTGGCGGCGACGGACTTCACCTGCACGAAAATCGGCATGGAAAGACTCGGCAAAAAAGAGCCGTGCCTTTATCTGATGAACCATTGTAGCTTCATTGATCTGGAAATCGCGGCGACCATCCTCTATCCCCGCCCCTTCAATATCATCTGCACCTCCGACGGCTTCGTGGGCAAGGATTGGCTCATGCACGCCATCGGATGCATTCCGACCAATAAATTCACGTCCGACCTGCATTTGCTCCGCGACATGACGCACGCCGTCAAAAAGCTCGGCAACTCCGTGCTGATGTATCCCGAAGCGAGCTACAGCTTCGACGGCACCTCGACGCCGCTGCCCGAAACGCTGGGCGGCTGTCTGAAGCTTCTGGGCATTCCCGTCGTCATGATCCGCACCTTCGGCTCCTTCTCCCGCAATCCGCTGTATAACAATCTCAAGCGCCGCAAGGTCAAGGTTTCCGCAGAAATGGAATACATTCTCTCCCCCGAGGAGATCCAGGAAAAAACGCCCGAAGAGCTCAACGCGATCCTGAAGCAGAATTTCACCTTCGACTATTGGAGCTGGCAGAGAGAAAACGGCGTGAAGATCACCGAGGATTTCCGCGCGGAGGGACTCAACCGCGTGCTTTACAAATGCCCCCACTGTCAGGCGGAGGGCAAAATGAGCGCGGCGGGCATTTCCGTCACCTGCGAGGCTTGCGGCAAGACCTACGAGCTGACCGAGGACGGCACGCTGGAGGCGAAGGACGGCGAGGGCGCGTTCACGCACGTTCCCGATTGGTACGCATGGGAAAGAGAATGCGTGCGCAACGAGATTCTGGAGGGCAAATATCACTTGCAGATCCCCGTCGATATTTGTATGCTGATGGATACCAAGCACGTCTACCGCGTAGGCGAGGGCGAGCTGACCCACACGAAGGAAGGCTTCCGTCTCGTCGGCTGTGAGGGCAAGCTGGACTATACGCAGAAAGCCATTTCCTCCTACAGCCTCTATTCCGATTTTTATTGGTACGAGATCGGCGACGTCATCTGCATCGGCGATTCCAAAATGCTCTATTACTGCTTCCCGAAATGCGAGGGCGATTTCGTAGCGAAAACACGCCTTGCCGCTGAGGAAATCTATAAGATCGCAAAAGAAGAAAAAGGCAAGAAAAAACGCTGAACCGCAAAAAGGCGCAATTTCAGCCATCAAACGAAACCAAATCATTACGTCATATCGGCAACAGCATTTCTATTTTTTGAGATAAACGGAAATTTAGCGGCGAATCGCCGCGGATGGTTGCCGCCGTATCGTAGTTTATTCCGACTTCGTATACTGACGGGCGGCGGGTTCTTACAAAAAGCGAGTCTTTCAGAATCATTCGCTTAAACAACCGTAAACAATCATTGATCTTATCATGATGATAAAAACGAAATGCTTTTGCCACGATACCACGAGGTTATATAAAAATATGAGAATCGGCGTAGACATCGGCGGCACGAAATGCGCCGTCGTCAGCGGAAACGAAAGCGGCGTCGTCCGCAAGATCCGCTTTGCAACGACCTCCAAGGATGAAACCATCCGAAATATCATCGCTGCCGTCCGCGAGCTGGGCGGCGGTTCCGCCATCGGGATCAGCTGCGGCGGTCCGCTCGACGCGGGAAGGGGATTGATCCTTTCTCCGCCGAATCTGATCGGCTGGGACGAGGTCCCGATCGTGAAGATCATGGAGGACGCCTTCGGCGTTCCCGCCTATCTTCGCAACGACGCGGATGCCTGTGCGCTCGCGGAATGGAAATACGGCGCGGGCAGGGGGACGGAAAATATGATCTTTCTGACCTTCGGCACGGGTATGGGCGCGGGTCTGATCCTCGGCGGCAGACTCTATAGCGGCTCGTGCGGCATGGCGGGCGAGATCGGTCACGTCCGCATGGCACCGTTCGGCCCGACGGGGTACGGCAAGCTCGGCTCCTTCGAGGGCTTTTGCAGCGGGGGCGGCATCGCTCAGCTCGGCAGAGCCTTCGCGCTCGAGAAGCTTCAGCGCGGAGAAACGCTTCCGTACTGCAAGGACAAAACCGAATTGGACGGCATCACGGCAAAAACGCTCGCGGACTTTGCGCGCGCGGGGGACGAAACGGCGCTTGCCGTCTATCGCTTCTGCGGAGAAAAGCTCGGAGAAGGGCTTGCGATCCTCGTTGACGTGCTGAATCCGCAGAAAATCGTCATCGGCAGTATTTTCGCCAGAGCCCGGGACCTTCTGCGGGCGCCGATGGAGGCGGCTCTGCGAAGAGAAGCGCTCTCCTATTCTCTCGCCCGCTGCGAGATCGTACCCGCCGCGCTCGGTGAGGCGATCGGAGATTACGCGGCGCTGGCGGTTTCCTACGGCGCGTGAGCCATACGGAAAGAAATGCGGAATTCGGAATTAGGAATTCGGAATTCGGAGGGGTCAAACGAATGGTTTGGTAAAATCCTGTTTGAAGGTTCGTTAACACATCTCTTGATGCACGGAAAGCACAGATTCTGTCAGCCTTCCCTTGCGAGGGAAGGGGGACCTCTCAACGCAGTTGAGAGGTGGATGAGTAGTTGATAAAGAATTTGATATTTGTTTTGTTTGAATACAAAATAAAGGTTTTATCTTTTCAAAACACTATCACAGGGCTTTGTAACAATCCAAAGTAACGCCTCATCCGTCTCGCGTTGCGAGCCACCTTCCAACTCCACCTGCGGATGGAGTGCACCGGGGAAGGCTAACAGGCTCTGAATTTTCGGCGCGCTGACAGACCTTCAAACAAAAATTTGTTTTCTTGCCCCCCGTGCGCACGGCGCAAGAGAGATATACCAATGATTTCAAAGAGAGGTATGATCATACCATGAATAAAAAAGAAGAACTTTTTCAGAGATACCCCGCGCTCCGCGTATGCGAAGCGGAGATCGACCGCGCGCTTTCCCTGATGACGGAGGTCTACGAAAACGGCGGAAAGCTTCTGATCTGCGGAAACGGCGGATCCTGCTCGGATGCCCAGCATATCGTCGGAGAGCTGATGAAGGGCTTTTTGCTGAAGCGCCCCATGACCGCGGCACAGAAGCAAGCCTTTGCCGATACGCTCGGCGAGGAGGAGGCGGAGGCGTTCGCTTCCCGCTTGCAGAGAGGTCTGCCTGCCATCGCCCTTGACGGCGCGAGCGCGCTCTTTACCGCGTACGCAAACGATGCCGATGCCGATTACGTTTACGCGCAGGCGGTGTTCGGCTACGGCAAGCCCGAGGACCTTCTGATCGGCATTTCGACCTCGGGCAATTCCAAAAACGTCGTTCTCGCCATGAAGGCGGCGAAGGCGCTCGGCATCCGCGGCATCGCGCTGACGGGCGAAAAGGAGAGCAAGCTTTCCGCGCTTGCCGACGTGACCGTCCGCGTCCCCGAAACGGAGACCTTCAAAGTCCAGGAGCTGCATCTGCCCGTTTACCATTATCTCTGCGCCGCGCTCGAGGAAATATTTTTCGGCGAGGACTGAAAAGGAAAGGCGAGGTTCTGATATGAAAATTACGGTTCTTGACCGTTGCACGGTCACAAACGGCGATATTTCCTTCGCGCCGCTGGAGGCGGTCGGGGAGGTCCGCTATTTCGACGTCCTGCCTCCCGAGGCGCTCGCGGAAGCGATCGGGGACAGCGATGCCGTGATCGTCAATAAGGCGCAGATCACCGACGGCGTGATGGCGGCTTGCAAAAATCTTCGGTTCATCGGTCTGTTTGCCACGGGCTACAATAATATTGACACCGCGGCAGCAAAGCGCAGAGGGATCTGCGTTTGTAACGTCCCCGGTTATTCGACGGACTCCGTCACACAGCACACGTTCGCGCTGATCCTGCATTTTGCTTCCCGCGCGGACGATTACGCGCGCTCCGTTGCCAACGGCGATTGGGAGAATGCAGACACCTTTTCCTATCTCGCCTTCCCGACGAGTGAGCTGAGGGGCAAAACGCTCGGCATTTTCGGCTTCGGTACGATCGGCAGATCCGTCGCCTCCGTGGCGCTCGCCTTCGGTATGCGCGTGATCGCCTACGTCCGTCACCCCTCGGATTTTCCCGGCGTGACCTTCGTCAGCCGCGACGAGCTCTTCCGTGAGTCGGATTATCTCACGCTGCACTGTCCGCTGACGGACGAAACGCGGCATCTGATCTGCCGTGAGACGCTCGCGCAAATGAAGCCGACCGCCGTGATCGTCAACACCGCGCGCGGCGGCGTGATCGAGGAGGAGGCGCTCTGCGAGGCGCTGAACGAGGGACGGATCGCGGGCGCGGGCATCGACGTGCTGGATGCGGAGCCCATGCGAAAAAATCACCCCTATCGGCGCGCGAAAAACTGCTATATCACGCCTCACGTCGCGTGGGCGTGCGCGGAAGCAAGAGAACGGCTCGTCCGTCTCGTTGCGGAAAATCTCAAGGGCTTCCGCGACGGAAACGTGATCAATCGCGTGAATCCGTAACGGTCCGCACCTCTGAACGAACGCGTTTGATATACTGCATTTGATGAAGCATCGAAAGATAAATCGTTTGGCTCCCTCTGACGAGGGAACTGTCAGCTCCGCTGACTGAGGGAGAGAAAGACGAAATCTTAACGAGCGTGAACTCGATGAAAAATTTGGAAGATAAATTCTTGTTTAGTGAGGTTTCTCTCCCTCCGTCAACCACACG
>JAFQOX010000081.1 GCA_017412045.1 Clostridia bacterium
AAGCGAAACGTGTGCCATCGGCACGCTTTCGCGCAGAGCGAGTGGGCTTTGCGGTATGCAATTCCCATACGCACAAGCAGTCCAGCGGCACGCTGGTTTACTTCTTTTTGGTACTTTTTCTTTTAAAGAAAGAAAAAGTACACCGTTCCCCCTTATCAAAGGGAAATCTTTTATAAAAAGTCCCGTCTATTTACAGAGCCAAAATATTCTTTTTGCTTTAAGATTTTCTGAATAGAAAGCAACCGTAATGGAAAAAGAAAGCCGTTATCCCACCCCGGAGATAACGGCTCTTTTTGATACCATAGGAAATTGCTCAAATCAGCTCTCGCCGTTTATATCGTGTGGATACAGTCTTAACTGCGATAGGCGAGCACACAGCTTGCAGAGCAAGCAGTTTTCCTGCGGGCGTTGCCCGCTTTTTATACGATGATTTTGTAAACGAGAGGCTCTCTTTCCACGGGCGTATCGGAAAACGCCAGCGCCGACAGATAGGTCAGCTCCGCTTCTCCGAGCCTTTCCGCCCGATTGGTATGGAGGTATGCGAGCGTTTCGCCCCTGCGGACGAAATCGCCCGTCTTTTTCGTCAGTACGATGCCCGCGGACATATCAATATGATCTCCCTTCGTCTCTCTGCCCGCGCCGAGGAGCGTCGCGGTCTTTCCGATCACGGCGCAATCCATCGAAGCGATGAAGCCGTTTTTCTTGGAACGGATCTCGTAAACCGTGCCCGCGGTCGGAAGGCTTTCGGGATTGGAGATACAGGAGACGTCACCGCCCTGCGCGCGGACCATGTCGGCAAGCTTCCGCAGCGCCGTTCCGTCACGGAGCGCAGATTCGCAAAGCCGGCGAAGCGCCGCCTCGTCACCGCCCACGGAAAGCGCGAGCATATGCGTTGCAAGCACGAGGCAGATCTCGCGCAGATCACGGGGGCCACCGCCTCTTAAAACCTCGACGGCTTCCTTGACCTCGAGTGCGTTGCCGACGGCGTTACCGAGGGGGATATTCATATTGGTCAGCACGGCTCTCACGTTTCTGCCGTGCGCGCGCCCTGCCGCGATCATTTTTTGAGCAAGGAGCGACGCGCTTTCGACGTCCTTCATGAAAGCGCCGTTACCCGTTTTGACGTCGAGCACGATGGATTTTGCGCCCGTCGCCAGCTTTTTGGACATCACGCTGGAGGCGATCAGCGGAATGGAATCGACCGTTGCCGTCACGTCGCGGAGCGCGTACAGCTTTTTATCCGCGGGCGTCAGATTGCCCGACTGTCCCGCGATGCAGACGCCGTGCTCCGAAAGGATGCGGAGGAACGCCGCGTCGGAAAGCTCGGTTCTGAAATTCGGTATGGATTCCAGCTTGTCGATCGTTCCGCCCGTGAAGCCCAGCCCTCTGCCCGACATCTTCGCCACGATGCCGCCGAGCGAAGCGACGAGGGGCGCGATGATCAGCGTCGTTTTGTCTCCGACACCGCCCGTGCTGTGCTTATCCACCGTCCGATCACCGAGCGAGGAGAGGTCTACCGTATCGCCGGAGCGCGCCATCAGCTCCGTCACGTGGGCAAGCTCGCCGTCGGACATACCGCGGAAGCACACCGCCATCAGCCATGCGGAAAGCTGATAATCGGGGATACTGCCGCTGACCGCGCCGTCAATGATGAATTTCAATTCTTCCTTCGTATGAAAAAAGCCGTTTTTCTTCTTCTCAATCAGATCCTGCATACGCATAACCGTTTCCTCCTTTTCATACAGTGCCGTCAACCGTACCGTTGATATTTTTGCCGTTATTCCTGATCCAGTTCCACCGCCACGCCGAGCGCGATTTCCATCATCTGCGTGTAGGCGGTTCTTCTTTCCTCCGCCGTCGCGTATTCCTTGCGGGTCAGATGGTCGGAGACCGTGCAGATCGCAAGCGCATTTTTGCCGAGGCGCGCCGCGTTCATATAGAGCGCCGCCGCTTCCATCTCCACGGCGAGAACGCCCATTTTGATCCAGCCCTCGTTGACGGTGGGATCGTCGTGATAGAAATTATCCTCGGAAAGGATATTGCCGATATGGAGCGGAACGCCGAGCTTTTCGGCAACCCGATCCGCCGTTTTGAGAAGCTTATAGCTTGCGGTCGGCGCAAAGGTGCCTGCCAGACGATATTGGGAAGCGAAATTGGAATTGGTGCAGGTGCCGAGTCCCGCGATCACGTCCTTCAGACGCAGCTCGTCGGAAAATGCGCCCGCCGTACCGATGCGGATGATATTCTCCACGTCAAAAAAATGGAAAAGCTCGTAGCTGTAGATCGCCATGGAGGGCATACCCATGCCGCTCGCCATGACGGACACTCTCGTGCCCTTATAGGTTCCCGTGTATCCCTGAATTCCGCGGATGTTATTGACGAGCACGGGATTCTCCAGATAGGTCTCCGCGATAAATTTCGCGCGCAGGGGATCGCCCGGCATCAGGACCGTTTTTGCGAAATCGCCCTTTTCCGCCGCAATATGAGGTGTTGCCATAAAAATATTTCCTTTCTTTTCAAAAATATCATATACAATTTTATTATATCCCGAAAAGAATACGCTGTCAACAAAACCGCCCTATTTTACGAATATTTTCTCCAAAAACTTTCATAATGAATCCGATACGATCAAAAAAAGCATTCAAACGGAATCTTTTCAAAAGTCAAAAATAAAAATAAAATTTTTTCAAAAAATTTCAAAAAAAGTATTGACAAATCAAAAACAATGTGATATGATATAAGGGCAGTCAACCGAGAGGCAACCGAAAGCCACAAGCCGGAATGGCGAAATTGGCAGACGCACGGGACTTAAAATCCCGCGGGACTAAACATCCCGTACCGGTTCGATCCCGGTTTCCGGCACCATATATATCGCGGAGTGGAGCAGCTTGGTAGCTCGTCGGGCTCATAACCCGAAGGTCGCGTGGTTCAAATCCCGTCTCCGCAACCATCAAAGGGCGATAAAAAAGATATCGCCACAAAAAAGCCTTGATTTTCAAGGCTTTTTTCGTTTTTCAGGGGCGAAATATCGAGATGCAAAAACAAAGATATAAAAACGCTATTTTCCCACAGTTCAGGGATTTGAACTCCGGCGCAACCGAATAACAGCCACCCAAGGCACATGGAAACAAACAATCCGTGTGCCTTTTTCTTTTGCCAAAAATAAAAAATCAGGAGGAAAAATACATGAGCATTTACCAAGAAGAAATGATGCGAAAGCTCCCGAAGCTCGGATGCATGGGAACGCTCGATGAAGCCACAGGAACGCTGTCGATCCGACAAAACGGAGTTTTTCTCTGTCAGCAACTGACGGACGGAACACTTCTCTATACCGATGATAAGGTCACCTCGCAGAACTTCAAAGACACCTTTACGGCGATCAGCGACGAAGCCTATCGCATCCGTGAATACGTGAATCTATATGAGCGATCCCCCAAGATGCCCATTCCCGAGGTCAGCCAATACCGAAAATTCTCCGAATATGGCGACACCGTCCTCGCCGGAGCTTATGGCAGTCACGGCTTCATGTTCTGCACGTGGAAACAGGCACGGAACGGAACGTATGTGGCGCACGGAGATTATACGACTGACTTTGAACACGCCAAGGAATCATTCATCACCCGATCACAGCTCATGGACAAAAACAGGATGTTCAGCGAGGATGAGGCAAGCCTGCTCTATCGGTGCATCGCCTACGTAAGAGATAACTGCGAATCGCTGACATACGAACAGGATCAGCAGCTCGACGGTCTGCTCGAAAAGCTGACCTACGGCTACCAAAGCCTTGCAGATGAACAACCGTCCTTCGATCAGGACAACACCCCACAATTGAAGATGTAAACTACCTCAAGCCAATCGTTTACGGAGTACGCTCCCAAACGGTTGGCTTTTTTCATTTTAACAAAAAGGAGATCAAAATATGCTACTTACCATTACCTATACCGACCGAGAAATCGAGAGGTTGATGACTCGCATCCCGAACTTCCGTCCGAGAGGATACGGCGTATTCGTCTTTAATAAATTCGAGTACACCGCCAAGGACTGCGATTGCAGATACTGCCTGCACTGGCAGAAAGGAATCGGATGCACCGAGGGCAAATGCCCGTATATGAAGGAGCGCATCACCGCAGGCGCAGTACCGATCAAAGAAGCACTGCTCGAAGCACTCTCCACCGTGAACCATTTTGCTTTTCAGTTAAGACTCCGCCACCACATCAGAGAAAGCGAGGAAAACACCATGCAATTCAAAAACGATAAGCACAAAGAAGCCTTTACCGAGGCAGTCAGGAAGATGAACAAAAAGGACAACGCGCTCATGGCGGCGGTCTATCTCTTCACCGCAGACGGACGGCTGTGGAATCAAGTGAGCCGATACGTTGACCGATGCGAGATCGCATACGACCGTATCCGCATCAGCAACACTACCGAAGCGGGATATGCCTTGTTCTGCTGTGCCAAGGATCTCGCCATTGGAACAAAGCACCTCACCATCAGTGACCTTGCCGACAGCGACCTCATTCCCCCGAAGCTCTTCGGGGTGATCTGCAACGCAATGGCGATCCGCCGATACGGTCTCGGCGCAATTCAATTTAGATAAGGAGAAGCAGCTATGGACTATTTCGAGCATGAAATGCAAATGTTTTTCGGAGAGTCAGCACTCTTGTCGGCTGACACCGTATTCTCGCATCGCGCAATGGTCAGCGATATCGGCAAGGATCTCCGTGCCAAGGTGGAGTTCATCAACACCAAGATCGCCTCCCAATACGATGCTTTGAAGCTGTCCATCATCAACCGCACAATGGGCGTGGTGGACACACAGACATTCAAGTTTTCGGATATCATCGGCAAAAAGAACGGATATGATCCGTACATCTGGGAAAACGACGGTACTGCCAAGTGGTACGGATACCGTCCGAATGCCCTTGAATTTGAGCAAATCCAAGGAAAGGTCGAGGAATACATCGAAATGTATGCCGACCAAGAATTGAGATATCAAGGCCATACGATGGGAGGGATGTAATATATGGCTGTGCTTTTTTCTGCGGTTACGGTAACCGCAGGCGATCAGGAAAAGGAATTTCTCGTAAGAGGGATTCCGAGAGAGCTTGGTGACATTGAGGGATATACCGCATTTGAAGAATTCATGGAGGACATCGACGAGGAAACCGAGGTCAGCGTTCACGCCGAAGCCTATCTCTACGGCGAGGGCGAAACCTATACGGCAACCCTTGAAGAACTCGCCTATTTTTATCTACGCATAGAGATGCGCGAGGATTTCCTCTCTGCCCGATGCGACAACATCGAGGATGTGGATTTTACCTTCGGATGGTCACCCGATGAACTATTCGGCATGAAAATGTAGGAGGTAAATTTGGAGTATGAAATCATCATTCCCGACTCGCTGGTCGAGCAGCTTCTGATCGAAGCCGCTGAGCGAGAGGTCTCGGTCGAGGAAATCGTGACCGAAGCCATTCAAAAATTTATAGAAAGGACTGAAAACATTGCCGACTAACGAAAAGAAAGGGATAACCGTCAAGATCGATGCGGAGCTTCATGCCGAGGTAAGGCAGTATTTGGAGCAGCACAGCATGACCATGGCAGACTTCGTCACGATGGCTCTGCAAGACGAGTTACATCCCGAAATTGAACAGAAAGAGGAAAAATCAATGGAAAAGATGCGTACCTTGGCGTTTCAGGTACCGGAAGATCTGTTTCAGAAGATCAAGGATTACCTGCACCGCAACAATATGACACAGAGGCAGTTCGTCATCGGACTGATCG
>JAFQOX010000007.1 GCA_017412045.1 Clostridia bacterium
GGAGAGTGCGTGATTCAAGAATTTTGGATTGGATTTGTCTGTTTGCAAGTGTAAAATTGTACGCAAACAGAACTTTTTCAAAAGCCTTATTTGCACGCGGGCTCCTTCCGCCTCGTAAACTCGGCACCTTCCTCCCGGAGGAAGGCTTTTTAGCCTCTCATCTTTTAGCGAAATTGACAAAACTGAATTTTTTAACTGACTTTATCGACAAGCTGAAGCGGGCAACGCCCGCTGGAGGTTGCTCGCCTATCGCAGTTAAGACTGTATCCAAACGATATAAACGGCGAGGTTCTATTTGCGCAATTTCCTATGCGACAAAAAAGCGGAGAATCGCCGCTTCCGCTTGCGAGGGAAGGCTAACTTTGTCTGACTTTACGCAACAGACGGGACTGTAAACAATGATTTACCGTTCCAACTCACAGGCAAAAAATCATTAAAATATGGTTACGCCGACGAAATCCGGATCGCCGTCTTTGTTTTTTGTATATCTACGATGTAAGATGAAAACGATATGACGCGAATTTTATTTTTTAATGCAAAAATCATATAGTGACCGTTGTCCGAAAACGAAACAAATCAAAATGATTCACGGTATATTTTCGCTCATTTTTTCAAAATTTACACTTGACAAAACAAGCGCTATGGTGTATAATAAACAAGAACACAAAATGTTGTTCTACCTTATCCCGTACGGGGATTGATACAAGAAAACGCAAATGTTCAACGAATTGGCTATGCCAATTATCTACCTTATCCCGTACGGGGATTGATACAGAATAGCAGATCCATAACTTACTCCAAACAGCATCACTACCTTATCCCGTACGGGGATTGATACAGGTATCGAATTGCTTTTGTGTTGCTGTCGGAATCATCTACCTTATCCCGTACGGGGATTGATACAAACAGTCTCCATACATCTCCTTATACTCTTTAAGCTACCTTATCCCGTACGGGGATTGATACTCTTTTTCCATCACGAAAATCATCATTTCCCACCGACTACCTTATCCCGTACGGGGATTGATACCCGCCGTTCCGAAATACTTCAATTTCCGTCTCTCGGCTACCTTATCCCGTACGGGGATTGATACTTCACGATTTTAACAACCCAACCTTCTTTGTCTACAATGACTACCTTATCCCGTACGCGCAAAAGGCTCCCCGCATTCCGTTTGGAATGCGGGGAGCCTTTTATCATCATTTGTTTTCACAGCTGTAAACAATCATTTAACCTTCCAAGGCGCAAAAATAAATGCCGCCGCCCGATGAAAATGCAGGGCAACGGCATTATTTTTATCAAAAATCATCTGCACGGATCTGATCGGTCACGTCCAGTTCTGAGCGGCTCTTTCGCACATCGCTTCGATCGTCTGACGTTCCAGCAGAGCTTCGCGCCATTTTTTCGGGATCGCTTCGTAGCCGTAGAGCGCGCCCGCGAGACCGCCCGCGATGGCGGCGACGGTATCCGTGTCCTCGCCGAGATTGACCGCCTTGAGGACGCATTCCCCGTAAGTCTCCGTCGTCAGAAGGCACCAGACGGCAGCCTCCAGCGTATCCACCACGTATCCCGAGCTTCGGATGTCGCTGATCTTCGTCTGCGCGAAATCGCTTACAAACAAGCGCGCGTACGTTTCGTGCTCCGCGCTGTCGGTATACGCCGCGTTCGCTTGCGCCAGAGCAGTGCTTACGCTTTCCTTCGAGGGATCGTCCAGAAGCGCGAAAAGAATCCGCGCGTAGATCTTGCAGGCGAGCTTGGAGCGTTCGTGGGCGTGGGTCAGAGAAGAGCCGTTCTCCGCCACGGCATCCCTTTCGCCGCGCAAGCCTTCGCAAAAATAAGTCATCATCACGAAGGGATGGATCCTCATCAGTGAGCCGTTTCCGTTGGAATAGTCGCCGGAAAGACCGCACTCCGTGGGATTCTGCTTTGGATCATAGGTGAAATTCATGATCGCCCGCATACAGGTTCCGCCGACGTCAAACGTGTGTCCCGTGGGCGTGTACCGACCGCCGTCAAGCCATTTCACGAAGTTCTCCATGATCTCCCTGTAATGGATCGCGCCGTCCGCGAGACTGTCCAGCGCCGCGACAGCCATGCTCGTATCGTCCGACCACGCGCCTGCGGGGACGTGATACGTACCGTATCCCATCATGTCCGTGACGGGGTGCTTCTCCAGCTTCCGACGGGACTCAAATTCCACGGGGACGCCGAGCGCATCTCCCACCGCGTGACCGATCATCACGGCTTTGATTCGTTCTGTCTTTTTTTCCATAAGATTACCGTACCTTTCGATTTTTATTTCTGAATTGATTCCTGATCGTCCTCCATCAGACGGCTGAGATCCATTTCTCTCGGCATGGAGCGGTCGGCGCGTCGGAAATAGCTGATCGCGCTGCTGGCGACGCGGTAGCTTCTGTCGATGCCCTCGCTCGTCTGCGTATATTTTGCGGCTCTTTCTCTCGAAATTCCGATATTCGAGGCGGCGCTGACGGCATCGATATTCGCCGCGAGGAAAATAAATTCCCAGCCGTCCCTTTCCGTTCTGATTTTGATGAGCTCCTTGACGGTATCTGCGGAATAACGCATACTCGCGTTCTCCATGCCGTCCGTCATGATCACGAAAACCGTATGCTCCGGCACGTCCTCGGGACGCGCGTATTTATGAACGTTTCCGATGTGATGCATGGCGGAGCCGACGGCATCGAGCAGAGCCGTCGAGCCGCCGACCTGATACGCCTCCTCCGTCATGGGCTTGATCTCGCTGATGTCCACGCGGTCGTGAACGACCTCGCTGCGGCTATTGAAAAGGACCGTCGAGACGTAGACCTTTCCCTCCTGCGCCCTCTGCTTTTCGATGGTGCTGTTGAAGCCGCCGACGGTATCCGCCTCGTATCCGAACATGGATCCGCTTTTGTCAAGGATAAAAACAAGCTCCGTTATATTATTTTTCATGATAAATACCTCCGTTTCTTTGATACCCTTATGATAACACGTCCGGGCGGCTTACGGGTCGCCCGACAAGCGACTTTTCAAAATTTTGCTCAAACACTGCCGAGCAACGGCTGATCAAATTCAAACAAAGCCTCGTTGATCTCAAAAACGTTATAATTTTTCGTATAAATAAAATACTGAATGATTTTATCAAAAAGATTGCTTCCCGAAAGCGTCAGCCCCACGGTTGCGAGCAACGCCTGCGTCTGCTCCAGATCGAGCTGAAGGGCGATCGCAAAGGCGACGGCGGTCTGTCTGGAGGGACGGTAATCCGGATTGCTCTTGATCTTGGAGAAAACGCGCCTGTCGACGTTCGCCTTTTTATAGCATTCAATTTCGCTCATGCCCCTCTCGTCGATCAGATCGAAGAGCATTTCGCGGAAGCTTTTATCCATATGGCGGATATAATCCCGAAGGTCCCTCGCGTCCACGGATCTTTGGATTCTCCCGTACGTGGATAAGGGCGGTACGGATAAGGAAGGCGGCGCTATGGATCTGCGCACGACATCATCGTCATAAAACCAATCTCCGTGCGTCTGCACGTAGCCGTTTTTGATGAATTTGAGGATGTTGTAATGCAAATCGAAAGGGCAAACGCAAGAGTCATTATCAAATACGCAGAGATAGACCGTCATTTCGTGCTCGAATAAAAATTTCGTGATAGCTTCGACCGTGATATGCTGAAGCCTTTCGCTCAGATATCCATATAAGTCCGCGCTGATCAGAGGAAACGCCACCGTGGTGCATCCGTTGTCAAGCGCAAGCTTCAAGGATTTCGTATAACAGGAGTACAATACGGACTCCTTATAATAGGAGAGGGCGTCATGGTCGTCATGGTCGTCCTGCCAGACCGGGCAAGACGTATGAATGATATATCGACAAGGCAAGCCGTAGCCCGCCGTGATTTTTGCTTCTCCGAGGCCGAGCGGCGCGAGGCGTTCGCATTCCGCGTCAAGCTCCTTGCCCGCGAGTGTATGGATGGCAAGGTCCACGCCGCTGTATCCGATCATGCTCTCGTTCGTGGTATTGACGATGGCATCCACCTTCATTTTCGTGATGTCCTGTCTGATAATCTGAAGTGGCATAGGGATCTCCTTTTTCATTAAAATGTGTACTCATTATAGCACAAATCGCGCCCCGTGTCAATCTTGCGTGCTATTTACTTAGGGCAACAGCATTTACTTTTTTCATTTATTATGATTTTTTATCGAATATGAAAAAGATAAGATTTTTCATATTCAAAAATCTTAAAGCAAAAAAATTATTTTTTCTATGTCAACAGACAGGGCTTTTTATAAAAGATTTCCCTTTGATAAGGGGGAACGGTGTACTTTTTCTTTCTTTAAAAGAAAAAGTACCAAAAAGAAGTAAACCAGCGTGCCGCTGGACTGCTTGTGCGTATGGGAGCGGCATACCGCGAATCCCGCCGGACTCTGCGCAAATGCACTCTGATTTGCAGGGCAAATCAGAGTACGATATTGCTTGCCGAA
>JAFQOX010000082.1 GCA_017412045.1 Clostridia bacterium
CTCTCTCCCTCCGTCAACCATGCGGTTGACACCTCCTACATTATGCTTCGCATAATGTGCAGAGGGAGGCAATGTGTTCTTGTTTCCATCAAATACAAAACCATTGCGAAAATCTTCAATTTGGAATAAATTTGTTTTTTTTCATGGAAAAAGCCGAATGCCTCCCTCTGACGAGGGAGGTGGATTGCCTTCAGGCAAGACGGAGGGAGAGACCCTTTCAAACAAGAATTTGTTTTTCCATCGAACTCGCGTTATTATTTTTATTATCGTATTTGAGCAAAAGCAATTTCCGCCTACACACCCTTTACACCCAATAATTCCAACTGCGCTGATCGGCGTAAATTCCGCCTACGCACCCTTTACACCCAATAATTCCGACTGCACTGATCGGCGTAAATTCCGCCTACGCACCCTTTATACCCAATAATTCCGACTGCACTGATCGGCGTAAATTCCGCCTACGCACCCTTTACACCCAATAATTCCAACTGCGCTGATCGGCACAATTTCCGCCTACACACCCTTTACACCCAATAAATCTTCAAAAAAATATTGACAGTTCTATTTTAACAACTTATAATAAAAGGGACAAAACCACCTCAACCGCCAAAAAGGCGAGAAAGGAATGTACTATGAACGCAAAAAAATGGATCAATCCCGCGTTGCCCGGCGAAAACAAAATGCCTGCGCGCGCGCACTATATTCCTTATGCCGATGCCACGTTTTCCGATGAAACCGCAAGCGTGCGTTCGCTCGACGGCATTTGGGATTTCCGCTATTACGAAACGATCCCCGAGGTCCCCGAGGATCCGACCGCGATCTCTTACGCAGACACCCTGCCCGTCCCCGCCTGCTGGCAGTGCCACGGCTACGGTCAGATTCAATATACCAACCACGCTTACCCGATCCCCTTCATGCCGCCGCACGTTCCCATGGACACGCCCGTCGGCGTATATCACAGAAGCTTCGACGTCACGGACGTCAGCGGACGTACCTATATCATGTTCGACGGCGTATGCTCCATGCTCCTGCTGTACGTCAACGGCGCTTACGTGGGTATGTCCAAGGGCTCCCGTCTCGCGGCGGAATTTGATCTGACCGAATTCGTCAAGATCGGTGTCAACGAGATCACCGCCGTCGTATTCACCTACAGCGATGCGACCTATATCGAGGATCAGGACTGCTTCCGTTACAACGGCATTTTCCGCTCCGTTCATCTGATCTCCCGTCCCGAAAATCACATTCACGATCTGGATATCCGCACGAACGTGAACGGCGACGTTTCCGTTTCCTGCACCTATATCGGCGAGCCCGTCGAAATCGAAGCCACGCTTTACGACGGTGAGACCGCGCTCCCCGCGCTTCACGCGGACAATCCCAGACTCTGGACGGCGGAAACACCGGAGCTGTATACGCTCGTCATCAAAGCAGGCGAGGAATATATCCGAAAGCAGATCGGCTTCCGCAGCATCGCCGTCAGCGCCAAGGGCGAGCTTCTCATCAACGGTACTGCCGTCAAGCTTAAGGGCGTCAACCGCCACGACACCCACGCGCGAAACGGCTACACCGTTTCCGTCGAGGATATGATGGCGGATCTCACCCTCATGAAAAAGAATCATATCAACTGCATCCGAACCTCCCACTACCCCAATGCGCCCGTCTTTTACGAGCTTTGCGACAAATACGGCTTCTACGTCGTGGACGAATGCGATCTCGAGGGACACGGCGTGGAAAACGTCGTTCGTAATATGAATCCCTCCTTCCTCATAGCAGACAATCCCGATTGGAGGGAAAGCTTCGTTGACCGCATGGTGCGCACGCTGGAGCGCGACAAAAACAGCGTTTCTATCATCTTCTGGTCGCTCGGCAACGAAACCTATTTCGGCGACAATCACCGAGCGATGTCCGCCTATATCAAAACGCGCGACACGGAAAGACTCGTTCACTACGAGGGCACCTGTAGCGGTGTCGCCCGTTGGGCAACCGCTCCCGCTCCCGTCGATGCCTGCGTGGACGTCGTCAGCGAAATGTATACGCCTCTCCATGAATTCGAAAAGCACGGCAAAAACGAATCGAACGATCCCCGTCCCTTCTATCTCTGCGAATACGCGCACGCGATGGGCATGGGCCCCGGCTCCATCGACGAATATTGGAATCTGATCTATTCCTATCCCCGTCTGATCGGCGGATGCGTATGGGAATGGAAGGATCATACCTATATCGGAGAGGACGGAAAATACACCTACGGCGGCGACCACGGCGAATATCCCCACGACGGAAACTTCTGCTGCGACGGTCTCTGCTCGCCCGAATTGGAGCCGCACACCTCCCTCTATTCTCTCAAAAAAGCGCACCAGCCCCTGCAAATCTCTTGGGAGGACGAAAAGAACGGAACGCTCCGTCTGATCAACCGTACGGACTTCACCAATATCGGAGATCTCCTTGCGCTCCGCTATGAGATCAAGGACGGCGACACCATCCTCGGCTCCGGCACGATCGATGCCGACCTCGCGCCGCACGCGATCAAAACGGTCAGCCTCCCCGCGCTCCCGACGCAGACGAGCCTCCCCTGCTATATCATGCTCCGCGCGTTCTATAAGAAGGATACCTGGTTTGCATCCAAGGGCGATGAGGCTTGCTTCACAGAGCTTCCCGTCGCAACGCAGATCGCAGAGGACAAGCGCGCCGTATCCGTTCCCGTGACCTATACGGAGGAATGCGGCATCGTATCCGTCGCTTGCGGTGATAAATCCTATACGCTCCGTCTGACCGACGCGGCACTCCTTTCGATGAAAAAGGGCGAAAAGGAATTTCTTGCCTCTCCCGCGGTATGGACGGCTTGGCGCGCGCCAACGGATAACGATATGAACATCAAGCAACGCTGGTACAGGCAGTTCGATATTCCCCACGCCCGTACCTACGTGCACACCTACGACGTCGATCACACGGCGGATTCGCTCCGCATCGTCATGACGGGCATTTTCGCCTCCAAAGCGAAGGTACCGCTCTTCAAGCTGACGTTCACCTATATCTTCGACGGAAACGGCATCCGCTTTGAGGTCAACGCCGCCCAGCCCAAGCAGGCATGGATCGAGCAGATCCCGCGCTTCGCCCTTCAGATCGAAACGGTTGACGGCTTTGAGGATCTCGAATATTTTGCAAAGGGTCCCCGCTCCTGCTATACGGATATTCAGAATCACGCCTACCACGATATTTTCCGTACGACCGTCACGGATCAGTACGAGGATATGATCATGCCGCAGGAATGCGGAAACCACGTCGATGCCAAATACGCCGTTCTTTCCGACAAAACGAACGCCCTGCGCGCAACGGGCAACGGATTTGAATTTTCCGCGCTCCATTACAGCCCTGCCATGCTGGAAAAGGCCAACCACAATTGGGAGCTCGTTCCCTCCCCGCACACCTTCCTGCTCATCAATTACAAGGTCTGCGGTCTCGGCTCCAACAGCTGCGGACACCGCGCCGTCGCGCCCTACTCCTTCTGTGAAAAGGATTTCCAATTTGTATTTACACTTGATATAAAATAATTATTCGTTTATTCGTTTCATTTAAAACACCCTCGACAGATTTCAACGTATCCGTCGAGGGTGTTTTCCTTCTTATAAATAAAAGTTTTTTATTAACTCGTTTTTATGTGTGTGTTTTAATAAATTCTTTGATATCACGGAGTAATTTCATATCCTCCGCAGAAATCGCTTCATATTCATCAATATCAAGCAAATAACGAGGATCTAATTTTAAAATTTTACAGATGCTGCGAAGCTGTGCCATGCTTGGCTCTTGCACGCCACGTTCTATTTTGGAATAATTGGATTGATTCATTGGAATCAATGTCGCCATATCCCGCTGAGACAAGTCCATGTCTTCTCTCGCGCATCTGATTTTGTCGCCAAATACCATTTATGCATTACCTCACTATCCTATTTTTAATAATTATATTTTTTTTAACTCAACATATTGACTTTTAGTTATAATTGCATTATAATTGTATATAGAGTTAAAAATAGACTCAAGAATATGATTTATAATATCGAAAAGGAGATGTACCTATGCCTTTTATTCATGTAAGAGTTGCTGAAAACAGCGGCTCTGTTAAAGGTTCGTTTCGTCTTGACGGTGGACCGGTAAAATTTTTCAAATATGGGACATACATTGAAGTTGATCCCGGTCAACATATCATTCAGGTTGATAACGAAAGTACCGTTTGGACAGTAAGAGAAACTCTTAATAAAAATGACGATCTTGAGGTTGTTTTATTTGTAAACGGTATGTATGAAAGCATTTGCGCCCCTGAATACTATGTAAACAGAGATTTGGATGCGGAAGCAATCGAAAGTATAAGAGAAACAATCGCTGAAGACAAACGATTAAAAGATACACGCAGTAAAAAAAGCGATACTGTTTTTAAATGGATTGGCGTTGTTTTGGGAATCATTTGGGGCTCTGCTGTGTTTGTTATGTCTACTGTCGTTGCCGAAGAATTTGGTAATGGTATGGGTAATGTTATGACATGGGTTTGCAGAGGTGTTGCTATTGCCATTTGGATAGCAAGCGGTTGCTTGGCATTATCGTGTATTAAAAATAAAAAATAATATCTAACAAACTCTTCAAATTATTATGTATGGATCCATACATAGCAATAAAAGGACTTTTATGCCTCAGATATTCCAAAATATCCACGGTCTGCAAGTCCTTTTGTTTGTTATTGAAGTTACAGAGCACTATACCCAAAAAACGCAGTCGGTTTTCGACTGCGTTTTTTGCATCTATATAACTCTATCTGTTTTATAATCAGCCCATAAAGTTAAGCCAAAGGCTTTCGACAATGAGAAGGAGCGCAAGCATACCGAAGTTGCAGACGGAAAAGAGGGCGATATACTTTCCTGTCTTTTCGGGATAATGCTTTGTATATTCGCGGAACGTAATCAGGCTGGCAAGAGAGGCGATCAGCGTGCCCGCGCCGCCGATATTCACACCGAGAAGCAATTCTCTGTAATTATCGGTAAACTGGGAAAGCAGAACGGCACTGGGGACGTTACTGATAAACTGGCAGGACAGCGCGCTGACGAGAAGCGTATTCTTTTCGAGCAACCACTCGAAGAATGCCTGAACCAGAGGAATTCTTGCCATGTTTCCCGCAAACACGAAAAACGCGCAGAAGGTAAGGAGAAGCGGATAGTCGACCTTTTTCAGCGCGTCGCGGTCAAGAAACATGAGAGCGAGCGGAACGAGGACGAGACCGATCTGATAGGGGATCACACGAAAAACGATGATCACGGAGAGCGCGAACAGCGCAAGATAGATCGCCGCGCGGCGGCGGTTGATCACAACGTCGTCGTTTTCGATCTCCAGAGCTTCGGACTTGACGAAAATGAGACAGCAGAGCGTGATAACCGCGATCGAAAGCGCGAAGGGCAACGCCATGATGCTCATGAATTCGCCTGTGGGAATACCGAATTTGGAATATATGTAAAGGTTTTGAGGATTGCCGAACGGTGTCAACATACCGCCGAGGTTTGCGGCGATATTCTGCATGACAAAGGTAAAGGCCATATATTTCTCTTGCTTTGCCGATTGCAAAACCATAAATCCAAGCGGCAGGAACGTGAGAAGCGCCATATCGTTGGCAAGGAACATCGACCCGATGAAGGTGATGTACACGAGAGTGAGTACGCAGAGCTTCGCGTTTTTGCAAAGTCTGATGATGCGTCTTGCGAGCGTGACGAAAAACTTCAGATTTCTGAGGGCGCAGATGCAGGCAAGCGTACAGAAAAGACAAGTCAGCGTCTTGAAATCAAAATAACCGAGATACCCGGCATCGGGCGGAATCACGAGAGACGTGACAAATGCCGCCGCCAGAGCGATCGCAAGGACGGTATTCTGATGCAAAAAGGTTCGGACAGCCGTAACCGCCGTATGAAGGAGTACGCGAAAAGAGAATCCGGAACGTCCCGATTTTTTCGGGTTTACAAGGATGGGATGCCTTCTGATCGAATGTGCCATTTCAAAAACCTCCGTATTTTATGCTCACAAACAGAATTATTATATCACACAAAAAATAAAAATCAATATCTTTTTTCATTTTTTTGCAAATTTCTTAAAAATATTTTTTCGAGAGATTTTTGATTTTCCGCTATGAATTTACAGCGCTTCATGTTATAATAAAATTACCAATCTTAATTTGAAAAGGAGCTTTCGTTATGGATTTTCCGATTGAAAAATGGACCAGAGCCAGATTCACCCCCTGCATTCCTCTTGGCGATAACCGTTCCTGTATTACCGCCTGTGAAAAACACGTCGCGCTCTCCCGCCGCGCGGCTTGCGAGGGAACCGTCCTGCTGAAAAACGACGGCGGCCTCCTTCCTTTGCAAAAGGGAGCGAAGGTCGCCGTATTCGGCAATGCTCAGATCGACTACGTCAAGGGCGGAAGCGGCTCCGGCGACGTGCATTCTCCCTACGTACGCAATATTTACGAAGGATTGAAGCTGAAAGGCGACAAGGTTGACGTTTTTGATCCGCTTTCCCTTTTTTATCAGGAATACGTCACGGAATCCTATAAAAGCGGCGGAGAAAACGGCAGACTGACCGAGCCGAAGATTCCCTCCGAGCTTCTGGATCGCGCCGGCGCTTACGCAGACACGGCGATCGTCACGATTTGCCGTTTTTCCGGAGAGGGCTACGATAAGCGCAACGACGATACCAACAAATATTTCGAGCTGGAGGACGGCGAAAAGGAAATGATCGCCGACGTGCTTTCCCGCTTTGACAACGTCGTCGTGCTCCTCAACGTCGGCGCGATGATCGACACCTCATGGTTTGCCGACAATGGTAAGATCAAGGCGGCGCTCCTGCTCTGGCAGGGCGGCATGGAGGGCGGACTCGCCGCGGCGGATATGCTCGTGGGTGACGATGCGCCCTCGGGTAAGCTCGCGGATACCTGCGTCAGAGCGTTTGCGAATTATCCCTCCTCCGAGGGCTTCCATGAATCGGAGGATTACGTCAAATATACGGAAGATATTTTCGTCGGCTACCGCTATTTTGAGACGATTCCCGGAAAGCAGTCCGCCGTCGTCTATCCGTTCGGCTACGGTCTGACCTATACGACCTTTGAAATTTCCGATACTTTCGTCGGCGGCAACGGCAAGCGCATTTTCGTGACCGCGAACGTGAAAAATACGGGCAATCGCGCGGGCAAAGAAGTCGTCCAGGTCTACTACAGCGCACCCAAGGGCAAGATCACCAAAGAAAAGATCGCGCTTGCGGCATTCAAGAAAACACCCCTCATTCAGCCGGGCGAAACGGCATCCGTCAGCCTGTCCTTCGACGTCCATGACATGGCAAGCTACGACGATATGGGTGACGTGGAAAAGGGCGCTTACGTGATGGAGGCGGGTGATTACCGTATCTTCGTCGGCACGTCCGTCCGTGATCACATAGAAACCGATTACGTATTCTCCGTTGCCGAAAGCACCGTCACGAAAAAGCTGACAACCTACTGCGCACCCTTCCGTCTCGGCAAACGTCTGCTTGCCGACGGCACTTACCGTGAAGCGCCCGTACGCACGGAGCCGATACACACGTTCCAAAATCATTATCACAACGAATACAAAAAAACAGAAGATATTCAAGGTCTCTACAAGGTTGCCCTCGGCAGTATGACGCTTGACGAGTTCATTTCCCAGATAACAGATGAGGATCTGATGGAGGTGCTCGTGGGACATCCCGACACGGGCGTTTGCAATACGGGAACCATGGGCGGCTACCGAAACAAATACGGCATTCCCCCCATTGCCACGGCGGACGGTCCCGCGGGACTCCGTCTGCATCACAGACGAGGCATCCGCACGACGGCGTTTCCCGTAGCCACCGCGCTCGCGTGCACCTGGAATACCGAGCTTGTGGAGGAGGTCGGCAAGGCAGGCGCGCTCGAATGCAAGGAAAACAACATCCAGATCTGGCTCACGCCCGCGCTCAACATTCACAGAAGCCCCCTTTGCGGCAGAAACTTCGAATACTACTCCGAGGACCCGCTGATCGCAGGTAAGATGGCGGCGGCGATGGTCAGAGGTATTCAATCCGAGGGTGTTGCCGCAACGCCCAAGCATTTCGCGGCAAACAACAAGGAGACCAACCGAAGCGAAAGCGATTCCATCGTTTCCGAGCGCGCACTCCGCGAGATCTATCTCAAGGGCTTTGAGATCTGCGTCAGAGAATCCGCGCCCAAGATCATCATGACCTCCTACAATCGCATCAACGGCGTGCATACCTCCGAATCTGCCGAGCTTCTTCAGGGCATTCTGCGCGAGGAATGGGGCTATCGGGGTATGCTGACCACAGACTGGTCCAACACCGCCGAGCATTATAAAGAGGTCAAGGCAGGAAACGACGTCCGTATGCCTGCGCGGCAGAGAGGACAGCTCAAAGAGCCCTTCGAAAAAGGACTCGTCACCCGTGACGAAATGGCGCTCTGCGCAAAACGTATATTGGAAATGGTCCTTTGGATCGACTGATATTGAAATTCGAAAAAGAAAGGCAAGGCAAACCAAGATGAAATTGACTTATCTCGGAACCGCGGCGGCAGAGGGTATGCCCGCCGTATTCTGCAACTGTGCCGTCTGCAAGGAAGCGCGCAGACTCGTCGGAAAAAATATCCGTACGCGCTCACAGGCGCTCATAAACGATGAACTGCTCATTGATCTGCCCGCAGACACCTATTTTCATTTTCTGACAAACGGCATCGAGGGTGACTGCATCAAAAATCTGCTCGTCACTCATCCCCACAGCGATCATCTGTACCCGGCAGAATTTGAGATGAGACATTCCCCCTTTGCGCACGAAATGCGCGCGAAAACGCTCGACGTATACTGCGGCGCGGGCGCGGCGCGCAAAATCGCTCAGATTCCTAACGTCAAATACGTCGACGTACATACGCTCTCTGCCTATCAGCCGACGGCGGTCGGCGATTACATCGTGACCGCACTACCCGCAAGACATATGGACGATCCCGCAGAAGAGCCCTTCATTTATATCATTCAAAGCGAGGATGCCTCCCTGCTCTATGCAAACGATACGGGCTATTTCTTTGACGAGGTTTTTGATTATATTGAAAAAGAAAGACTGTTCTTCGACTGTATCAGCTTCGACTGCACACACGTCGATCTCCCTTGCAGAGACAAAGACGGTCACATGGCAATCGACAACAATTTCCGCGTGAACGCGCGTCTGGAGCAGATCGGTGCTTCCTCCGAAAAAACGGTCAAGATCATCAACCATTTTTCTCACAACGGCAATCCGATCCACCACCGTCTGGAGGAGCTCGTCCGCCCGTACGGATGGCTCGTCTCCTACGACGGCATGAAAACGGAATTTACACACCGCTAAAAACCCGGATATCCCACATCCGGCAAATCCTTTAAAAAAGCGGCGAATCGCCGCTGATGGTTGCCGCCGTATAGCAGTTTGTTCTGATTTTGTTCCTTGTTCGACGGCGGAGCCGTTTTACGCAATTTCCTATAGTGTAAAAAATCAGCGTGATGCCCCCGACGGAGCAGCACGCTGATTTTGATTTTCAAAGGGCAGAAATGCGGATAGGGATTGCTTTTTTCAGGATAATCTGTTATAATGAAAGCAAATATTAAATTTATCAAGAGAGGTGCACCGTATGAAAAAAACGTTTCTTTCTGTCATGTGCGCGCTGATGCTCGTTTGCTTGCTCTCCGTCTGCTTATTTGCGGAAAGCGGCGAGAATCTGCAAATCCTGATCCCGAACGCCGCCAGCAAAGAAATGTCCGTCAGCGCGACCGATGGGGTCTTTTACCTCCCCTCCTCCGTGGATCTCACCAAAATCAGATTTTCCTTCGACGGTGAGATCGCTTACACCGACGGAAAACAATTTTCCGGCGCGCTGCAAGCGGGAGAAGCGCTCGATATCACCGCCTGCAAAACGACGGACGAGCGCGGCGCGGAATGCTACCGCCTGTCTCTGAGCGTAAACGGCAAAAACGAAAGCTATACCTTCTATCACGACGGCACCCTTTCTTCCGTTTTCGTCTCCACCTCACAAGGTCTTTCCGCCATCGATGCCGACAAGGAAGCGAGGGATAAGAACGCCCGTATCGTCATGCTGAATCCCGACGGTTCAGCGGAATACAGCGACCTTGCCGAGGATACGAAAAGCGAGATCAAAAGCCGCGGTAACGCAACGTGGACCTATCTCAAAAAGCCGTATCAGATCAAGCTCGCCTCCAAAACGGATCTTTTCGGCATGGGCAAGGCGAAAACCTGGATCCTGCTCGCCAATTATACCGACCAATCCGCGCTCCACAACGCGCTCGGCTTCCATCTCGGCGAAGCGCTGAATATTCCCTATAACATCGACTACCGCTTCGTGGATCTTTACGTGGACGGCGAATACCGCGGTCTTTATATGCTCACGGAAAAGGTCCAGATCGGTGAAAACCGCGTGGATATCACGGATCTGGAAAAGGCAACCGAGAAAGCCAATCCCGACCGCGACCTTGAGGATTTCCCGCAGAGAATGGTGACGAGCGGCGCTTTGATCGAAAACAGCATTCTCGAATCCTATTCCTACTGCGAGGGTATGGAATCTCCGGACGACGTCACGGGCGGCTATCTCGTGGAGCTTGACTTCCGAGGTCTCCAGGAGCCCTGCCATTTCGTCACCGAAAACGGGCTGATCTACACCGTCAAATCACCCGAATACGCAAGCCGCGAGGAAGTGGAATATATCGCTGGACTGTTTGCCGATATGGAGGAAGCCATCTTCTCCGAAAACGGCTTCAACCGCAAGGGCATCCATTACAGCGAATATATCGATATGGAAAGCTTCGCGGGCGTATATACGGTACAGGAGCTGATGAAAAACTGGGATGCCTATCTCGGCAGTATGTTTTTCTTCAAGGAAGCCGACGAGGATGGCAAAACCGCCAAAATTTATATGGGACCCCTCTGGGACCTCGACAACACCCTCGGTAATATCAATTTCAATTACGAATTCGGTCAGGACGTCGCTTATCTCTGGGCGCAGAACGGCGTATTCCAGGACTACGTCAGAGATTTCGCCAAAAAGCTGATGACCCACGCCGATTTTCAATACGAGGTCTCTCAGCAATACGCGATCGCGTACACCGCCGTACAAAACGCGCTGAAGGAAAACGGCTGGTTTGCCGAAAGCGTCGAGGAAATCCGCGCAGGCGTAACAATGGACAGAACGAAATGGAAGCTTTACGACGGCGATTCCTGGCTGCTCACCCACTACGGCTCCAAATCCTCCGTCAAATTCGTGCAGTTTGCGGACTACGGAACGCCAGCGGACGAAACGAAGAACACCGCGCTCGGCTTCATGCGGTATTTCCTTTCCGCGCGCGCGGAAGCGCTCCTGTCGTCCATCGGAACCGCAGATGCTCCGCCGCCGATCACACCGCCCGAGGGAAGCACGTCCTCGTCCGCTTCCTCCTCGGCAACCTCGACCTCCACTTCTCAAACGGGCGTATCGAGCACAGAATCCTCCCCGTCGGGCGCGACCGGAGAAACAAGTGAAACCGGACAGCAGGGCGGCAACGAGCTCCCGGAAGGCATCAAGCCCGCCGTTGTCATTGCGATCGCCTTGATCGGTACTGCCATCATCGTGATCTTCGTTTTTCTGACCGTCAAAAAGAAAAACTGTCCTTGCCAAAAAAAGGACGCTGAATAAAGGAGATTTCATCATGTCAAGCAAAAAGCAGATGCAGCTTCTGATCGACGAATTTGACCGCTTCGGCTTCTATCTGGATGCCAAGCTGGACCGCGACATCGAGGAAAACCGAAAGGGCGCGTTTTCGCTTGCCTTCACGGACGAAAACGGCAATCCTCTGAAAAACGTGAAAATCAAGCTGAGACAGGTCTCTCACGAATTCAAATTCGGCTGCAATACCTTTTATCTCGATGAGTTTGAGGACGAAGCGCGGAGAAAGGCGTACCGCGAGAAATTCGCCCGTCTGTTCAACTACGCCGTGGTCCCCCTTTACTGGGACACGCTTGAGCCAGAGGAGGGAAAGCCGCGCTTTGACGAGGACTCTCCCTATATCCACAGACGTCCGCCCGTCGATACGATCGTCAAATTCTGCGAGGAGCACGGTATGCGCATGAAGGGGCACTGTCTGATCTACAATTCCTTCCAGCCCGATTGGATCAGCGAGGACAGCAGGGAGATCAAAATCAAGATCGACCGCCGTCTGAAGGCAATTGCAGAGCGTTACCCCGATACCTTCGTTGACGTGGACGTCATCAACGAGATGTTCCGCATTTATAAAAACTGCTACAAGGGCTTCGGTTGCAGAAATCTGCAGCTCACCGACGAGCCCGATCACGAAAAATGGGCGTTCGACCTCTGCAAAAAATATTTCCCTTATTCCAATCTGTATTGGAATGAGGGAATGTTCGAGACCTTCGGAGAAACGCAATACAGCGGCTTCCGCAGCTATTACTATATGGCGCTGAAGGAAAATCTCACGAAGGGCGCGCCCATAGAGGGCATCGGTATGCAGTTCCACGCCAACGGCGACCAAGATAAGCTCTTTTCCCAGATCCATCACGTGTGCAATCCGCTCCGTTTGCTTGATGTTTTCGAGCGGTACGGCGATTTCCGTCTGCCCATCTCCGTTTCCGAGATCTCCATCCCCTCCTTCGGTCACGATCCCGAGGACGAGGCTTTGCAGGCAGAGCTGGCAAAAAGACTTTTCAAGCTCTGGTTCGGCAGAAAATACGTCGATTCCATCGTCTGGTGGAACTTAGCGGATAACACGGCGTTCGGCGCGGAAAATCTCTATCATTCGGGACTGCTCCGTAACGATTGCTCCGAAAAGCCCGTCTACCGCGCGCTCGACGAGCTGATCAATCGGGAATGGCGTACGAACCTCACCGCCGAGGCAAGCGGCAGATTCTGCTTCACGGGCTTCTACGGCGATTACGAGATCGAAGCCACCCACGAAGGAAAGACCGTTACGAAAACCGTTCGGCTCTATAAGGACAATACGGGATACGATAACCGTAAGCGCGATTTCAGAACGAAAAGCATCGTGATCTGAGTCTGAATTCTCAAATCCAAAAACCGAAGGAAAGGAATTTTCAATATGCAGGAAATCATGAATAAAGCCGGCTTTATCTGCGATATGGACGGCGTGATCTACCACGGAAGCCGCATTCTGGACGGCGTGAAGGAATTCGTCAATTGGATGATCGAAAACGACAAGAAATTCGTATTTCTGACGAACAGCCCCGAGCGCACGCCGCACGAGCTGAGCATGAAGCTCGCACGCATGGGTCTGAGCGTCGGCGCGGAGCATTTCTATACGAGCGCCATGGCGACGGCGGAATTCCTCTACAGTCAGGCGCCCGGATGCACGGCGTACGTGATCGGCGAAGCCGCGCTCGCAAAGGCGATGTACGATATGGGCATTTACATGAACGACGTCAATCCCGATTACGTCGTGCTCGGAGAAACGAGAACCTATTGCTTTGAAAAGATCGAAAAAGCCATCGAGCTCGTCAACAAGGGCGCAAAGCTGATCGGTGCCAATCCCGATACCGTTGGCGTGACCGAAAGGGGCATCATGCCCGCGACGGGCTCGCTCATTGCTCCCATCGAGATCGCAACGGGCAAAAAGGCGTATTTCGTCGGCAAGCCCAACCCTCTCATGCTCCGCCGCGGACTCAAAAAGATCGACTGCCGCAGCTCGGAGATCGTCTTTATCGGAGATCGCATGGATACGGATATCATCGCGGGCATCGAGTCCAACGTGGACACCATCCTCGTTCTCAGCGGCGTCACCTCCAGAGAGGACGTGGACAAATTCCCCTACCGCCCCAAATACATTCTGAACGGCGTAGGCGATATTATCAAAGATTAAATCACCAATACCAAAAACCGCCTCTGCGCTTCCTTTCGGAATCGCAGGGGCGGTCAGCTTGTCGATAAAGTCAGTTAAAAAATTCAGTTTCGTCAATTTCGTCAAAAGATGAGATGCTAAAAAGCCTTCCTCCGCACATTATGCAACACGAAAAGCATTTCGTGTGCAAAACGTTAAGGAAGGTGGAACGCAAAGCGTGGTCTCCCCAGTCGCATAGTCGTTTCACGCGCAAAGCGAACTTTGCTTCTGAAACTCCTTGCTTTGTGGGGTATCGCTTCATCAAAACAGCCATTTAGGCTATTTTGATTTGCTCACAGAAGGAGCCCGC
>JAFQOX010000083.1 GCA_017412045.1 Clostridia bacterium
CTACGGGCCACCAAGAATAAAAAAACAGGCGCAGAGGCGCCTGTTTTTTTATTCTTTTTGAACTACAATGGCAGGGAATCGAAGAAAGCGGTAGTGAATGACAGCCTAAATGGCAACTCCAATTGCCCGGCAATTGGAGTACAGAACCCCGCGACGACCAACGAGCGTCGAGCGCTCCGAAAAGCTACGCTATTCGGAACGACCGATTCCCCTACGGGTCACCAAGAAAACCATCCGAGCTACGTTCGGATGGTTTTCTTTTTTCTTCCTCTTTTTCGTTTATAAAAGCCCGCATTCAAAAAACACCTTTTTCAGATCGGGCTGCCGTATTTTCTGCCCGCTCCACGGAAAGCCGATCGCATAAAGCTTCGTTTCGAAGCTGACGGACGGAAGCTTTTCCAGAATCGGGAATGCAAAATGCCCCTCGTGCAGACCGATGACGAACATTCCGTATTTTTTGGCGATTTCCCGCTTGATCTCATGCAGAAAAATGCGGTAATATTCCTCGCTGTCGTTCTGTGTGATGAAAAAGGACAGCATGGGGAAATCGAGCGGCGCGTTTTCCTTCGGAAGGTTGATATAGCCGAGCACAGAGAGCAGGGGATTGGCGAGACGCGCAAGCTTCATCGGACCGCGGTACCGCTTGACGACGTATTGCTTGTAGGCGGTCTGATTCCAGAGCGCCGCCGCGGCAACGATCCGATCTCCGTCGAGGAGCAGATAAAAATCCTCCGCGCGCAGATCGCAGAAGCCGTCGAGCGATCGGATCACGGGGAACAGATCCCGCCTTCTGCCCTCGGTATTCAGAAAATCCGTCAGCCTCTCGCGATCGTTTTCTTCCGCGCGGCGGAAGTTCAGGGAATGCCTTGGCGCTTTGATTCTGATTTTGGGACTGAAAATATAGGTTTTGTACGTGAGCATCGGGCGTATGGAGATCATACGTCTGCTCTTTTCAAAGGTTTTTTGTGCCCTGTCGTTGTCCGCCACCACAGAGCAATAATAAAAATCAATATCCTCGCGGCAGAGATCGCGGATCAGTCTGACGCCGAAGCCCACGCCGCCTTCGTAGTCCGCATCCTTTTTCAGTCCGCAGATGTAGGCGGATTTTCTTTCCTCTCCGCCGATATAGACCTCTCGGACGATTTCGGCACAGGTGCCGACGGCGCGCTCGCCGTCACGGGAAAGAAATACGCGCGCCTCGCCCGATTCCTTCCGATAGGATTCGTAGGCATCGGGGCGGCGGGTATAGATCAGTTCAATATTGCCCTTGGCGGCGGAGCTTTCCAGAATCCGCAGGATCTCCTTGCCGTCGGATGCGGATGCCGCGTATTTCGATTCGTTCATTTCTTCTTTTCCTCGAGGTTTTCGCCGATCGGAATACCGAAGCGCTTGTCAATTTCAAAGTGGAAAATCATATTGATCGCCCAATAAGCAAAGTTGATCAAAAAGCCCTTGCTACGCTTGTGCATCGTTCTTCCGCGTTTAAAAATAGACGAAAATTCGAAATATTTCTTTCGGTAGCCTTTACAGCAGGCGCGAAGATGCTCGGAGGTCATTTGTTTGGGGTTGAACGTTACCGTTCCGAAGGTGTATCCGCTTTCCAGCCACCATTGCTCCGAGATCAGTCGGTTGTCAGCTTTGAAGGACTCGTACGTTTTCGTATGGGGGAAAATGAGGAGATGATTGAAGGCGACCACGAAAAATTGATGCTTTTCGCAGAACGCAAGCGTTGCCCTGAAGGTATCCTCGTTGTCCGAGTCAAAGCCGAATACGAAGCTGGCATAGATACCGATACCGGCGTCGTGTATCTTTTGAATCAGAGCCTCGCGCTCGCCAAGCCTCTCCGACCAGCCCTTGTTCATCTGTTTGAGGTTATCGCTCTCGATGGACTCAAAGCCGATCAGCACCATTTCACAGCCGCTTTCCTTCATCAAGTGGAGCATTTCGTCATCTTTCGCAATATCAAGGGTGATCTGCGTCGTCCAGATGATATCCAGCTTTTTGAGCTCCTCAAAAAGCTCTTTGGCAAACGCCTTGTTGGAAAAAATGCTGTCGTCCACGAAGAAAAAGATTTTATGCTTACAGGACTTGATCTCTGCGATAATATCCGCGACCTCTCTGTGTATGTAGCATTGGCGGTAATATCCCGCGATGGAGCAGAATTCGCAGTTATGATAACAGCCGCGCCCCGTTTCCACCAGGGATACGGGCAGATATTTCTTCATTTTGTCGGCGTAAATGCTCCTGTCGGGCATTTGATACGCAATACACGCGCCGCCGTCGTATCTTTTCTGAAGCGTTCCGTTTTCAATATCGGAAAGAACACCGGAAATGATACCGTCCGCGTTGCCGACCATAATGCTGTCGGCGTACAGGGTTGCCTCCTCGGGACAAAGCGTGACGTGATAACCGCCCAGAACGACCTTTTTGCCGCGCTTGCGGAACTCGCCCGCGATAAAATAAGCGCGCTTGGCGGTATAGGTTTCGACGGTGATGAAAACGACGTCGGTTTCGGTTTCATAGTTGATATTTTCGATTCTGTCGTCGAAAAATTCGCGCTCGAAGCTTTCGGGGATCATAGAGTTCAGCACGGCGATGGTCAGCGGCTCCATCAACCAGCTTTTGAGATACTTTTGCCCCGTCTTTTTGCCGATGGCGGGGAGAATAAAGGTAATTTTCATGCTTGTTTGCTCCAATCCTTTCTCAGCGTTTTGGCTACCTTTTTGTTGTATATTCTGAATCCGAGATTCACGCCGAGCTTGAGCAGCCCGCCGTAGCGGTTGCGCACGGCTCGTTTCCAAATGCGCTTCCACGTATAGCATTCGTTGGAGACCGCGCACAGCATTTCCTCCAGCTCTCTCGCCGTAAAGCTTTTCGGCGCAAACGCGGCGTGAATGCTGTCGTAATCGTTCCAATCCTTCGACAAAATCCGCCCTTCGGCGTCAAGCCTTCTGTACGTCGGTGTGTTCGGATACGGCGTCAGAATCGCAAATCTGGGAATATCAACGCCGATCTCCTCGATATAATCGGGCATTTTCAGAATACTTTCCTTTGTGTCGCCGTCAAAGCCCAGCATAAACGTGCCGAGCACGCTGACGCCGTTTTGATGGAACCGATCCACCGCCGCCTTGTACTGCTCGATTTTGTTTTTCTTATGACTTTCCCGCAGGCTGTCCTCGGAAAAGGTCTCAAAGCCCATCAGGATTCCGATGCACCCGCTTCGGATCATCAGATCAAAAAGCGTCCGGTCCTCACAGACGTCAGTGGTACAAAGCCCCGCCCACTTGATCTTCAGCGGGATCAGCGCTTCAAAAAAAGCTTTTGCATACGTGGGATCCGAGGTCGGCGACGGATCGAGAAACAGAATATACTTGCTTTTCAGCGATCGGATCTCCTCGATGACGTCCCCGATTTTTCTCGCGCTGTATTTGCCTCCCCAGAAGGAGTTGATCACGCAAAATTCGCAGTGATTCCTACAGCCGAAATTGGCGATCACGGTGGGCGCGAAGATATATTTGCTCTTTTGCATCAGATCCCGTCTGGGGATCACGTTTGCCGCGCCGATATCGCAGTGCTCTCCGTCGTAACGGGGCTTGGGAGCGCCTCTTGCAAAATCTTCCATAAACGCACGCCACGTTCTGTCGGCAGGTCCCGTCATCACGGTATCTGCGTGCTCTGCCGCTTCCTCGGGGCAGAGCGTGACGTGATGACCGCCCATCACGATATAGCTTCCCTTTTGCTTAAAAAACGCGGCGAGCGCATAACCTCTTTTTACCGATGAGGTCACGGCGGTGATTGCCACAATATCGTAAAAGCCGAGCTTTTCATAGTTGATCTTTTGCACGCCCTCGTCGATTGCTTTGCATTCCGCGCAATACTTCTCCGGTGTCAATGCCGCGAGATACGGCATGGTCAGCGGCATATAACTGAGTGATTTTGTAAATGCGCTTTTGTATCTGTAATTATTGTCATACGGTGTGATAAACAGAATTTTCATTATTTTTTAACCTACCTCCGGAATGTCGCTGTTATCCGCCATCACGTCGGCGCCGAAGATTTCAAATTCCTTTGCGTATTTTCGGTATCCGATATTGACGAGCATATAGATGCTCTTGACGGTGCGGAACTTGGTCAGGTCAAGGCGTTTCCGGATATTTTTCCACGAATACGTTTCCTTCCACGCCCACGCGATCCCTGCCTCCAGCTCCTCTTTGGTCATCTGCTTCGGCTGATAGACGCAGTGCTCCACGTCGTACATGGCAAAATCGTGCTCCACGATACGTCCCTCGGCTTCCAGCTCACGGTAAAATGCCGTTCCGGGGAAGGGCGTGATGATCGAAAAGCGCGGCAGGTCAATTTTCGCTTCGAGGCAAAGGTCAACTGTGCGGCGGAACACGTCGGGGCCGTCCTCGTCCGCGCCGAAGGCAAAGCAGCCCATGACCATGATGCCCTTGCGGTGGAGCTTATCCATCAGCGCCTTGTATTCCTCTACGCGGTTCACGCCCTTACGGATGCCCTGCTGGGTTGCCTGGTTGACCGATTCAAAGCCGATCAGCAGACCCTTGCATCCGCTTTTTTGGAAAATATCGAGCAGCTCGTCGTTGTGACCGATGGCGGTGGTGGTGAGTCCCATCCACCATTTTTTCAGCGGGATCATCGCCGTGAAAAGCTCTTTGGCATAGGCAGTGTTTGCGATCAGATTCACGTCGGGGAAAATGACCTCTTTTCCCTTGAAGGACTTGATCTCCGCGATCACGTCCTCGACGGGACGGGTGATGACGCGCTGACCGAACGCGGCGGGATACGCGCAGAAGGTGCAGGAATGGTTACAGCCGCGCACCGCCTCGACGGTGTTGAGCGTGATATATTTTTTCTTATTGAGCAGATCCTTTCTCGGCAGAGGTCTGCCGCCGATCTCCGCGCATCCGCCTCCGTGATAGCGCGGCTTGAGCGTACCGTCGCGGATATCGAGGAGCGCCTGCGGAAAGCTTTTTTCGCCAAGTCCCGTCAGAATGGCATCGGCGTGCGCCGCCGCCTCGTCGGGACAAAGCGAGGGATGAACGCCGCCGAGAAGCACGGTCTTTCCGATAGATCTGAAATAATCGGCGTATTTGTAGCATCGGGAGGAGGTTCCCGTAATGCAGGTGATGGCGATCACGTCGGCATCGGTGTCGAGCGGGATCGCCTCCGCGGTCTCGTCGTAGATCACGACCTCGGCGTTCAGCTCCTTCGGCACGAGCGCGGCGAGGAGCGCCAGGGTAATGGGCGCGTAATGCAAGCCCTTGTGAAACATTCCGTTGTATCTGTGCATGGCGCCCGCAGGCGAGATCAATGCAATTTTCATATAGATTCCTTTCTCCGATCAAGCGATCGGGATAAACGAAGAAACAGCCATCAGAATAACGGCAACGGCAACCGCCGCAATCATAAACTGATTACCCGAGCATCTGCCGAGCAAAAGTCTTTCTTTCGGATTTTTGACTGCATTTTGATATGCGGGTAGAACGACGATGACAAGAATGATCGAAAGCGCGCCCGCGCCGATCTGTACGTAATCCAGCACGCCGAGCGGAAGAAATACGGCGATCAGCAGAGCGGGAACCGTTGCGATGAACCAAGAGAGCCTTGCAGATAAGCCGAACTGTCCTCCGACAACGTCCGAGAAGGCAAATCCGCTCGACCAGAAGGAGGTGAACATGGCAAGGAGCACAAGGACGGAGCAAAGGAGCTTGACGAGCGGGATCCCAATGCTCGCGGAAAGACCGATGGTGGCAATTTCGGTCACGGTATCCGAGCCGAGAATGACCGCCGCCGTAAACGCCGCGGTGATCAGCGCGTTGAGCGTCAGACCGCCGATGACGGCTTTGCCCGTCTGCTCTCTTTTTTCAATGTGGTTGCAGACCTGAATGATGGAAAAGATCGCGGAAAAAGCAAACATAAAGAGTCCGTACACGGCAAAAACGGTGCTCGGCGTACCAAAGGAAACGCTGAGAGTACGCTTCACGTTGAAAAAAGATAGCGCCATCAGCACGAGCACCGCGCCGCCGATCAGGAGCATGGAGAGCTTTTCTCCCACGCCCATACCCTTGACGCCGAAAAGGACGACGACGGAGGCGAGCGCGTAGAACATGATCTTCGTCACCGTGCCGTTTATGCCGAGCAGGTCGGTCAGCACGTTGCCCGCGCACAGAATATATACCACTAAATTTTCAAGCAGGAGAAGCACGAGCAAGATCAGAAAAGCGATATTGAGCGCCCTTTTTCCTTTTCCTCTGAACAGATGCTCGTCCAGAATGGCGAGCAGGTCGTCGGGCTTTTCGGAATTGCGCGTGAGATCCGCGATGATCAGATACATCAGGACGCTTGCGGCGTAAGCGAGCAGGAGCGCGGTCAGCGTGCCGAAAACGCCGATTTTGTCGATGGCGTAAGGGATCGTCAGAATTCCCGTTCCGATGCCCGCGCCCGCCACCAGCATCAGCGATTCGGTAAAGGTCAAGCTTTTCGTTTTCATATGGATCACCCATTCAGCAAGCGGATCGCTTGCTCTGCGTGCCTTTCCTCCAGCCCTCTGCCGATTCTGGAATTCGTATTGACCACGAAGTCCTGAAGATCGCCCCATCCGAAACGAATATCGTCCAGGATCACGAAGCGCGTCACGGAGGCATTTTGTTTCAGCCATGCGCGGATTTCCTCCGCGCGGTCATTGGAGGGAAAATCGGGGATCTTATCATAGACGGATAACCCATGCGCCCGGAACAGACGGTTGATCGCCGCGCCGTTTTCGCCGCACAACGCATCGTTTTTATCCCATTGCTTGCGCCATGAGGAGGAAAGGACGATTTTCGCCTGCGTTTCTCCGATGATCCGTTGCAGCAGAGGCAACCTCGTTTCGTCGATATTTCCTTGGTCGGGCAAGCGCAGGGCATCGTAGCGCGCGCTGTTGAGCACGCCGTCGATATCCAAAAATAAAATTTTCAAATTTTCCATATGAGATTGAACTCCTTAAAAGTGATCCGTATTTTTTCTTCATTATATCATATACGAGAGTGATATGCAAGGGTCAGGGTTGTTAAACGAGTAAACAATTTGTTAATAAATCTAATTTCAAAGGCTCACGCTTTGGGGTATATTGTCATGTTTCAAACGAGTCCTAAATAAAAACGGCAACCGTGAGGTTGCCGTTCCAGCTTGTCGATAAAGTCAGTTAAAAAATTCAGTTTCGTCAATTTCGCCAAAAGATGAGATGCTAAAAAGCCTTCCTCCGGGAGGAAGGTGCCGAGTTTACGAGGCGGAAGGAGCCCGCGTGCAAATAAGGCTTTTGAAAA
>JAFQOX010000084.1 GCA_017412045.1 Clostridia bacterium
GTGGAAAAAGCCGAATGCCTCCCTCTGACGAGGGAGGTGGATTGCCTTCAGGCAAGACGGAGGGAGAGATCCTTTCAAACAAGAATTTGTTTTTTCATCGAACTCGCGTTTATTATATTTTCTTAAGTTGACGACATTGCCTCCCAGAGGGAGCCTTTTTGGCTTTGTGCAACTTTTTATTTTTGAATTTTCTACATGGCTTTTTCGACAGTCTGCCGCAGAGAACTTGCTTCTCTGCGGATTTTATGCTATAATGGTCTTACCAAATCAAACAGGGAGGCTGACATGATCTGTTTCAGACAAACGGGAGAACAATTTTCCGATATTATTGCGGCAAGAGAAGCGATTCTGTCTTTTGCCAAAGGATCAGAACACAAAAAGCGTGAGAAAGCGGAGCTCATTCTGGACGACGGCGAATACGTTGTAACGAAACCGATTTCGTTTGACGCGGCGGAAGAGCCTGCGCTCGCCAATATCTCTCTTTCCTTTATTTGCGAACGGGGGAAGGCGCGTTTCACCTCGCTGAAGCCGTTAAACAGCGACGGCTTCAGAAAAGAAGAAACGTTCTATACTTATTCTTTGGAGAGGAACGGGCAAGGGAATTTTCCGCGTTTTCGGGATCTTTACGTCGATGGACGAAGAATCCCGATGTGCCGTTCCGCGTCTTTTCTACAAGTCTTTCCTTTTGCAGAGGGAAAGGATCGTCTTTGCGAAGAAAATCTGGAGGGATTTTATATTCCCGAAGAAGCTGCCGACTGTCTGCCCGAGGACGGCTTCGGCGCGATGGAAATGATGATCCATATGGAATGGGAGTTTCACGTCCTGCATCCCGTCGGCGTGGATAGAACGCGCGTGAAATACGACGGAGAAGGCAAGCGTCACGTTCTGCTGAAAATGAAGGAGGACGAATACCGCGCTTACCTGGTCGGCGTCAACCGTTGCTTACAGCAGAAAAACAGGGCGTTTTTCTTCCGCAACCATCCCGCGTTTCTGAAGGAGGACACCTTCTGCTACGACCATCATACGGGCGTGATCTCGTATGCGCCCAAGGGAGCGCTCGCGGGAGAATGCGCCGTCGCGCAGACGGACGGTCTGTTCCGCTTCGGCGGTATGGACGGCGTTTCCTTTGAAAATGTATCCTTCACGGGGATTTCCGAGGGCTACGTTTGCGAGCGCGGCTATATTTCCACACAGGCGAATATTGAAAAGCGGGAGTCGAAAAAGATCGAAGCCGCGGCGATTTTTGCGCGCGGCGTGAGCGGCTTTACGGTCAGAAATTGCGAATTTTACGAGATGAACGCCAACGGAATCCTGATGATCGGTGAGGGCGCGAGAATCCGCGTACGGGATTGCCGTTTTGATCATATCGGCATGAGCGCCGTTTCGATCGGAGATCCCGTCTGCGTCGGACAGAACCCACGGGCGTGCAATTATGCGGTCGAGATCGAAAACAACGCACTGCTACGAATCGGCTACGATTTTCCAAGCGCGCCCGCGCTTCAGGTTTTCCGCGTGGACGGACTTTCTCTTTGTCATAATACGATCGAATATTGCGCCTATTCGGGTATATCCATCGGCTGGGAGTGGAGCTTACAGCCGTATGCGCGCGGGGAGATGATCAATATCCGCGATGCAGAGGTCGCGTATAACCGCATTTGCCACCATATGCAGATTTTGAACGACGGCGGCGCGATCTATGCCGTTGGATGTAATTCCGCAAAGGAATATACGGGGTATTTCAATTTCATGCATCACAATTTCGCTTACCGAGACGAGCCAAGAAGGACGGTCAGAGGCTACTATCTCGACGGATCCTCAACGAACTGGCGCGTTTGGGAAAACGTGACCTCGGGCGCACAAAGACCGATCTTCGCGCAATTTATCGTCCCCACGGAATACACGTGGAACGTCCGTATGGACGATACGTACACGACGGACAGAGTGCATATGGAGGCACACGCGCCGGAAAGAAATACGCTTCTCGGCAATATCTTTCTGGAGCCTACGGTAGAGGCGCTCTTCCGCAAATATCCAAAGGCAAAAGAGATCTATGAAAATTCGGGCTTCCGTCCCGTATGAATGAAGAATTGAAAATCACCGTTTTGAAAACCCTGCTTTTAGAGGACGTCGTCCGTCAGTACGGAAAGGAAGGACTCGGACCGTGCGCCGCCATGAAGGAGGGCGCGTATTCCTTCGAAAAAATAATCGACGTATACTCCCTACCCGTCGGGGCAATGTCGTCAAGTTTCTGAAAAAATATAATAAATTCAAAATTTGCAGAGCAAATTTTTCCGCAACATTCCGCGAACAGCGGAATATATCACTCGCGCATAGCGCGAATATCACTTTGACGAAGTCAAAATATCACGTTTCGCCGCAGGCGAAATATATCACTGCAATGTCGTCAACCTGAAGTTGACGACATTGCTCCGTCGGGGTATCGTCCGCAAGGAAATTTTGCGGAAAAAATCCGTCTTTTTTTCAAAAAGCCGAAAACGCAAACAAAACTTTAACATTTATATGTTATTATATTTTTTAATTTGAAAGAAAGGCATGGTGATCCATATGTTCAAAATTTTAGTTGTGGAGGACGACCGCGATCTGAACCGAAGCGTTTGCTCGTTTCTCAATCAAAACGGCTACGATGCCGTCGGCTGTCTTGACGCGGAAAGCGCGTACGACGAAATGTATAAAACGACCTTTGACTGCATCATTTCGGATATCATGATGCCGGAGATCGACGGATTTGAATTCGCGAAAACCGTTCGCTCCATCAATCAGATTGTTCCGATCCTTTTCATGACGGCACGCGACGACTTCGCCTCCAAGCAAAGGGGGTATCGGCTCGGCATTGACGACTATATGACCAAGCCCATTGATCCGGAGGAGCTGGTTTTGCGGATCGGCGCGCTCCTTCGCCGTTCCGGCATCGCGGCAAGCCGCCGTCTCGTGATCGGAAGCTTCTCCATGGATGCCGACGAGAGAAGCGCGATGCTGGACGGCACGGAAATTTCCCTTACGGCACGAGAATTCGATCTGCTCTATAAGCTTCTTTCTTATCCGAAAAAGACCTTCACGCGCACGCAGCTGATGGACGAATTCTGGGACGTGGATACCCGGACGAGCACGCGGACGGTGGACGTCTATATGACCAAGCTGCGCACGAAGCTCTCCGACTGCGATGATTTTGAAATCCGGACCGTTCATGGCCTCGGCTATAAGGCGGTGATCAAATGAAGAAATTTTCGTTCCGGAATCTTCTTCGGGATTTCAGCGATTTTCTTATATTTTTTCTGACCATCGGCTTCGTCGTTTCCTGCTGTATGATGCTTTTTCTGAACGTGCTTGCCAATACGATGCATTTGAGCTTTACGTCCGACAATATAGAAGCCGCCGCCAAGATTACGTTTCTGAACGTTTTGATCATCACCGTTATTTTCAAAACGGTCGACGCCGTCCGCCGCAAAATCACGGTGGAACGCCCCGTCAGAATCATCACACAGACCGCCGAAAAAATCATGAACGGTGATTTTTCCGTCCGCATCCGACCGATGCACGGCGCAGATGTGGATGGATTCAATCGGATCGCCGAGGCGATCAACGCCATGGCAACCGAGCTTTCGGGCGTGGAAACGCTTCGCTCCGATTTTATCGCCAACGTATCTCACGAGATGAAAACGCCGCTTTCCGTCATGCAGAATTACGGCAAGCTCCTGCAAACGCCCGATCTTTCCGAGGAAAAGCGCGTAGAGTATGCCCAAGCGATCACCGATGCCTCCGTGCGTCTTTCCGATATGATGACGAATATCCTCAAGCTGAACCGTCTGGAAAATCAGCAGATTTATCCCAATCTCACCGCCTTTGATCTGGGAGAACAGCTTTGCGAAAGCCTTCTGCAATACGAAAGCGTATGGGAGAGAAAAAACATGGAAATCGAAACGGATATTGCGGAAAACGTATTCGTTTTTGCCGATGCGGAGCTTCTTTCACTCGTCTGGAACAATCTTTTTTCCAACGCCTTCAAATTCACCGATGACGGCGGCAAAGTCAGCCTGACGCTTTCGGCGGATGCGGAATACGCCTCCGTCCGCATTGCCGACACGGGATGCGGTATGACTGCGGAGGTCGGCGCGCATATCTTTGAAAAATTCTATCAGGGAGATGCCTCCCGCGCGACGCAGGGAAACGGACTCGGTCTTGCGCTCGTCAAGCGCGTCGTGGACATCATGCAGGGTGAGATCATCGTGGAAAGCGCGGTAGGCATCGGCACGGCGTTTACGGTCAGAATCAGGAGGGGAAGCCATGACGTGGAAGAAATTCGGTAAAGTTCTTTTGTTTCCCCACATCGCGGTCATGATCCTTCTCACTCCCATCGCCGCTTTTTTGCTCGTCTGGTCGATGGTCGCGATCGGAACGGAATCCGCCGCCGCATACGGCTCCTACGTTCTTGCCGCCTATACCCTGACAGTCTGGTGCTTCCGCATTCCGCGCGCCATCCGATTTTTCAAACGATTCAAGGAAGAAAACAAATACGTCAGAATATGGCGAGAGGATACCCGACTGCGCGTCAGCATATCGCTGTACGGCTCACTGGCGTGGAATGCGCTGTACGGAATTTTTCAGCTTTGGCTGGGCGTATATCACCGCACGTTCTGGTTCTGCTCGCTCGGCGCGTATTACATTTGCCTCGGCGCTATGCGCTTTTTTCTGCTTCTGCACACGAGAAGATACGCGCCCGGTGAGAAAATGAAGAGCGAGTTAATCAAATACGTCGCTTGCGGCTGGGTCTTTCTTCTGATGAATCTGGCGCTGACACTGATTATTTTCTTTATGGTTTACTGGAACAGAACCTTCTCGCACCATATGATCACGGCGATCACCATGGCGGCGTATACGTTCAGCGCAGTCGCGGCATCCATCATCGGCGTCGTAAAATTCAGAAAATATAACAGTCCCGTTTTTTCGGCGGCAAAGGCGATCAGTCTGGCATCGGCGCTCGTATCCATGCTGACGCTGGAATCCACGATGCTCACGACCTTCAACGACGGAACGGTTACGGCGCTTCAGAGAAAATGGATGCTGGGCGCGACGGGCGGCGTTATTTCCGCTCTGATCGTTCTGGAAGCCGTCTATATGATCGTTTCCGGCGTGAAGCAATTGAAAAAAATCAAAAACGGAGGTTCCTATGGAAAACGGTAATCAAAAAAAAGACGGATTCTCCTATACCTACTCCGCAAAAGAACAGGCGGAGCTGAGAAGAATCCGTGAAAAATATACGCCGCCGACGGAAACCGAGGATAAAATGGAGCGCCTTCGCAGACTCGATGCCGGTGTGACGCGGTCGGCGCAGGCGGTCGCGCTCGTGTTCGGTATCATCGGCATTCTGACGCTCGGCTTCGGTATGAGCCTCTGTATGACCGACCTTGGAGAGATCCTTGGCATGGAAAGCGGAAAAGCCATGCTTCTCGGTATCGCCGTCGGCGTGCTCGGCAGCATCGTATCCGGCATCGCCTATCCCGTTTATAACGCGGTCGTCAGGGCGAAGCGCAAAAAGCTCGCGCCGGAAATTCTCCGGCTCGCCGACGAGTTGATGAAATAAAAAGCGGCAAATCAGCGCTGACGGTTGCCGCCGTAGCGCAGTTTTTCTGACTTTGCACCTTGCTTGACGGCAGAGCTGCTTTTAGGCATTTCCTATGGCATAAAAAATGATTGGCGATTGCAAAAACACGATCCCCGACGGACGGTGATACTTTATCGGAGTATCCTGTCGGATTTTTATTTCATTATAACCGATCGGACGGATTTTTTCAATCATTTTATTTTTTATCGGCTTGATTCCTTCTGCTTTTCGTGCTATACTGAACAAAACTGTTATCGGAGGCGCTTTATGGAACGCATCGCAATTCTGAAAGAACAATTCTGTGTCAGCGGCAATCAAATCGTCGGTTTTTCTTCTCCTTTTCTCGGGATCGAGGATCAAGCCGAAAGGGATGACCGCGCGCTCGTGATCGATCGTACCTTCACCAATCGGGGAGAAACGGCAATTTCCTTTCTGCCTTCTCTTTCCGTCAGAACGGAAAATACGGTCGAGGAATGGTTCATGCCCTGCGTCAGCTATTCGGGAAACCGATTCGGCGACGGCATGGATCCGAAGGGGCTTCGTTACCGGGGCGAGCCGTGGATCATTCCCTCCGACCGCATGGGGATTCCGGGATGTACGGCTGTCATGGGCGATCGGGGGTGCTCCGTTCTCTTTCTTCCCCCCGATGCCGTCAGAAGCGCCGCTTCACTGGAGTTGGAGATCGATGCCGCCGTCCAGCGCGTATTTTTCACGCACGTCGAATATCCGAAGGCGTATCTTGAAAAATTCCGTTACGGCGATGCCATCCTGAACGAGCTCACGCTCGCGCCCGGCGAAAGCAGAAGCTTTCGCGCTTATCTCATTGTGACGGATACGCTGGGGGCTTTCGGCTACCGCCCCTTGATCGAATATCTGCTGAAGAAATGGGCAAGAAAGCCCGCCGATCGGGAAACGCCCCGTATTTACGGGGATTCCCTCTCGTTTCTCCGCAGATTGACGGAGCGTAAAAAGAACGGGGACGTGCTGACCAATATGGGCTTCCGCCCCGATCCCGCAAGGAAGGATCCGCATATTCCCCATTCCGAATTCGTCTACCGCAAGGGCGGACGCTACGAATGCGGATGGTGCGGACAAAATATTTCCAACGCCTTTCTCTTTCTGTATGAATCCTTGCGCAAGGAGGTCTCGCAAAAGACCCCGATCGCGCCCTTTGATCTTCCCTTTGCCGTCCGCGGAGTCTTTGATACGGAAAGCGAGGATTTTCGCAATGCCGTCGCCATTCTTGACACGTGGCAGAAATACCGCTTTGAGAGCGGGCTCTTTCCCGTTTTGCTCGATCACGTCTATCACGGCAGACGTTCGTTTACCCTTGATCTCTGTAATCTCGGCTGGCTTGCGTATCAATATCTCAGCTGTTATGCACTGCTTTGCAACGGCGGCATCGAAAGATCGGATTATCTGCATTCCGCGCTTGGCGTGATCGATGCGCTTTTGCCGACGCTTGAAAACGAGCGGGGCTTTCCGCAGACCGTCAACGAAAAGGGCGAAATCCTGTGCGAGCTCGGCATGGCGGGCTCGATGATGACGGTCGCCGCTCTGCAAGCCTACCGCATAACGGGAGAAGAAAAATATTTGCGCGCTGGCAAAGAAAGCTTTGACTTCTATTATGATGAATATCTCTCTCGCAACGCCGCGGCGGGCGGCGCGCTGGACACCTATTGCATCGACAAGGAAAGTGCAGGCCCCGTGCTCCGCGCGGCGCTCATGCTCGAACGTCTGACAGGCGAAAAAGCCTATCTGGAAAAAGCGGAGAATATCGCCTGTTATCTGCAAACGTGGATGTTCTACTACGACCTTCCGTTCCCCGAAGGGACCGATGCCTACGCGCAGCGTTTCACGACCTTCGGCGCGACGGCGGTTTCCGTACAGCATCATCATCTGGACTGCTGGGCGAGCTATTATATCCCCGATCTCCGCTATCTTTCGGAAATTTCGGGAAATACCGTCTGGCAATCAGCCGCGGACGCGCTCCGCGAATATACCCTCGGCGGGATCAGTGACGGTGATACCTTCCTGCACGGTCTGCGCCGACCTGCGGGCGCGCAGAACGAAGCCATCTTTCAGAGCAATTGGAGCTTTGACGGCAATCACGCCAAGGGCGCGTTCAACGATTGGCTCGTCTGCTGGGTATGTACCTTCCGTTTGCTGGACATCATCCATTTGCGCGCTTGCCAAATGCAGCACGATTTTCCATAACGCAAAAAATCCCGACGAAAGTCGGGATTTTTCCATTCATGCGTATTGAATTTAAGCCTTGCCGTTGGAGCCGAGAACGTCAACGATCTTGTGCTTAACCATTGCCTTAACCTCTTTGCGCGCAACGGTGAGGTAGGTTCTGGGGTCGAATACGGAGGGATCGTCGCTGAGAACGCGGCGGATACCTGCGGTGAGCGCAAGACGGATATCGGAGTCGATATTGATCTTACATACAGCCATGGAAGCGGCGCGGCGGAGCTGTTCCTCGGGAATACCTACTGCATCGGGAAGGTTACCGCCAAGAGCGTTGATCTCTTTGACGTGTTCCTGGGAAACGGAGGACGCACCGTGGAGAACGATCGGGAAGCCGGGAAGTCTCTTTTCGATTTCAGCGAGAATGTCGAAACGGAGCGGAGGCGGAACGAGAATGCCCTGTTCGTTTCTGGTGCACTGCTTAGCGGTGAACTTGTAAGCGCCGTGAGAAGTACCGATGGAGATGGCGAGGGAGTCAACGCCGGTCTTGGTGACGAATTCTTCAACCTCTTCGGGCTTGGTGTAGGAGGAATGTTCAGCAACGACGTCATCTTCAACGCCTGCGAGAACGCCGAGCTCACCTTCTACGACAACGCCGTGCGCGTGTGCGTATTCAACGACCTTCTTGGTGAGGGCGATGTTGTCCTCGAAGGAGTGGTGAGAGCCGTCGATCATAACGGAGGAGAATCCGCCGTCGATGCAGGATTTGCAGATTTCGAAGTCTGCGCCGTGGTCAAGGTGAAGAGCGAGGTCGATGCCGGTGTCTTCAACGGCAGCCTTTGCGAGCGCCATCAGATATGCGTGCTTTGCATATTTTCTCGCGCCTGCGGAAACCTGAAGAATAACGGGGGATTTTTCTTCAGCGGCAGCTTCGGTGATTGCCTGAATGATTTCCATGTTGTTGATGTTGAAAGCGCCGACAGCGTAGCCGCCTTCGTAAGCCTTCTGAAACATCTCTTTTGTCGTAACGATAGCCATTTAATGTTCCTCATTTCCGCGGACGACCGTAAAATACGTCCGCTATTTTTCTGTTACAAGAGTATTGTACATCAAAATTTCCGTTTTTGCAACAGATATTTGAGATTATTTTTAATTTTTTTGTATTTATTGCAAAAAGAAAAACCTCCTGATAAAAAAGATGAAAAAATTTTTTGATTTTTTTCAAAAAGCTATTTACAAATGGGAGCGATTGTGGTAAAATGATATCCGTATGTGACCGTCTGCACGGTACGCGGGTAACGCTGAGCTCCAGCATTTCACCGGCCGCCTACTGTGTCCATCGGTAACTGCGAAAATTTTAATTACTTTATATGAGGTGAATATTATGCAGAAAGACGCTAAGCAGGCAATCATCGCCGCTAACCAGACCCACGAAAACGACACCGGTTCTCCCGAAGTACAGATCGCGATTCTCACCACCAGAATCAACGAGCTCACCGAGCATCTGAAAAAGAACCACAACGACAACCACAGCCGCCGCGGTATGTACAAAATGGTTGGTAAGAGAAGAAACCTCCTCAACTACCTCCAGAAGAAAGATATCGAACGCTACCGTGCGGTCGTAGAGAAACTCGGTCTTCGTAAATAATTTCGGTAAAACAAAAGGGACGGAGCTTTTTCGTCCCTTTATCCATGTAAACATCCGCCGCGAAAATTCGTTTTTGTATAGCAGTTAAACCCGCTTCAAACAATTTGAGACGGATTTAAATGCTAAACAAATTCGTTTCTTCCGACGGTGGTTATATATCCAAAGATCAATTCCGCAGAAAACCACAAGTTCAATATATAAGGAGATAAAAAATGTTCGAAAACTACAAAGTATTCAATTACGAATATGCCGGCCGTCCTCTCAAGGTTGAAGTCGGCAAGGTTGCAGGACTTGCAAACGGCTCCTGCATGATCAGCTACGGCGAAACCGTCGTTCTCGCTTGCGCTACCGCATCCGCGAAGCCTCGCGACGGCATCGACTTCCTCCCTCTTTCCGTTGACTATGATGAAAAGCTTTATTCCGTAGGTAAGATCCCCGGCGGCTTCCTCCGCCGCGAGGGCAAGCCCAGCGAAAAGGCGATCCTCACCAGCCGTGTGATCGACCGTCCCGTTCGTCCTCTTTTCCCCAAGGACCTTCGTAACGACGTCGCTCTGACGCTCACCGTTATGTCCGTTGATCCCGACTGCTCTCCCGAAATCACCGCTATGCTCGGCGCGTCCATCGCTCTTTCCATTTCCGATATTCCGTGGAACGGCCCGATCGGCGGCGCGTTCGTCGGTCTCGTTGACGGCAAAGCCGTTATCAACCCCACCGCTGAGCAGCGCAAGGTCAGCGATCTCGAGCTTACCGTTGCCGCTTCCGAAAAGAAGGTCGTTATGATCGAAGCAGGCGCAAAGGAAGTTGCTGACGACGTGATGTACGATGCGATCATGTACGCGCACGAAGAGATCAAGAAGCTCCTCGTTTTCGTTAACGAAATCATCGCAGCGGTTGGCAAGCCCAAATTCGACTACCCCTCCTGCGAGCTCGATCACGATATGTTCGACAAGGTATTCGCATACTGTGAAAAGGCAGTGATGGAAGCCCTCGACACCGACGACAAGACCGTCCGCGATGCAAAAATGCAGCCCATCATGGACGACATCCTCGCTACCTTCAGCGAAGAATATCCCGAAATGGACGTCATCCTTCCCGAGCTGATCTATAAGATCCAGAAGAAGATCGTACGCCGCTGGCTCCTCGTTGACAAGAAGCGTGTTGACGGCAGACGTATGGACCAGATCCGTCCTCTCGCCGCTGAAGTAGGCGTTCTTCCCAGAACCCACGGTACCGGTCTCTTCACCCGCGGACAGACGCAGGTACTCACCGTTGCCACCCTCGGTCCCATGAGCGACGCGCAGATGCTCGAAGGTCTCGACGACGAAACCGAAAAACGCTATATGCACCACTACAATATGCCCGGTTACTCCACCGGCGAAGCAAAGGCGCTCCGTTCTCCCGGCAGACGTGAGATCGGTCACGGCGCTCTCGCGGAACGTTCTCTCGTTCCCGTTCTTCCCTCCGTTGAAGAATTCCCCTACGCGCTCCGTCTCGTTTCCGAGGTCGTAAGCTCCAACGGCTCCACCTCTCAGGCTTCCGTTTGCGGCTCCACCCTCGCTCTCATGGACGCAGGCGTTCCGATCAAGGCTCCCGTTGCAGGTATCTCCTGCGGTCTGATCACCGCTGAGGACGGCAGCTGGGATACCATGATCGACATCCAGGGTCTTGAAGACTTCTACGGCGACATGGACTTCAAGGTTGCAGGTACGCACAAGGGTATCACCTCCATCCAGATGGACCTCAAGATCGACGGTCTGACTCCCGAAATCATCAAGCAGGCGCTCGAAACCACGCACGCCGGCAGAGATTATATCATCGACGAAATCATTCTCAAGGCTATTCCCGCTCCTCGCGCAGAGGTAAGCAAGTACGCGCCCAAGCTCATCACCATGAAGATCAACCCCGACAAGATCCGTGAGGTTATCGGTCAGGGCGGTAAGATCATTCAGAAGATCGTTGCTGAAACCGGCGCGAAGATCGACATCGAGGACGACGGCACCATTTATATTCTCGCTGTTAATTCCGCTGCCGCTTACGAAGCAAAGGGCATCATCGATGCGATCGTATTCGAGCCCGTTGAAGGCTGCTGCTACACCGGCACCGTAACGAGAATTATCCCGATCGGCGCATTCGTTGAAATCGCTCCCGGTAAGGAAGGTCTCGTTCACATCTCCAAGCTCGATCACAAGAGAGTCGCTAAGGTAGAGGACGTCGTTGACATCGGTGACAAGGTTACCGTTAAGTTCCTCGGCTTCGACGAAAAGGGCAGAATCAACCTTTCCAGAAAAGACGCTCTCCCCCGCTGATCAATCATAAATAAACGAACGGCAAATCTTTCGGGATTTGCCGTTTTTTCTGCCGCGCGGAAGATCCGTTCTGATTTTTATGGATCGGATAAACGGAATTTTAGCGGCGAATCGCCGCGGATGGTTGCCGCCGTATCGTAGTTTATTCCGACTTCGTATACTGACGGGCGGCGGGTCTCTTACAAAAAGCGAGTCTTTCAGAATCATTCGCTTAAACAACCGTAAACAATCATTTACCGTATCATGAATACGAGTACAGCGCGAACTTGTAAAAGCAAAATGTGAATAATTTGTAAACAATTCGTTTTTTTGCATGAAAAGCTGTCTTTTTTGCGTTTATATCCATGTAAGGTAATTTTTACAAATCAAAAACGAAGGAGTTACTTATGAAAAAAATCATCGGAACGCTGATCGCGGCTTGTCTGTCAGCAATCCTCGTTTCCATGTTTCTGACCTCGTGCGGATCAAAACACGTCCACGAGTTCGGAGAATGGATCACCGTCAAGCAAGCAACCTGCACGGCGGAAGGGGCGCGGGAGCGGTACTGCTTCTGCCTGGAAAGAGAGATGGAGATCATTCCCATCAGCGCGCATAAGCCGGAGGCGTTCACCTCCTGCAAAATCGGGCAACGCTGTTCCGTCTGCCGCGCTCTGCTGATTTCGTCCACCTCACATAAATTCGGAGATTTCGTCGTCACCGAGCCGGCGACCTGCACGGAGAGCGGCACGGAGCAAAGAACCTGCTCGGTCTGCGGTGCAACCGAAGAGAAAGCCATCTTCGCCAAGGGGCACAAATACGGCAGTAATATCGTCGTCAAGGAAGCCACTTGTACGTCGCCGGGCATTTATGAGCGCTACTGCGCTTGCGGCGATAAGGTATCTCACACCGTGACCGTCGATCACACCGGCGAATGGAACGTGCTGATCGCGCCCACCAAGCGTGAGGACGGTATGCGCGAACGCAATTGCTCGGTTTGCCATCAGACGATCACGGAGGTTCTCTACGCTACAGGATCTCTCGGTCTGCGATATAAGACGAACGACGCCAATATGACCTGCACGCTCCTGGATATGGGAACCTGCATCGATACCGACGTCGTGATCCCGCGTATTTATAACGGCTATACCGTAACGGAAATTGCGGAGAAAGCGTTTTGGAATTGCAAAATCATGCGGTCGCTCACGATTCCCGATACCGTGACGAAAATCGGATCAGATTTTATTTCCGACGCGGATTATCTGAACACGCTGTTTTATAACGGCTCCGTTACGTTTTTTTCCGACACGTTCAACGGCGCGCCCATCAAAACCGTTATTTTCGGCGGTACGGTCGCCTTCAAGGTTTCGGAGCACGTGCAAGAAGTGATCTTGACCGATTCGGTTACGCGCATTGCAAGCGACGCTTTCAGTGGGTTGCGCTATCTGAAAAACATCGCCATCCCCGAGGGTGTTACCTCTATCGGTAGCTACGCCTTTGCCGATTGCCCGAATCTCGTCTCCGTTTTGCTCCCCGATACGCTGACTTCCATCGGCAGCTACGCCTTTTCTCAATGCCCGTTGCTGGAAAGTATACGGATTCCCGCCCGTGTAACGGAAATCGGATCGAACGTTTTTGCTCACTGTACGGCTCTGAAGAGCGTCGAGCTTGCCGAGGGTATCACGAAGATCCCCTCAATGGGCTTTTACTTTTGCGAATCTCTGGAGCGCGTCGTCATTCCATCGAGCGTAACGAAAATAGGCTACTGGGCGTTCTACGGCTGTCGCTCGCTGACGGAAATTACGGCCCCGGGCGAGCTGACTCATCTCGGAAGCGGTGCTTTTTCGCACTGCGATGCCTTGACGACGGTTACGCTTTCCGGCCATCTGACGGAGCTTGGAGACAATGTCTTTTCGTACTGTCCGGCTCTGACGTCTGTCACGCTTCCCGGCGGTCTGCCGCCGCTTTCCTCCAATCTGTTCGTAGAATGCCGTAATCTGAAGAGCATTACCTTCCGGGGCACCGTGGACGAATGGAAAGCCATCCCCAAGCAATACGCATGGAGAGAGAAATCCGTCATCCAAACGGTCATCTGCACCGACGGCGTTGTAACGCTGTAAATATCTACAAGAAAGGCTTACTTATCATGAAAATAAAACTCAAACTTCTGCTTTCGGCTTGCTTGCTTACGCTCCTTGGCGTTCTGCTTCTGACCTCGTGCGAGGAAAAGCACGTTCACGAGTTCGGCGAGTGGATGAAGGCAAGGGAGGCGACCTGCGCCGAAGAGGGCGTGTTGGAACGCTATTGCTACTGTCTGGAAAAAGAATCTCAGAAGATTCCTTCGCTTGCGCATACGCCTGCGGAGCACGTTCCCTGCAATCTGAATCAGCGTTGCGTCGTGTGCGATACCGTATTGAGAGCACCGACCGCGCATCAATACGGAGAAGCATCCGTCACACCGGCAACCTGCACGAAGGCAGGCTCCAAAAGAATGACCTGTACGGTTTGCGGCGACGTTTCCATGCAGGTGATCTTTCCCACAGGCCACACCTTCGGCGCCCCCGTCACGGTGAAGGAAGCCAACTGCAAGGAACCCGGCTTGCAGGAAAGCTTCTGCGCCTGCGGTGAAAAGAAATCCGAGACCGTGACCGCCGATCACGTCGGCGAATGGATCACCGTGAAGGCGCAGACCAAATCCGAGGACGGCGTGCGAGAAAAAAACTGCTCGTACTGTCATGAAACGATCACGGAAATCCTTTACGCCACGGGCTCCGAAGGATTCTCCTTCCTGGTCAACGACGATGGCAAGACCTGTACGGTCACGGGCATTGGCACCTGCACCGATGCGGACGTGGTGATCCCCGCTTTTCTGAACGGATATAAGGTCACCTACATCGAGAGCCAAGCGTTTGAAAATTGCGAAACGATGACCTCCCTTCAGATCCCGTCCACCGTGACGGCGATCGGAGATTATATCGTCAGAGGCGCGAAGAATCTGCGCACGCTGTATTATAATACGGAATACTCGCACAGCCTGCTGTCCTTCCGTGACTCGAATATTCAAAAAATCGTTTACGGCGGAACGATGGTCTGCTGTACGCTCACCCAGAGCGTGGAGGAGGTCGTCATCCGCGATACGGTCACCGTCATCGGAGAAGGCGCATTCTACTACTGCCTCTATCTGAAAAGCGTTGTGATTCCCGACAGTGTCACGCAGATCGGTGACAACGCATTCGTTTTCTGCCGCTCGCTTTCCCACCTGGATCTGCCCGACAGCATTACGAGTATTGGAGGAAACGCATTTGCCGATTGCAGTTCCCTGAAGAGCCTCCGTATTCCCGCGGGCGTGACGTCCATTGGCGTCAATGCTTTTTCCGGCACCGCCATGGAGGAGATCATCCTTCCCGAGACGATGACGACGATATACGGCGGCACTTTTTACGGCTGTACCGCGCTGAAGAAGATCACTCTGCCGGGAACGCTGGAGGAAATCCGTGACTTTGTATTCAGCAATTGCGCGGCGCTGGAAACCGTCTCATTCGACGGTACGACTGCGCAATGGGCGAACGTGGAGAAGGGCGCATATTGGAAAGACGGCTCTGCGCTGAAAAAGATCATCTGTATCGACGGTACGGTGGAATTGGAATGAAAAGGAGCTTGCTATGAAAAAAGTATGGATATTTTGTTTTCTTTGTCTGACGCTGGTATTCCTCGCTTCCTCTTGCAGTGGTCATAAGCACGAATACGGCGATTGGGTTTCCGTCAAAAAGCTGACCTGCACGCAGGACGGCTTACAGGAGCGTTACTGCTACTGTCTGGAGAAGGAGGAGAAGGTCATTCCTGCGGAGGGACACAAACCCTCGGAGGTCAAAAATTGCGGCGAGCAACAGCGCTGTACCGTATGCTACGAGGTTTTACAGGATAAAAAGCCTCACGCATTCGGTGCGTTTACCGTTTCCAAGCAACCGACCTGCGCCGAAAAGGGCGAAAAAGTAAGCGTCTGCGCCGATTGCGGCGAAAAACAAACGCAGACGATCTACCCCACGGGTCACACCTACGGCGATTGGACGGTTGCCAAGCCCGTGACCTGCACCGAGGACGGTATGGAGGAGCGGACTTGCGTCTGCGGCGCGAAAGATAAAAAAACGATTTTTTCAAACGGACATCAATTCGGAGATTGGAGTACCGTGAAGGAAGCAAGCTGTACCGAGGACGGAAGCAGGGAGCGCCAATGCGTCTGCGGCAAAAAGGAAACGGAAAAGATTTCCGCTTTCCATCCTTATCGGGAAGTCGTCATCAAGGAGCCGACGAGAGGCGAAACGGGTCTGAAGGAGCTGACTTGTCCGGTTTGCCTGCATAAAACCGAGGCGATCATCCCCATGATCGTTTCCAACGGTCTTTCCTATACCGTGAACAGCGACGGAGAGACCTGCACGATCAAGGGACCCGGCACCTGTACCGACGTCAATATCGTCATTCCCGCAACGATCGACGGCTACCGCGTGACCGCGATCGGCTCCTTCGCCTTCGGCAATTCGCCCGACGTCATCGAGATCGTCATTCCCGACACGGTGATCTGGATCGGAGATTATGCGTTCCGCGGCTGTCGGATCCGTGAGCTGATCATTCCCGACAGCGTCGTTTCGGTCGGAAATAATATCGCCTTGCAATGTGCGGAGCTTGCGCACGTCGTTCTCGGCGACGGTCTGACGTCGCTTCCCCGGATCGGCGGACGGAATTCTCTGAAAAGCATCGTCATCGGCAACGGTATCACGAGCATCGACGCGCTGTTTTTTTCGGAGTTCAAGACACTGGAAAGCGTTACCCTTCCCACAGGATTGACACACATCGGGGAAAGAGCGTTTGAATACTGTGAAAAGTTGAACGCCATCATATTGCCCGAGGGTCTCACGGAGATCGGATACGCTGCCTTTTTGGGCTGTGAAAGTTTGAAAACACTGATGATCCCGAGCACCGTAACGAATATCGGGGAAAGAGCCTTCTTCTCTTGCCGCGCGCTGACTTCCGTTACGATTTCCCCGTGCGTAACGACGTTGCCCGTTGCTCTGTTCGCGGGATGTACCGCGTTGGAGGAGGTCGTTCTCAGCCCCGGTATTACGTATATTGACAGAGACGTATTTGATCAGTGCTACCGTTTTAAAAGCATTCGCTTTGAGGGAACGGTAGAGGAATGGTCGCATATCAGCAAGTCTGCGGAATGGAATGCAAATACCTATATCGAAACCGTCGTTTGTACCGACGGCGAGGTGCGCGTTTGATCCGGTTCTTTTTCCGTATGGATCCTTTCAATATAAAATGAAAAGCGTTTGCCCGTACCCGAAAGGGTATGGGCAAACGCTTCAGACTGTCGAAAAAGCTATGTAGAATACTCAAAAATAAAAAGTTGCACAAAAACAGAAAGGCTCCCTCTGGGAGGGAGCTGGATTTTGCGAAGCAAAAGACTGAGGGAGAGTGCGCGATTCAAGAATTTGGGATTGAATTTGTCTGTTTGCAAATGTAAAATTGTACGCAAACAGAGCTTTTTCAAAAGTATTGTTTGCACGCGGGCTCCTTCTGCCTCGTAAACTCGGCA
>JAFQOX010000085.1 GCA_017412045.1 Clostridia bacterium
ATGGCAAGGCTCCCTCTGGGAGGGAGCTGGATTTTGCGAAGCAAAAGACTGAGGGAGAGTGCGTGATTCAAGATTTTTGGATTGGATTTGTCTGTTTGCAAGTGTAAAATTGTACGCAAACAGAACTTTTTCAAAAGCCTTATTTGCACGCGGGCTCCTTCCGCCTCGTAAACTCGGCACCTTCCTCCCGGAGTAAGGCTTTTTAGCATCTCATCTTTTAGCGAAATTGACGAAACTGAATTTTTTAACTGACTTTATCGACAAGCTGCAGCGGGCGTTGCCCGCTTTTTATACCGTAGGAAATTTTTTAAAAATGACGAACGGATTGTTTTCAATCGACTTGATCGACAAGCTGAAAAAATCAATCAAATATCAAATTTTCTGTCCTCGCCCGAGCCGTAGCGAACGGCGCTGAGGGTATAAGCCTCGGGATCGAACGTGAAGATATCAAGTGACGTCTCCTTGTCGGAAAGCGGCTCTCTTTCAAAGAAAACGCCGTTTTCGTTGGGCTTCCATCCGGAATTTTTACGTCCGGCAAGCATGGTGGTGATATAGAGGAAGTCCGATTCATCCTTGAACGTGAGGTCTGCGTGGCAATGTCCCGTGATCTTTGCGGGGATGCGGTGCGTGTTGCCGCCGAAATCGGCTGTGACAGCAAAGCCGAAATCCTCGTGCTCTCTGCTGAGGCTGATCTTTTCGCCGTTGGCAAACGCCTTGAGAAGGCGGTTCATCGCGTCGTAGTTTTCCACCTTTTCCATCGGGAAGAAGCGGTTGGGCGCACTTCCGTGCTGGAAAACGAACAGATTCTTCGGCGCATTGCGGAGCGCCTCCTCGCATACGAAGCGGAGCTGATCACCGGAATACGCGAAATTCCACTGCCCCGTGTATTTCAGTATACCGTCCTCCCCGACGATATAAGGGCTGTCGGAGGTATTGAGGAAAAGCGCGCGCGTATCGGCGTCGGGAAGATCAAGATAGCCGTAAAGCTTACCTCTGCCTGCGGGATGGTAATTTTCGTATGTTTCCGCGTGCGAGAAAAGAATATCGTACTGTCCGTCGTGGCGGATCTCAAAGCCCGCTCTGGAAATTTCCGCGTCGGGCGCGATTCTGCCGTGAATGGAGTTGTCGTCGTGATTGCCGTGAACGAGGAAAAAGGGAACGTCCAGATGAGAGAGCAGATCGTGAAGCTCGGTCATCATACGGATGTGATCCTCGGGCGCGCCGGGATAGTTGCCCACGTTGTCGCCGCCAAGGCAGACGAAGTCGATTTTTTCGGTTTTGTTCAGCGCGTTGACCGTATGAACGATATTGGAAACGGCAGTCCGCATCATACCCATCGCCTTATAGTGCAGATCCGCGAAAAAAGCGAATCTCAGATCCCCGGTCTTTTTTTGAGGAAGGCGCGCGCGCACGCGTTCGCATTCCGCTTTTGCGTAGTCGGTAAATTCGAGCAATTCCATGGTGAGTCTCCTTTTAATTCAGAATGGTGACGTCGTAGGAGAAAACGAATTCCTCCTGCGGCTTCAGGGAGAGGATGGCGGGCTTCTCCTCCAGCCTGCCCGATACGTTCTCGTTGTCGCAAATGCCGAACCACGGCTCGATGCAGACGTAGGGCGCGCCCGGCTTTGCCCAAAGACCGAGATAGGGAACCTTACCGTAGGTCATTTGCAAGACCTCTTCGCCTTCTTTCGTGACGATTTTGGCGGAGGCGCTCTTCATATTCGGGAAAAAGAGGGCATCGGCATCGAAAATATGCTCGTCGATCACGAGCGTATCGCCGTTTTCCGCGAGCGTTTTTTCACCGCAAACGTATCCGTATTCGTTGGTAAGCAGGGTCGTAAGCTTTTCCTTTTCGGAGAATACGACGCGGTCGCCGACGGAGATATTGAAGGCGGGATGCGCGCCGAACGAGAAATACATCAGCTCGTCTCCCTTATTTTGTACGGTATGGATCACGCGGAGCGTTTTGCCCTCGAGTCGGTATTCCGCGCCGAGATAGAAGCGGAAGGGATAGACCTGGCGCGTTTTTTCGTTGTCAAAGAGACCGAAGACGGCAAGATTCGGTTTGGAACGAAGAAGGGTAAACTCCGTCTTTCTCGCAAATCCGTGCTTGGGAAGGGAATATTTTTTGCCGTCATAAATATAGGAATCGTTCAGGAGTCTGCCTGTGATCGGAAAGAGAAGGGGAGCCTGACCGCTCCAGACGGCGGGGTTTCCCTGCCAGAGATATTCTCTGCCTGTTTGATTGTTCTTTACGGAGGAAAGCTCTGCACCCAAGGAATTGACGCAGACCGTGAGAAATTCATTTTTGATCGTGATCATATAAAATCGTTCCTTTCTCGATATATTGAAAACAGCAAATCTCCAATATACACTGCTATAATAATAGAATACCGCATTTTCCCTGTTTTGTCAATGTAAAAATATGAAAATATGGCAGGGCAACCGTATTTACCCTTTGAAACGATAAGCGAAACGTATCAAAAACCGAGTTTGTTTCAAAGCAGTATCTTTGAAAAACCGATAAAAATTTTCAAAAAACTATTGCAATTTGAAAAATATATGCTATAATATAAAAAGTGAGATATGAAATCAGGCCATACCAGCCGGGGAGTTAGCGGTGCCCTGCACCTGCAATCCGCTACAGCAGGGGTGGCTTCCTCTTATGAGGGTTGATTTTGTGTGGTCTGCACCGTGTCAACCTTACGTTGACGGGTGGGTCTTGTGCAATTGGTGGCTGTGAACCATGTCAGGCGGGGAACCGAGCAGCATTAAGCAGTTTAACTGATGTGCCACGAGGCAGCCTGCCCTGAGTAAGGCATACGGCGGCGCATGGAAAGTCATCTCGAATTTGAGGTGTATGGTCTGATTTTGTATCTCACTTTTCTTTTTGCCAAAAATTCGCCGAACGGAGGTTATCATGTATCAGGCTTTATACAGAAAGTGGAGACCGTCGTTTTTCGACGACGTCGTCGGACAGGAGCATATCACCTCCATTTTAAAAAGCGAGGTGGAGAACGGAAAGCTTTCCCACGCGTATTTGTTCTGCGGACCGCGCGGAACGGGTAAGACCACCTGCGCGAAGATCATCGCCAAGGCGGCGAACTGCCTTTCCCCCGTGGACGGCAATCCCTGCGGAAAATGCGAGGCTTGTCTCGCCATCGATGCGGGAACGACGACGGACGTGATCGAAATGGACGCCGCGAGCAATAACGGCGTCGACAGCATCCGCGAATTGCGCGAGGGCGTCGTCTATACGCCTGCGGAAATGAAGTTCCGCGTCTATATCATCGACGAGGTGCATATGCTCTCGATCTCCGCCTTCAACGCCCTGCTCAAAACGCTGGAGGAGCCTCCCAAGCACGTTCTTTTCATTCTGGCGACCACAGAGCTGCATAAGATCCCCGCGACCGTGCTTTCGCGCTGTCAGCGCTTTGATTTTCATCGCGTGGCGACGGATGCCATCGTCGGCAGACTCCGCACCGTTTGCAGGGGCGAGGGCTTTACCGCCGAGGAGGGCGCGCTGGAGCTGATCGCCCGTCTTTCCCAGGGCGGTATGCGCGACTCCCTGAATATGCTCGAATATTGCGCGGGCGACGGCGAACGCATCACCGAGGAGAAGGCGGAACGCCTGCTCGGCGCGGCGTCGAGAAGCCTGCTGGCGAAGCTGACCGACGCGGCGGCTTGCGGCGATACCGCTTCCGCGCTCGCCGTGATCGAGGAGATCCATCTTTCGTCCCGCGACGTTGCCGTTTTCTGGCGCGAGCTGATCGCCTTTGCCCGCGATATGCTGATCGCGGTCAGCACCCGTATGCGGAGCGTGAAGGATGAGCTGCTTCGTTCGTGCGCGGAAAAATATTCCTTGCCCCGTCTGCTGTATACCATCCGCATCTGGATGGAGGCGGAGGAGGATATGCAGAGAAACCCGAGCGGCGCGCGCCTGTACGCGGAAATGTCCATGATCCGCGCGTGCGATCTCGCCCTTTCCGACGATACCGAGGCGTTGCTCGCCAGAATCACCGCGCTGGAGGATCAGCTGGCGACGGGAAATTTCAAGCTTCCCGCGGCGGCAACGGCAACGGAAAAAAAGGAAGAGCTGCAAAAGGAGCTTCCGATTCTGGACATTCCCGACGATCAGATCCCGCCAGAGGGCGATTTTGTCCCCGAATATCCGACGGACGAGCCGATCCCCGCGGCTGAACCGAACGGCGAACCGTCCCCCAAGCCCGCCGTAAAAGAAAAAAACGCCTCTGCCGTCAAGGCGGAAGCGAAAGCGGAACAGCCCGCGCGCAAGACCGAAAAGGCGCAAACGGGCGAAAAAGCCGAGTCGGAGGGGAATAAGCTCAAGGGCTACCGCAAATGGCAGGAGGTCGTCCGCAGGCTCGCGCCCACGGAGGGACTTTTCATTCCGTTCCTGCAATCGGCTTACGCATACGAGGGCACGGACGGAAAATTCTATATCTTTTTTGAAAGCAAATTCGGCATTACGCTTCTGAACGACGCGCGCAAGCAGACCATCTGCGCCGCCGTCAACGCCGCAGGCGCGCTCCGCGCCTATATCCCCGCGGACGTCATCGGCACCTTCCACGACGACGTGGGCGGCATCCGCGAGCCCATCGAGGACCTTCTCGAGCTGGAGGAAACGGAAGTCACTTCATAACGTGATACGATAAATTTATATATATCAGCAAAATACAAAACCAAAAGGAGAATTCAAACATGAAAGCAAGAGTACCCCAGGGACCTTCCATGAACGCCATGATCAAGCAGGCGCAGAAAATGCAGGAGGATATGGCAGCGCTTCAGGCAGAGCTTGAAGAACGCGAATACGAGATTTCCGCAGGCGGCGGCGCGGCAAAGATCAAGATCAACGGCAAAAAAGAGATCGTTTCTCTCGAGATCGCTCCCGAAATCGTGGATCCCGACGACGTCGAGACCCTCTGCGACATTCTGACCGCAGGCATCAACGAAGCCATCAAGCGCGTGGAGCAGACCTCCGAGCGCGAAATGGCAAAGATCACCGCAGGTATGCCCGGTATGTCCGGCGGCTTCCCCGGCCTTTTTTAAGGAAAGCTGAGGGATCTGAGCCTTGACGGAATATATTCTTCCCTTACAGAAATTGATCGAGGAATTCTGCCGCTTACCCGGCGTCGGCAAAAAGACGGCTGTCCGCTACGCCTTCTCCGTTCTGGGCATGACGGAGGATGAGGTCGAGTCCTTCGCGTGCGCCGTCGTCAACGCCAAAAAGAACGTACAGGCCTGCGAGGTCTGCGGCAATCTCAGCGATAAGCCCCTTTGCGCGATCTGCTCGGATGAAAAGCGGGACAGAAAGATCGTTTGCGTGGTGGAGGATGCCAAAACGGTCATGGCTTTGGAAAAGGTCAAGGAATACAACGGCACCTATCACGTACTCGGCGGCGCGATTTCGCCGATGAACGGCGTTTCCCCCTCCGACCTTCGGATCAAGGAGCTGATCACCCGTATCGGAAGCGGAGAGATCGAAGAGGTCATTCTCGCCACGAACCCCAATATCGAGGGTGAAACGACGGCAATGTATCTCTCCAAGCTGATCAGTCCGCTCGGCGTGCGCGTGACCAGACTTGCCTACGGCGTCCCCGTCGGCGCGGATCTGGAATACGCGGACGAGGTCACGCTCCTCCGCGCGCTGGACGGCAGAAGAGATCTGAAATAACGGCACAGCCTTGCGCAATTTCCTATGCAATAAAAAAGCGGGCAACGCCCGCAGGAAGTTGCTCGCCTACCGCAGTTCAGCCTGTATTGAAACAATGCGAAACGGCGAGGACCATTTTGCGCAATTTCCTATGGTATAAAAAAACGCTCTCTGTACGAGAGCGTTTTTTTTGACGGTCGTAAAAATTGTCCGCGAATCAGAGATACTTCTTGAGAGATTCGGGAAGATCAGCTTCTGCGATGGAGGAGGTGAGGAGAACTTCAACGTTCCACTTTTCAGCCCAATTGTTCAGAACCTCAACGAAGGTTGCGAAGCCGTTTACGTCATTGCCGCAGATCTTCAGAGCGGAGTCGATGAAGAGGTGGGTAATATCGCTGTTGGAAGCGTGGAGACCTGCTACGAAGCCCTGCAAGCCGTGTGCGTCAACGATGTCGTATTCCATAACGTCGATCAGTCTTGCCTGATATTTAATATCAAAACGGAGCTTATCGCCCTTTTCAAGACAAACAACGCATCCATTGGAAACGCCGATAGCTTCGTTAACTTTTGCGATGAGAGTTTTTGTTTTGCCGGAACCCTTGAGACCGATAATAAGTTTAACCATAATAAACCTTCTTTCTTGACGAAAATATGATTTGGCTCCGATGCCGTTCGTCGTCATCACGGCATGGAAAATCTTATATATATCATACACTCTTTTCTCAATATTTTCAAGCATTTTGCGTGAGAAAATCTTCGCGTTCGGCATTTTCGTTGAAAATTTACAAAGCGCGGTTTTTCGTTTTGTGCAGTTTCACATTCTGTGATTTTACGGAAGTTCGGCGGATGTTTTTTGGGATTTTGCGTGAATTGCGGGAAAGAGCATCCTTTTTTCTTCGCTGATCGGCTGCCTCGCCCGGCTTTGCCGAGAACGCGATTGCTTTTTGGGGTTGGAACGGTAAATGCGGTTGCCCTGTTTATGAAAGAAAATATCCTTGACAAAACCGACCGTAAATTTTATAATGAATATGTAATACAGATGAAGAAAGGATTCTCCAAACATGACTGCATACGAAACTTACCGCGCGATCCGCAAAAATATGGAAATGACGATCGCGGGAAAGGGCGACGTGATCGACCTCGTGATCATTTCTCTTTTCTGCGGCGGACATATCCTGATCGAGGACGTTCCCGGTACGGGAAAAACCATGATCGCCCGCTCTCTGGCGGCGAGCATGGACGGCGAATACAAAAGAATTCAGTTTACCCCCGACCTGCTCCCCTCCGACGTGACGGGCATCAACTATTTCAATATGAAGGAATCCGAATTCCGTTTTATGCGCGGTCCCGTTTTCACCAATATCCTTCTGGCGGACGAGATCAACCGCGCCACGCCGAAAACGCAGGCGGGACTCCTCGAATGTATGGAGGAGCATACGGCGACGGTGGACGGCACAACGTATCCGCTGGCGGATCCCTTCATGGTCATCGCCACGCAGAACCCGCTGGAGAGCATGGGTACGTATCCCTTGCCCGAGGCGCAGCTTGACCGATTCCTGATCAAAACGGCGGTCGGCTATCCCGACCTTGGAAGCGCGGTGGAGATTCTGCGCCGCTTCGGAGAGAGCCGCGGGGTCAAAAGCGGCGCGCCCTCGGTCACGGTTGCCGACGTCAGAAGCGCCATGGCGGAAACGGCGAAGGTTTACTGTCATGAGGATCTGCTGGAATATATCGTCCGCATCGTGGAGATGACCCGCAAAATGCCCGGCGTCGTTCTCGGCGCGAGTCCCCGCGCGGCTCTCTCTCTCCTGATGGTCGCCAAGGGCTTCGCGATCGTTGGCGGAAGAAATTACGTTTTGCCCGACGACGTGAAAGCCGCCGCCGTTCCCGTGCTGAACCACAGGCTCATTCTGACGAGCTCGGAAATGCTGAGAAAGCATTCCGCCGAGCGGATCGTCTGCGAGGCTTTGTCCAAAACGCCCGTTCCCACGGAAACGGTGTTTGACGGCAGGGCGTAAGGGTGCCGCCGTGGATATTGTCTTTTTTCTGATCACGACGGTCGTGCCGTGGCTGGTAAAGATCTTTTTCGCCGCGCTCGCCGTTTTCGTGACCGTTCTGCTCGCCCGTCTCATCCGACGGTTCTCCGTTGACCGTCTGCGGTACGAGCGGTATTTCGCGGATACCTGCGTGTACGAGGGCGACAGCACGGAGCTGGTGGAAACGATATGGAATCCCACGTGGTTTCCCGTTCCGTTCGCGGACGTGGGCTGTTATTTTTACAGCGGACTTGCCGTGGACGGCAAGCAGCCCGAAAAGGGCATGAGCCTTTTTCTCAGCCGTTATCACCTTCTGCCCTTTGAAAAGGTAACGAGAAGGCTTCGGGTAGAGTGCGTCAAACGGGGCTGTTATCAGCTGACCTCCGTTTTCATCTCCCGACCGGGCGAGGAACGCCACATCGATGCGCCCGCCGAAATCTTCGTTTATCCCCGGATCGAAAATCTTGCCGACGGGCACCCCGGCGCGTACGGGATGGGCGACGTTCTTTCCCGACGGAAGCTGATCATGGATCCCTTCACCGTGAGCGGCGTTCGGGAATATCAGCCGGGAGATTCCTTCCATACGATCAATTTCAAGGCGAGCGCGCGCCTTTCCGTAGGCGGTCAGCCGCGTTTCACGGTCAACCGCTACGAATACTGCTCCAATTTCAAATATTATATCTATCAGAATTTTCACATTCCCAAGGGCGGAGACGTTCTGTTCTCCGATTACGAGGATATGATGGAGGACGGCCTGCGCTTCGCGGCTTCTCTCGTCGTCAGATCCCTCGGCGCGGGCGGGATCTGCGCCTTCGGCGCGAACTGTACGACGCTTGAGGGCGGACAGAAGCTCGGATTCCCTCTGCGCGGCGGCGAGGTTCACAAAAACGATATTTTGCGCGAGATGGCTAAAATCCGCGCCATTGACGGCGCATCGTTTGCGAGCATACTTGCGGAGGATATTGCAAATGGCGTGACGAACAGCGAGGTTTTCATCATCACCGCCTACGTGGACGAGAGCATCGGCGAGCAGATTTCCCTGCTCGAATATATGGGGAATACCGTTCGCGTCATCGAATTGCATCCCGCACAATGCAACGTCGTCAACTGAAAGCTGCCGACGTTGCAACGATATATTTCGCTATAAGCGAAACGTGATATTTTGACTTCGTCAAAGTGATATTCCGCGGATCGCGGAATAGGAAGGAGCTGTCTTGAAAAAACTCGATTTCAAAAAAATCAGATCCTCTCCGATCACGGAAAAGATACTCTTTGCCGTCTGCGCGGTATCGGGCGCGTATTTCACGAGCCTTGCGCTGGACGAGGAGCTGTGGAAACGGCCGACACTGCACATTCTGATCTTTATATGCGCCGCTTTTTTTGATATATGCCTCGTCAGGCTGATGCATAAAATGCTCAGGCGAAGGGTGCTTCCCGCGATCAGAAATACGGCAAGAAGGGCTTTTTCCGCGCTTTTCCGCAGGATCGGAAGGATCGCCGCCAAGCTTGCGGGAAAATCCCACGACGGGAAGATATTCATTGAGGGCAAGGACGAGCGAAGCTTCGCCGTGGAAATACGCGACCGCAAGCAAACGAAGCGCAGAAAAAAGCTTCCCGCCCTGGCAAAGGACGCGAACGACAGAGAAAAAGCCCGTCACGCGTATACCGTTTTCGTTTTTAAAAGAGATAAGGATATTTCGCCCGTTCTGACGCCGAGCGAGGTTGCGGCGCAACTTGACAAAAACGGCGAGAACGCCGATATCTTTACCAATTATAATTTTGCACGATATGCAGAGGAAGAAAAGGAGATCCGACCATGAAGCAGTTTTCCGTGATCGTCATCGGCGCAGGAAGCCGAGGCAAAACCTATTCGTATCATATGAGCACCATGCCCGACAAATACAGAATCGTCGGCATGGCAGACCCCGCAGAAGCGAAACGCAAGCGTATGCAGAGGGAATACGGCATTCCCGAGGAGATGTGCTTTGCAGATTGGCGGGATATTCTTGACCGCCCGAAAATGGCGGATATCGCCGTGATCGCGACGATGGACGGCGACCATTACGAGCCCGCCATGAAGGCGATCGCGCTCGGCTACGACATTCTGCTGGAAAAGCCCGTCGCGCCCACGCCGCAGGAATGCCGCGATATCGCGAACGCCGCGGAAAAAAGAGGCGTGCGCGTGCTGGTGTGCCACGTTCTCCGCTATACGGATTTCTTCAAAAGGATCAAGTCGATCGTCATGAGCGGCAGGATCGGCAAGATCGTTTCCATTGACCACGTGGAGGGCATCGGAGATCTCCATTTCTCCCACAGCTACGTGCGCGGAAACTGGCATTCCGAAAAGGAAACCGCGCCCATGCTTCTGGCGAAGAGCTGTCACGACCTCGACATTTTGCAATGGATCCTGGACAAAAAATGCAAAAGAGTCCATTCCTTCGGCTCTCTCACGTACTTTACGCCCAAGAATGCGCCCGAGGGCGCGCCTGTCCGTTGCTTCGAGGGCAACTGTCCCATTGCCGACACCTGCCGTTACGCTTCCCGCCGCGTTTATATCGAGAATCCCAACGGCGATTGGTTCAAGGGAGCGTTCCGCAGCATCATGTCCCGCAGCTTCGGTTCCTCGGACGAGGAGCTTGCCAAGGCGCTCCGCGCGACGGATTACGGTCTTTGCGTTTTTCACGCCAATAACGACGTCAACGACCATCAGGTCGTCAATATGGAATTTGAGGACGGAGAAACGGTTTCGCTGAACGTCAACGCCTTCAACCTCGGCGGCAGATATATCCGCATTTACGGCACGAAGGGCGAGCTTTACGCGCATATGTCCGACGACGCCGTCACGGTTTCGACCTATGAGGATATGAAAACGGAAAAGATCCCCGTGAGCGTAGCCGACGAGATGATCACGGGCGGACACGGCGGCGGCGATGCGGGCATCATCCGCGATCTTTACGATTATCTGATCGGCGATTATCACGGCTTCTCCGTCGCGGATATCCATACCTCCGTCGCCAATCATATGATCGGCTTTGCCGCGGAGGAATCCCTTCACAACGGCACGGTCGTGGATCTGGACGGCTTCTGCAAAAAATACGATTTTAAAATATAAATAAGATCAATCAAAGCAAGGATAAAAGGCTTTTCCTCCCTATATCAACCATGCCCCGGGAGGGAGAGCCTTTTCTTTAAATAACGCTTTGGAAAGGTATGGATAACTATGAAGCTGATTGCACCCGATTATTATGAAAATTTCGCTTGCATTGCGGACAGATGCAAGCACAGCTGCTGTGTCGGCTGGGAGATCGATATCGACGGGGACACGCTCGCGGATTATCTGTCGGTCGGCGGCGCCTTCGGAGAACGCCTGCGCGCAGGCATCGAGATCGGAGAGAACGGTGCTTGCTTCCGTCTTTCGGAGGACGAACGCTGTCCGTTTCTGAACGAAAACGGACTTTGCGATATTATTCTGAATCTTGGAGAAAGCCGTCTTTCCCAGATCTGCACGGATCATCCCCGCTTCTGCTCCTTTTACGGCGACCGCACGGAGCTCGGACTCGGTCTTTGCTGTGAGGAAGCGGGCAGGATTCTGCTCTCGAAAAAGGATAAAATGAGGCTCACCCTTTTGCGGGACGACGGAGAGGGCGAAGAACCGAGCGAAGAGGAAGAAGCGTTTTTCCGCGAAAGAGACCGTCTGCTTTCATTGGCTCAGAACAGAAGCCTGCGCGTTGCCGACCGTATGCGGTCGATCTTGCGCGAATATCAGATCCCATTTCCCGAGCGGAGCTTTTCCGATTGGGTCGGCATCTTTCTTTCTCTGGAAAGAATGGACGGCGCGTGGGAGGATACGCTGACAAGGGCGCGCGAGCGCGAAGCGGACGGGGACTGCTTGAAGGCTGAATACCTTGAAACGGCTTGGGAGCAGCTTCTCTGCTATTTTCTGTACCGACACATATCCGACCCCGAAGCGGATATGCGGAGGGGCATCTTCTTCTCCGTGCTCAGCGTGCGGATGCTCCGCGCGCTTTTCAGCCGACTTTTCGGGCAGGGAGAAAACGGATTGGCAGACCTCGTCGAGCTGTGCCGTCTGTATTCCTCCGAGATCGAATACTCCGAGGAAAATACGCAGCTTTTATCGGAGCTTTCGGAGGATCCGTCGTAAACGAAGGAGGATATTATGACCGATTACGAAAAAGACGGGGAGGAAAAGATCCCTTCCCTTGAGGAAACCGAAGAATGGGCGATGAAGTGCTTTCTTGCCGCAGGAGTCCTCAGTGACAGAGGCGATTACCGCAAGGCGGTCTCCCTCTATCAGCACGCCTACAGACTTCGCCGCGAGGAAGCGCCGCGCACGCTGAACGAGCTGAACAATATCGCGTGGAGCTACGATACGCTCGGCGACCGCGAAAAAGCATTTGCATTGCAGGAAAAGCTCTGCACACTTCGATCCAAGGTTTTGGGCGAGGATCATCCGCAGACCGTAAAGTCCAAAGCGCGTCTTGAGGAATATCGCGCAAAGCTGGACGGTCAGCCAAAATCATAATTTTTGTCGATCGGTCCGTACGTTCAAAAACGCAATCGCATTGTTCCGAAAATTACCACGGAACAACAGCATTTAGTTTTTATAAAAATCAAGGATAAATTCTTGTTTTTGCGGCGGAACCGTTGTTTATCTTCTCAGGTTTACCCTGTTTTTCACTTGCCACACGCGGCGGTATATGGTATAATGATAACAGATGCAAAATTCCCAAAAAATCTCTCGCCGTTCTTCGGCGGAAAGGAAACCATATGAATTCAAATGATTTTGAAATCCAAAACGGTGTATTGACAAAATATCGGGGTAAGGGCGGCAACGTAACCATTCCCGACGGCGTGACGAGCATTGGAAAAGGGGCGTTCTGCTGGTGCGAAAGCCTGACGAGCGTGATCATTCCCGACGGCGTGACGAGCATTGAGGACATCGCGTTCGAGGGTTGCAAAAGCCTGACAAGCGTGACCATCCCCGACGGCGTGACGAGCATTGGAAACTATGCGTTCAGATGGTGCGAAAGCCTGACGAGCGTGAACATTCCCGAAGGCGTGACGAGCATTGAGGACAGCGCGTTCGAGGATTGCAAAAGCCTGACAAGCGTGACCATCCCCGACGGCGTGACGAACATTGGAGATAAGGCGTTCTACAATTGCGAAAGCCTGACGAGCGTGAACATTCCCGAAGGCGTGACGAGCATTGAGGACAGCGCGTTCGAGGGTTGCAAAAGCCTGACAAGCGTGACCATCCACGACGGTGTGACGAGTATTGGAAACTATGCGTTCGGCTGGTGCGAAAGCCTCGTGAGCGTGAACATTCCCAACAGCGTGACGAGCATTGGAGACAGGGCGTTCTGCTATTGCAAAAGCCTGACGAGCGTGAACATTCCTGACGGCGTGAAAACCATCTCCCTCTTATTCGGCGAGGAATTTCCTGTCGGTCTGATTCCTCAAATTTCTTCGTGGTATCCCCGTATGACGGACGGCGCGCTTAAGCAATACGTTCTGAACAAAAAGACGTGGAACATGCTTGATTCGGATACGCAGGAAGAAATTTGGAGTGCGAAATATTCAAAGGCTTTGATGAAGTTCTTTTTGCCTTTGATGACCGAAAGAATCGCGGAATGTCTCGCAACGCAATATCTGGCAAACACCGCCTCCAAGATTTCCGTCGCCGAGTGTAACAAAATTTCCAACTTTATGATTACGTATCAAACAAGAGTTTCCGATACAACCCTGCAATCACTTTATGAAGCTTTGCGCGCTCAGAAAAACAGCAAAAAGGCTCTCGAGGCGATCGGTAAAGATCTGACCTTGAGCGCAAAATTGAGCGAAGCCGGCAACAAGCCGAAAAAACTCACCGAAATGGAAAAGAAACTTTTTGCCTTTGTTGAGACACATAAGCTTTCCGTCGCAGAATTGACGCAAAAGCTGAAAGACTATTACAGTCTGACCGCGGCGGATATTCCCCCGGTTCAAGATATAGCAGGAAATCCTGTTGAAAAATTTGCAATGCTTTACCTTTTGACCGCGCATGAAACCTATGATTCTTACGGCGACGTGATCGCACAATATAAAAAGCCGGGCGTGTCTCCCGAAGCCGCGGAGATCGTTTCCCTGCTCGACCAGGCATCTCTGCAAAACGCGCTCCGCGAGCTCGCAAATCGGAATCTCGGTATGACGGGACACAGCAAAAAAATGTATCTTGCCTATCCGATCTGCCGCTACGCGGATGAGACGTTGATGGATGAGCTGACGAAGCAAGCACCGAAATGGAGATCCTCCGTTTCCGGAAACGAGGCGCCGCCTCTGCGTACATTCCGGGATGCGTGCGTATATAGCGAAACGCGCGCGGCGCTCCTTTTCGCCGAAAAATATAAGGATCTGGACGAGTTTGCTTCCGTGCGCGGAACGACTGCCGATCTCCTGCGCGACCGCGTGCTTTCCGATATCGGACTTGCCCCCGACGGCACGAAAACGTACGCGCTCGGCAATCAGACGGTGAAGGCGGTCCTGCAAAGCGATCTCGGCTTTATCATTCAGCTTGAGAACGGCAAGACCGCGAAATCCCTGCCGAAAAAGGGCGCGGATCCCGCCGCCTACGAGACGTCAAACGCGGATTTCACCGCCATGAAAAAGAACGCGAAGAAGATCGTGAAATCCCGCAACGCCGTTTTGTTTGAAGAATTTCTCAGCGGCAAAAGCCGTCCCGCGGATGAATGGAAGGCGGCTTATACGGAAAATCCCCTGCTTCGTACGGTGGCGAGTCTGCTCGTCTGGGCACAGAACAAAAAAACCTTCATTCTGACGGCAAACGGCGCGGTCACCTCCGACGGACAGCCCTGTGAGATCGGCGATACGCAGATTTCTCTTGCGCACCCGATGGAAATGGACGGAGACGATCTGCGCGCATGGCAGAAATATTTCGTCTCGAACGGTCTGAAACAGCCGTTTGAACAGATCTGGGAGCCCGTCGTCGATCCCAACACCGTCACGAAAGACCGCTACAAGGGCTGTATGATCCCTTATTATCGGTTCACGGGCAAGCAAAAGCACGGTATTTCCGTTTGGGATGAAGATTTTCATAACGAAATTGACATTTCGTTTACAGATCTCGATGCCTACGTAGAACAGATCGACTGGCGCCGCCACGAAATCGACCCCAATGACAGATTCGAAGTCACCTCCGTCTCTTTTGAAACGTATACGCGTATGACGAATCATATCATCGCATACCTCGACCGTGTAACGGTGTACGGGCGCATTGCAAATGATGACATTTCCGTAGAAATCATGCTCCCCTCCTTTACCTTGGCGCAGATCACGGAATTCATCCGCATCGCGACGGAAAACAACGCCGTCAACGTCACCGCGCTCCTGCTCAATTATAAAAACGTGACCTATCCCGATTTCGATCCCTTCGACGAATTCTCTCTGGATCTCCTCGATTAAAACGCTCAAGAAAGCGGGCAACGCCCGCTGGAGGTTGCTCGCCTATCGCAGTTAAGACTGTATCCAAACGATATAAACGGCGAGGTTCTATTTGCGCAATTTCCTATGCGACAAGAAAGCGGGCGTTGCCCGCTTTTTTATCGGGTAGAGTTTTGCAACGCAATCCTGTAGAAAAAGGATTTTTGGGAAAATCCACTTCGCTAAACAAGAATTTATCTTAAAAAATCAAAGGTTGTTGCCCCCTCTTACAAAAGGAGTCTTGTCGGCTACAGTGCTAAATTTCAGTTTATCTTCTCAAGTTCCCCTTGTTTTTCCCTTGCCAACCGCCGCGTCGTATGGTAAAATGGTAACAAAGGTAAAATTCCCGAAAAATCTCTCGCCATTCTTCGGCGGAAAGGAAACCATATGAATTCAAATGATTTTGAAATCCAAAACGGTGTATTGACAAAATATCGGGGTAAGGGCGGCGACGTGACCATCCCCGACGGCGTGACGAGCATTGGAGACGGAGCGTTCCGTTGGTGCTCAAGCCTGACGAGCGTGAACATCCCCGACGACGTGACGAGCATTGGAAAAGAGGCGTTCTACGAATGCTCAAGACTGACGAGTGTGACCATTCCCGACAGCGTAACGAGCATTGGAGACGAGGCGTTCTGGTATTGCAGCAGCCTCGTGAGCGTGACCATTCCCGACAGCGTGACGAACATTGGTAACGAGGCATTCCGCGGTTGTCACGGTCTGGCAGATGAAAACGGCATGGAAATTGTCAGAAACATTCTTTTTGGTTATTGCGGAAAAGGCGGGCAGGTTACAATTCCCGACGGCGTCACGAGCATTGGATACGGGGCATTCAGAGGTTGCTCGAGCCTGACGAGCGTGACCATTCCCGACAGCGTGACGAGCATTGGAAACTATGCGTTCAGCTGGTGCGAAAGTCTGACGAGCGTGACCATCCCCGACGGCGTGACGAGCATTGGTAACGAGGCATTCCTCGATTGCCGCGGTCTGGCAGATGAAAACGGCATGGTCATTGTCGGAAAAATCCTTTTTAATTATTACGGAAAAGATGGGCAGGTTACAATTCCCGCCGGCGTGACGAGCATTGGAAATGAGGCGTTCAGGGAATGTAGCAGTCTGACGGGCGTGACCATCCCTGCCAGCGTGACGAGCATTGGATGGGATGCGTTCAACGGCTGTATCAATCTGACGAGCGTGACCATTCCCGACGGCGTGACGAGCATTGGATCCGGGGCATTCAGAGGTTGCTCGAGCCTGACGAGCGTGAACATTCCCGACGGCGTGACGAGCATTGGAAACTATGCGTTCAGCGGCTGTAGTAGCCTGACGAGCGTGACCATCCCCGACGGCGTGACGAGCATTGGAAATGATGCGTTCAGCGGCTGTAGTAGCCTGACGAGCGTGACCATTCCCGACGGCGTGACGAACATTGGAGATAAGGCGTTCTGCAAATGCGAAAGCCTGACGAGCATGACCATTCCCGACGGCGTGATGAGCATTGGATGGTATGCGTTCAACGGCTGTATCAATCTGACGAGCGTGACCATTCCCGATAGCATCAAAATGATCGAAAAAGATGCTATTCCACCCAATATGAAGCTTCGCACATGTGCGCTTGCGCCGACGTCTGCCGACGAGGAGCAAGCCAAAATGATTCTGGAAGCATTTGGCACGAAGAATCTTGCGCTTCCGTTTTTGCTTGACACCTTACAAACAAGCGAGATTCTGAAAAAGAAGCTGCAAAGCCGCGTAACGAATAAGACTTTTCGCGGAAAATTCATTCCCGAGCTGATCGCGGACGGTGAAGCGCAAGCAATGCAGAAATTGCTTTCCGTCGTCAAAAAGCAGGAGCCTGAAGAAATCGACCGTTATATCGGCATGGCGGAAAACAACGCGGAAATCCGAACGATGCTTTTAGAATACAAGAACCGTCTGTATCCGGCGGAAACTCTCGAAAAAATGGAAGAGATTCAAACCGAAAAGGATTTCGGTCTGCGCGAAATGACGCTTGCCGATTACAAAAAGATCTTCTCCATCAAAAAGCAGGACGGCGTTTACGTGATCACGAATTACAAGGGAGAATCGGACACGGTGAGAATTCCCGCTGCTATCAGGGGAATTCCTGTGCAAATTGCGATGAGCGGTTGCAAAACGGTCAAGGACGTCTGTCTTGAAGAGGGATTCTCACAGATAGGAAATAAAGCTTTTTCTGAGTGTCCCAATTTACGAAGCGTGATCATACCCGACAGCGTGACGGGCATTGGAGACGAGGCGTTCTACAAGTGCTTAAGGTTGACGGATATCCGCTTTACCGGCTCGAAAGCGGCGTGGAGGGCAATCAAAAAGGGTTATATATGGAAGTATTACATTCACGCAAAAACGGCCGTTTGCGCCGACGGCGAAGTAAAATTAAAATAATTGCAAAATCATTTTCTATAAAAATAAATGCCGTTGCCCTGCATTTCCATCGGGCGGCGGCATTTATTTTTGTGCGTTGAAACGGTAAATAACGTAAGTTCGATAAAAACTTGGAAAGATAAATTCTTGTTTGCGCCAAAGGCGCAAACAAATTAGGAATTAGGAATTAGGAATTCAGAAAGGCTTTGAGGTTGTTTACTTTTTGAACAAATTACACCGCCAAACAAGAATTTATCTTAAAAAAAGTAAATGCTGTTGCCCTGAAAATTACCGTGAAAACGATTGCTTTTTTTCATAAATGTGTTATAATACAAGAAAGCGGGTAACGCCCGCAGACGGTTGTTCGCCGCTCTGACTTCGCCGATATGGAGGCAGGGAAAACGGCGAAAACTGAATTTTAACGATTTCCATTATAAAAACATTCTGAATTCGAAGAATGCAACTTGAAAGGAACCGGAATATGTTAGACGCACATTTGATTGCAAAAACAAGACCGCAGGTTCGTCCCGAAAACGTCGTTCTGTTCGGAGATTTCCGCGTCAGCGTACTCGCTGACAGACTTTTCCGAATCGAAAAGGATGAAAAGAGAGAGTTTTGCGACGAAGCGACCGAAGCCGTATGGTTTCGCGATATGCCCCCCGTCTCCTTTACCGTAAAGGAAGCGGAAAACGGCGTGGACATCGAGACCGCGCGCGTGACGCTGGCTCTCCGTGAAAATTTTGAAGAAAGCTACGTTCTGATCGACGGTGAAAAGCGTAAGCTCGACAACGAGGGCAACCTCCGCGGTACCTACTGCACGCTGGACCGTTGCAACGGTAACGATTATATGGAGACCGACGGCGTTACGGTCCTGCATCAGATCGAGCTGGATTACGGCGTCGTTTCGACAAACGGCGTTGCCGTTCTGGATTACACGAAATCCTCCGTTCTGAAGCAGGACGGTCTGATCTATAAAGAGAGGAACGATTCACTGGACCTCTACGTGTTTGCATACGGACACGATTACAGAGCCGCGGTACAAGCCTTCTATATGATCTGCGGCGAAACGCCTCGCATTCCCCGCTACGCCTTCGGTAACTGGTGGAGCCGTTACTACGCGTACAGCGAGGAAGAATACATGAACGTCATGGACCGCATGGAGGACCGCGACATTCCGCTGACCGTCGCCACGGTCGATATGGACTGGCACTGGTCCACCACGCTGGATAAGGTCAAGGGCATCACCGAAAGCGGCAAGAGCGACGAGTTCCACGGCGGTAAGAGCGGCTGGACGGGCTATAGCTGGAACACGGATCTGTTCCCCGACTACAAGCGCTTCCTGAAGCGCCTGCACGACAGAAATCTGACCGTCACGCTCAACCTCCATCCCGCGACGGGCGTACGCTACTTCGAGGATATGTACGAGGAAATGGCAGAGGCGATGGGCGTGGATCCCAAGACGGAGGAATGCATCCGCCTCGATTTCAATTCCGACCGTTTCATCAACGCTTATTTCAAGATCCTGCACAAGCCCTACGAGCATGACGGCGTGGACTTCTGGTGGATCGACTGGCAGCAGGGCCCCCGCGCCAAGGCAAAGGGCATCGATATCATGTGGGTCCTCAACCACTACCACACGCTGGACAACGGCAAGGAGCATATGCCTCTGATCCTCTCCCGCTATTCGGGCATTGGCGCGCACCGCTACCCGCTCGGCTTCTCGGGCGACACGATGATCACGTGGAAAACGCTCGCTTACCTGCCTTATTTCACGGCGAACGCCTCCAATATCGGCTTTACCTGGTGGAGCCACGATATCGGCGGCCATTACAGAGGCGAAAAGGACGACGAGCTCTACGTCCGCTCCGTTCAGTTCGGCGTATTCAGCCCGATCAACCGCCTGCATTGCACCGTGACGCCCTATATGACCAAGGAGCCCGGCTTCTATATGAACGGCACGGGACTCATCGCAGAGGAGTTTCTCCGTTTGCGCCATAAGATGATCCCCTTCATCTATTCCGCATCCATTGATACGACGGAGAAGGGTCTCGCTCTGATGGAACCGATGTATTACGAATATCCCGAATGCGAAAAGGCGTACGAATATACCTCTCAGTATATGTTCGGCGGTCAGCTTCTCGTCGCGCCCGTCGTCACGCCCGGCGATGAAAAGAAGATGGCAAAGACCTCCGTTTGGCTTCCCGAGGGTAAATGGACGGACGTCTTTACCGGTCATACCTATACGGGCGGCAAGGTCGTGGATATGGTCCGTTATATGGATTCCATCCCCGTTCTTGCCAAGGAAGGCGGCTTCTTCGTTCTCGACGGCAGAAAGCACACAAACAGCGTCGCGCTTCCCGATGCGCTCGACGTCCTGACCTTTAACGGCAACGGCGCATATACGCTTCACGAGGACAACGAAAAGGGCAGAATGGAAACGAGTTTCGTCTCCAAAGCCGAAGCCGGCAAGCAGACCGTAGAGATCTCGGTCAGCGGCGACGAATGCGTAGCCTCCAGAAGAATGAAGCTGGAATTCCGCAACATCGCCAAGGGTAACGTGAAGGTTTACGAAAACGGCGTTCTGGCAAATGCCTTTGTCAAGACGGATTCCTGCGTGATCGTCACGCTCCCCGCAGTCAAAGCAGGCGCGGTCTATACCGTTGAGGTGGAATATGAAGAGAACACCCGCCGCTTCCGTAAGCGTATGATCGACGCGCTGGCGCGCTTTGAGCTTCTTACAACCGAAAAGGATCATATCCTGCGCGAAACGTGGAAGCTCTCCGAGGAGGAAACACTCGATTTCATCCGCAGCTATGATGCGCTTTCCGAAAACGAGAAGATCTACGTGACGGAAGAGTGGTAACTTCCCGATAAGCGCGGCATTTGCGTCCGTCAATCAAAAAAATACGGCATACCTCGAAAGAGGTATGCCGTAACAGCTTGTCGATAAAGTCAGTTTGAAAATTTGGATTTCGTCATTTTTAACAAAAGATAAGATTCTGACAAGCCTCCCTTGGTGTACACATTATGCGTTGCATAATGTCGGGAGGTGGATTTCGCTTGCGAAAGACGGAGGGATTGTACCAAAAAGCAACAAAATGTTCAAAAACAATCCCTCACCGCCTTACGGCGGAGCTCCCTACATTCAATGC
>JAFQOX010000086.1 GCA_017412045.1 Clostridia bacterium
CCAAAGCAACGCCTCATCCGTCGGCTACGCCGACACCTTCCCCCACCGGGGAAGGCTAACTGTAATCGGTATTTTCGGCAATAGACATAACTTTATCTTAAGTTGAGCCTTGGCGAGATAGTTATGATAAATTTCCGTTTACATCAGAAGCGTAAAATGATTTTTCTCCACGTCGATGACGCCCTCCTTTTTGAGCTTGCCGATCTCGGCGGAAAGTCCGCTTCGGTCGACGACGAGGAAGTCTGCCAGCTCCTGACGGTCGAAGGGAATGTCAAAGGAGTCCTTTCCCGCCTTCTGCGATTGCACGTTGAGGTAAGCGAGAAGCTTTTCTCTCGTTGTCCGCTTGGAGGTGATCTCCACACGCTGATGGAAAATGATCGTTTTCATTGCAAGGTCCTTCATGAGATTAAAGATCAGCGTCTGATGGAAGCCGCAGTGATTGTGGCAGGTATGGAGGATATGAGAGCAGTCGATCAGCATGACCTCGCCCGGCTCGCACATGATCACGCTGACGGGAAGCGCGGGCGTTTCCGCACAGGCGAAGGCTTCCGCAAAGACCTCCGAGGCGGAAAGCTCGCTGAGGATGCTTCGGTTTCCGTAGTAGTCCACCTGCACGATCTGCACGGAGCCCGAGAGAACGATGCCGATAAACTTCGCGGGCGAGCCCTCGGAGAAAACCGTGTATTTCTTATCGAAAAATTCCACCCTCGCGCCCAGACAAACGAGCATACGGAGCAGATCTTCCTCTTCGATTTCCGTAAAAAGAGGACATTTTTTTAAAACTTTTAAATATTTTTTCAAAATTTTCTCCTTTTGTTGAAAATTCAACAGAAATTTTAATTCAATTATACTATAATAGAGTCAAGAAATCAAGTTCACCGACGAAAATAGTTCGGAAGAAAGGAAACCGTATGATCAGAAAAATCATTCGCATAGACGAAGAAAAATGCAACGGCTGCGGCGCTTGCGCCACCGCTTGCCACGAGGGCGCGATCGAGATGGTCGCGGGAAAAGCGAAGCTGACGAAGGAAAACTACTGCGACGGCCTCGGCGACTGTCTGCCGGCTTGTCCGATGAATGCGATCTCCTTTGAAGAAAGAGAAGCGCCCGCCTACGACGAGCAAGCCGTTCTCAACGCGAAAAAGCAAAAGCGGCAAACGCCCTGCTCCTGCCCCGGTACGCAGGCGAGAGCTCTCGCAAAGGAGCCGTCCGCCCCCGCAATGCGCAATTCGGCGGCAACGAGCAGGCTCATGCAATGGCCCTGCCAGATCAAGCTCGTTCCTCCGCGCGCTCCCTATCTGAGCGGCGCGCATCTTCTGATCGCCGCGGACTGCACGGCGTATGCCTACGCAACGATCCACGAGGATTTCATGCGCGGCAGGATCACCCTGATCGGCTGTCCCAAGCTGGACGAGGGTGACTACGCCCCCAAGCTGGCGCAGATCTTCGCAAATAACGCCGTACGAAGCGTGACGGTGCTCCGCATGGAGGTTCCCTGCTGCGGCGGTCTGGAATTCGCCGTCAAGCGCGCGCTGGCGGCAAGCGGAAAAGAGATCCCGCTCGACGTGGTCACGATCTCCACGGACGGAAAGATCCTGAAATAAGCGGACAATTTTTACATAAATTTTGATAGATTCCAATCAAACAGGTTAAAATAACTGGGAGGTTCAATATATTATGAAAATTACAAACGATATTCTTTACGTTGGTGTCAACGACAGACAGGTAGACCTTTTTGAAGGTCAGTACAAGGTTCCGAACGGAATGTCTTACAATTCTTACGTCATCATGGACGAGAAAATCGCCGTTATGGATACGGTAGACGCAAATTTCACGCACGAATGGCTGGATAATATCCAGAACGCGCTCGCAGGCAAAATGCCCGATTATCTCATCATTCAACACATGGAGCCCGACCACTCCGCAAACATCGGCAATTTCCTGAAGGCTTACCCCGGCGTGACCGTGGTTTCCTCCGCGAAGGCGTTTGCGATGATGAAAAACTTCTTCGGCACCGATTTCGCGGATCAGCGTATCGTCGTCGGCGAAGGAAGCACCCTCGCTCTCGGCGCGCATACGCTCACCTTCGTGACGGCTCCCATGGTGCACTGGCCCGAGGTCATCGTGACCTACGACAGCAAGGATAAGGTCCTCTTCTCCGCTGACGGCTTCGGTAAATTCGGCGCGCTCGACGCTGACGAGCCCTGGGCAGACGAAGCGAGACGCTACTATATCGGTATCGTCGGCAAATACGGCGCGCAGGTACAGGCGCTTCTGAAAAAAGCCGCAGGTCTTGATATCGAAAAGATCTGTCCCCTCCACGGTCCCGTTCTCACCGAAAACCTCGGCTATTACCTCGGTCTTTATCAGACCTGGTCGAGCTATCAGCCCGAGGAGGAGGGCATCGTGATCGCGTATACCTCCGTTTACGGCAACACGAAGAAAGCCGTTCTCTCCCTCGCGGACAAATTCAAAGCCGCAGGCGCACCCAACGTCGTCGTTTACGACCTCGCCAGATGCGATATGTCCGAGGCGGTTGCGGATGCATTCCGTTACAACAAGCTCGTTCTCGCAACCACGACCTACAACGCGGGCATCTTCCCCTTCATGCGCGAATTCATCGACCATCTGATCGAGCATAACTTCCAGAAGCGCACCGTCGCGCTCATCGAAAACGGAAGCTGGGCTCCCCTCGCCGCAAAGGTGATGAAGACCATGCTGGAAAAATGCAAGGGTATTTCCTTCACCGATACGACCGTCAAGATCCAGTCCGCGCTTGACGACACCTCCAAGCAGCAGATCGACGCGCTCGTGAGCGAGCTCTGCCGTGAATATCTGGAAAGCCGCGACGAGACCGCGAACAAGAACGATATGACCGCGCTTTTCAATATCGGCTACGGTCTGTACGTCGTGACCTCCAACGACGGCAAAAAGGATAACGGCCTCATCGTCAATACGGTCTCCCAGGTGACCAATACCCCCAACCGTATCGCCGTTGCCATCAACAAAGCCAACTACTCTCACCACGTTATCAAGCAGACGGGCATCATGAACGTCAACTGCCTGACGAAGGAAGCTCCCTTCAAGGTATTTGAAGCGTTCGGCTTCGTCAGCGGCAGAAATACCGACAAATTCAAGGATTGCACGCCCCTGCGCTCCGATAACGGTCTGGTATTCCTCCCCAGATATATCAACGCCTTCATGTCCCTCAAGGTTGAGCAGTATATCGACCTCGATACGCACGGTATGTTCATCTGCTCCGTGACGGAGGCAAGGGTCCTTTCCGACAAGGAAACCATGACCTACACCTATTACCAGAACAACGTGAAGCCGAAGCCCGAAACCAAGGGCAAGAAGGGCTACGTCTGCAAGATCTGCGGCTACGTCTACGAGGGCGATCCGCTTCCCGACGATTTCATCTGCCCCCTCTGCAAGCACGGCGCGGCTGATTTCGAACCCATTGCTTAATTCCGAAATTTTAAGAATCAAAGGAGATTTACGATTATGAAAAAATATGTATGTGACGTTTGCGGCTGGGTATACGACGAGGAGCTCGGCGCTCCCGAGCTCGGTATTGAACCCGGAACGAAATTCGAGGACCTGCCCGATGATTTTGAGTGCGCGCTCTGCGGCGTAGGCAAGGACAGCTTCTCCGAGGAATAATACCGGATAGTTCAAAAGCGGCGAACGGTTGCGAAGCAATCCCGCCGCTTTTCGGTTTATGAAAAGTTTGCGCCAAAGACGCAAACACAGACTGTCGAGAAAGCCATGTAGAAAATTCAAAAATAAAAAGTTACACAAAGCCGGAAAGGCTCCCTCCGGGAGGGAGCTGGATTTTGCGAAGCAAAAGACTGAGGGAGAGTGCGTGATTCAAGAATTTTGGATTGGATTTGTCTGTTTGCAAGTGTAAAATTGTACGCAAACAGAACTTTTTCAAAAGCCTTAGTTGCACGCGGGCTCCTTCCGCCTCGTAAACTCGGCACCTTCCTCCCGGAGGAAGGCTTTTTAGCCTCTCATCTTTTGGCGAAATTGACGAAACTGAATTTTTTAACTGACTTTTTCGACAGTCTGAGTTTGCGCCAAAGGCGCAAATAAATGCGGAATTCGGAATTAGGAATTCGGAATGGGATTGTTTGCTTTTGAACAATTTACACCGCTAAACAAGAATTTATCCCAATATATTACGAAAGGACTTTTTTATGGAACTCGTATTACTGACAGCTCTGGGTGTCGGCGGCGCGACGGTGATCGGCGCCGTGATCGGCTTTTTGTTCAGAAAGCTCTCCCACACCTTTTCCGACATCGTTTTATCCTTCGCCGCGGGCGTTATGCTTTCCGCGGCAGTCATCGGTCTGATCCTGCCTTCTCTCGATTACGGCGGCAAATATGGGCTTTTGATCACGGTCGTCGGCATTTTCGCGGGCGCGGTCTGCCTGAACCTGATCGACCGACTTGTTCCCCATCTGCACAAGCTCGCGGGCGTGGACAGCGAGCACCACACCGCAAGCCATCTGAGCAAGGTACTGCTTTTCGTCAGCGCCATTGCGATCCATAATCTGCCCGAGGGCATCGCGGCGGGCGTCGGCTTCGGCGCGGGCGATACCGCGCAGGCGCTCATCATCGCGGGCGGCATCGCGCTTCAGAATATCCCCGAGGGCATGGTCATCATCGGTCCCATGCTCGCCGCAGGCGTGAAGCCGGGAAGAACCTTTCTGCTTGCCATGCTTACGGGCGTCGTCGAGGTCATCGGTACGCTGATCGGCTATTTCGCCGTCAGTCTGGCTTCCGCGATCCTGCCCTTTGCGCTCGCCTTCGCGGGCGGCACCATGCTCTACGTCATCAGCGACGAAATGATTCCCGAAACGCACGCCCACGGTCACGAGCGCGGCGCGACCTACGCTCTGCTCGTCGGCTTCTGCATCATGCTCATGACCGACGTTCTGCTCGGATGATGCGCTTTGCATTTTTTTCTGCGTCCGTTCACATTTTTCATTCCCGCGCATAGGATATAGCGAGAGGCTTTTTCACGGAACGCTCTCCGTTGCAAGCCCTCTTGTATCAATGTTCTTTATGAAAGGAATGATAGAGCTTTATGTCTGATATCAGAAATCCTTCTTACTGCGGCAGCCGCGATGCCGTTTATATCGATACCAATCGCATTCTCGACAGCTGCCGTGATAAAGACTGCTTTGAAGACGTCACGGTATACCTTTCCGATATCGGAAACGAATTGCTGGAGCGCGCTTCTGCGGTCCGCACCAAATGCGCGAAGATCCTCTGCGCGAACATCCACGTCGATAACGTGCCCTTCAACCGCGGCTTTTACCAGATCAGCATTACCATGTATATCAAGGTCACCGTAGAGATCTGCGCTTGTATGGGCAGAGCCCAGGAGACCGACGGCATCGCCGTGGTCGAAAAGAAGGTCATTCTTTACGGCGGCGAAGGTAACGTCAATATCTTCAAAAGCGACGTTTTGAACTCGAATTTCTGCGGATGCAACCATACGGAAACTCCCGGCAACAATCTGCCCACCGCCGTTTTCGAGGTCGTGGATCCCCTCGTTCTCAATACCCGTATCCTTGACGTATGCGAGATCCGCCACCACTGCCACCTCCATACGGAAGATTTCCCCGAAATCGTTTGCAACTGTCTGGACGGCAGAATTTCCCAAGAGAACCACGGTAAGGTGCTCGCCATCTCGCTCGGCTTCTTCTCCGTCGTCCGCATCGAACGTCCCGCGCAGTATCTCGTCCACGGCACGGAATACACCGTCCCCGAAAAGGAATGTATTTCTCCCTCCTCCGACGATCCCTGCAAAATGTTCAAACATATGGCGTTCCCCGTCAATGAATTCTATCCGCCCGCCCTCTGCGATCTCAAGGGCGAAAGCGATCCCGGTTGCGGCTGTAAAAAATAAGGCTTGGTTTTTGCCCGACAACGTCAGTTGTCGGGTTTTTTTCGCCTGAGTCCCTTTTTCGGGAGAACGGCGCTTTCGCCGATAGAACGGTAAATGATTGTTTATGGGAGAACTTTTCTACAAAAGTAAGCAAAAATTCCCTTTGAAAAGGGGAACGGTCAACTTTTTCTGTTACCCACTCCTTGACCTGAGTCAAGGAGTCAAGAAAAAGTTGCAAGAAAGACACTCTGA
>JAFQOX010000087.1 GCA_017412045.1 Clostridia bacterium
ACCTTAACATTCCGCTATCGGCGGAATATATCACTCGCGCATAGCGCGAATATCACTTGGGCAGAGCCCAAATATCACATTTCGCCTATGGCGAAATATATCACTGCAATGTTGTCAACGTTAAGTTGACGACATTGCCCCTGACACCCGGTTTATCTGAAATTTTACAAAAGACGCGATTCTCAAGGGCCCCTTGCGAGGACAATTTCATGCAGTTAAGAAATTACGAAAGCTTAACGCGATGATATTGCTCCCGGAAGGAGCCTTTTGAATTTCCGTCTGAAAGCGCAAAGCTTTGGTTTGACGCGATAACAGAGGAGGCGTTTCGCCGCAAGCGTCAGAATGAAAAAATTTTTAAAAATTTTTCCAAACCGCCTAACCTTTCCGAAGCCTCACGGACTATACAGGTGAAAGCATTGATCAATCGCTTAACATCAGGAGAAAAAACATGAAAAAACAAGACTTGCTGCATTATTTTGACAACGCGCTGCTCGAAAAGCTCTACGGCTTCTGCTACGCAAGAACCAAGGACAGCCACGAGGCGCAGGACCTGTGCTCCGATATCGTATACGCCTTGATGAAGGCAGCCCGCTCCGAGGAGGAGCTTGAAAGCGTATATCCCTTTATCTGGAGAGTCGCCCGCAACGTCTACGCCGACTTCGTTGAAAGGAAGGGCAGGCACGCCAAGCTCTTCTGGGACGGCGATGCCGACGAGATCCTTCCTTACGTTTCGGATGATGATGAGGAGGACGATACCGAGGCGCTCCTGTCGGCAGTTTACCGCCGCATCGCGTTTCTGACGAAGGCGTACCGTGAGGTCATGATCCTCTTTTATCTGGACGGTCTTTCCACCGCCGAGATCGCCAAAAGGCAGAGCACGAGCGAGACCGCGATCCGTCAAAGACTGTTTTCGGCAAGACAAAAGATCAGAAGTGAGGTAAAAGAAATGAAAGAAGCTTACAATAAACCCATCGCTCTCGAAAATATGGATTACGTCATCTGGGGTACCGGAAATCCCGGCTGGGGCGACCCCCGAAACGGCTTTTCCAGAATGTTTTCCAAGCACGTCGTCCGACTCTGCCATAAAAAGCCGATGAGCGCCGCCGAGATCGCGGAGGAGCTGAACGTTCCCACCGTCTACGTCGAGGAGGAGCTGGAGATCCTTCGCAGGGGCGACAACGGCAAATACGGCTTGCTCCGCCGTCTGGATAACGGCAAATACGCCGTCAACTTTATTCTCTTTGACAGGGAAACCATCGAAAAGGCGCAGGCTCTCTATACGGAGCACCTGCCCATGATCTGCGACACCATCGCAGACTATATCGAAGCGCATAAGGAAGAATATCTCTCCTTCCCCTATCTCAATAAAAAGGCAGACCTGAATCTCATTCTGTGGCAACAGATCTCTTCCATCGCGGATTGCTTCTCGTACACCGTCAAGAAGATCCTGCAAACGAAATATTTTGAAGGAATCGAGCCTCCGAGCCGTCCCTTCAGCGTATACGGCTATATCGATAACGGTAAGCACTGGGGCGGCGGCTGGGACGGTGTCGACGCGAAAAACGTCTGGGGCTTTTCCAAGATCCATCTGGATAACATCTACATCACGCGCATAAAGGCGCATTTCCACTGCGGGCTGAACGTATCCAACAACGTGGAGATCCAGCTCGCGCTCCGCGCCATCGAGGGGCTTGCCCTTTCCTCTCTTTCCGAGGACGAAAAGGAGTACGCGGCGAAAGCGATCGCACAGGGCTATCTGTACCGCGAGGGCGACATGCTCTATACGAAAATTCTCGTCAGCGCGATGAAGGACGCCGCAAATATTTTTGACGTCAGCAACCGTCTGACGAATGGATATTTCGAAAAGGAAGCCGAAAAAATCGCGCAAAAGCTCGCGGTGCTCATCAAAAAATCCGTTCCCGACTATCTGCTGAGCGAATGGCGATTCGCAAACAACCTTGCAAATATGCCCATCCTTGACTCCGTCGTAGAAGCTCTGATCGAAAAGGGCATCCTCACGCCGCCGGAAAACGGAATCGGCGCGGAGGGCTGCTGGATGTATGTGGAAAAGGCTTAATATCCAAAAAAATCAAGAAGGTGGTCCTATGACCGCGCGATTGAAGAACTCCTGCCAATCGTCATTAAAACCGGAGTCGGAGGATGCCGCTTCCGTTTTCCGGGGAGCGGACGCGTAATTGCCATGCCTTCTTTTTTCCAATTCACGGTTGAACCAACCGGATATGAAGCGGTCGATCTCCTCACGGCGTTTCCGTCGCTTCGGATTGCTGTCCAGCCAAGCCTTCATTCTGAGAAGCTCTGCGTCCAGATCCACCCCGGGATAGATCGGACGTAAGGCATCGATGCTATCACTGAAAACGGGATGCTCCGTTCCGTCCGCAAGCGGTAAAACCGCAAGGGGCTTTTCAAAAAGACGTTTTTGGTTTTTCGCTTCTTCTGCTTCTTCTGCTTCGTAAAAATCTGCGCCGTACGCAGCCGCGAAGCGATCCGCATCAGCATCAGCAGCATTCACATCCACAGCATCATTTTCATGATCATTTTCAGCATCAGTAACATTATCATTATCATTAAGGTTTTGGTTGCGTTGCATTTTGGAAAAGGGTAGGTTTTGATCGGTTTCCGTTTTGGAAAAGGGTGGGTTTTGATTGGTTTCCGTTTTGGAAAAGGGTGGGTTTTGATCGGTTTCCGTTTTAGAAAAGGGTGGGTTTTGATCGGTTTCCGTTTTAGAAAAGGGTGGGTTCTGATCGGTTTTCTTTTCGGTATTTTTTCTCGGTCTTCCGCCCTTTTTACCGGATTCCACTGCATCGCGGTACTTTTTTTCCGTGGCATCCAGATTTGCTCTCATCAGGGTGAACATGGCTCTCGTCATATCGCTCATTTCATCGACCTCGCCGTATAACGCGTAGCGGCAAACGGCATCGTAGATCTCCAAGCGGATTTCGGGAGGCAGAACGGAAGCGGCTTCATAGTAGCTCTTAAAAAATACAAAGCTTTCTTTCATCTGTTATTTTCCTTTCGTGATATAAAAAATTCAGTTTACGCTTTTATTATATCAAAAGGAACATTCCAAGTGAAATCCCCCCTCCCCCGTCCGTTTGAAAAAAAATACCGACGAATGAAAATTCGTCAGTATTTTTCATACCATAATGCGCAAATTCGACCTCGCCGTTCGGTATTCGGCGGGCATTGCCGCTTTTATCGGTTTTCTTCGGTGTCAGCATCCAACCACGCTTGCAGAAGCGCCCGATGCGCTTCCTCCATGGCGGCAATACCGCCCGGGCGGTGAAGAACCGTCTTGAATTCCTCCAGACAGACGAAAAACAAATCGAAGGCTTCCTCGGGCGATCTGTTTCGGGAAATGATCTTTGACCAATGCGCGCCCGTTGCCACGCATCGGAATTTGATTTCCGTAAACGTCTGAAAATTGCCGCCGAAATCGGAGGCGCTTCCCGTCACCGTATGCACGGCGCACAGAAAGCCGCCGATGAAATCCGCCAGAGCGGAAAGCGATTTCCGACCGATATACACCTCGGGGCGGGATCGGATCCGCTCCAAGACCGGAAATAAGTATTCCATAAGATTCCCTTTCTGCCGTAAAATGAATCGCCCTCATGAAAAACCGTGAGGGCGATTATTTTTGATATGTAGGCGTAAAGAATTAAATTTCGTTGATATCGCCGCTTCCCATCGTGCGTTGCCATTTTCCCTCCAGCAGGACCATAGTGCCCGCCTCCAGGGATTTTTTCACGTCGATGATGTTCTGATTGGAGGAACCGCGGAACAGGAGAGAAGCGTCCTTGAGCTCTTCCTTGAAGGTTCCGTCCACGAGAACGTCGATGTTTTTCAGCAGGGCACGACAAATATCGGGATCACCGACCTTGCCGGGAAGAAGCTGGCTCTCAAAGGTAAAGCCGGAATAGCACCAGATATTTTTCTGCGGGTAACGCTCGCGGACGCGAGATGTCAGCTTCACGAGCGCCGCCTGATTTTCGGGCTCAAAGGGTTCTCCGCCGAGCAGGGACAGTCCCGCGATATAATCGTGGCGCAACGCGCTGAGGATTTCCTCGATCGTTTCATCCGTGAAGGGCTTGCCGTAGGAAAAGCTCCACGTTTCGGGATTGAAGCAGCCCTTGCAGTGGTGGCGGCAGCCGCTGACGAAGATCGTCACGCGGATACCGGGACCGTTGGCAATATCGTATTTTCGTATCAATGCGTAATTCATAGGCAATCCTTCGGATCAGAGGTGCAATACGCGTTCCTGGATCTCCTGCGTTCTGCCCTGATTCCAGAACTGCGTGCCGATATAGCCGCAGGTACGTCTTGCGACGTTCATTTTGCTCTGGTCGCGGTTGCCGCAGTTGGGGCATTCCCAAACGAGCTTGGCATCGTCCTTTTTGATCTCGATTTCGCCGTCAAAGCCGCAGACCTGACAGTAGTCGCTCTTGGTATTCAGCTCGGCGTACATGATGTTGTGATAAATGAAGTTCATCACGGAGAGGACGGCGTCGATGTTGTTCTGCATATTGGGGACCTCTACGTAGGAGATCGCGCCGCCGGGAGAGAGCGCCTGAAATTTGGCTTCCAGCGCGAGCTTCTCGAAAGCGTCGATTTCTTCCGTTACGTGAACGTGATAGCTGTTGGTGATATAGTTTTTGTCGGTCACGCCCTTGATGAAGCCGAAGCGCTTCTGGAGGGTCTTGGCAAACTTATAGGTCGTGCTTTCCAGCGGCGTGCCGTACAGGGAATAGTCGATATTTTCCGCTTTTTTCCATTTCGCGGTGTATTCGTTGAGCTTCTGCATGATCTCCAGACCGAATGCTTCGCCCTCAGGCTCGGTGAGCTTCTTGCCGATCATGCTGTATACGCATTCCCAGAGACCCGCGTAGCCGAGGGAAAGGGTGGAGTAGCCGCCGTGGAGATATTTGTCGATGGTTTCGCCCTTCTGCAAACGAAGGAGCGCGCCGTGCTGCCAGAGAATGGGGGCGGCATCGGAGAGCGTGCCCGTCAGTCTGTCGTGACGGCACTGCAGGGCTCTGTGGCAAAGCTCCATGCGCTCGTCGAAGATTTCCCAGAATTTATACATATTCTTTTCCGCGGAAAGACCGATATCGACGAGGTTGACGGTGACGACGCCCTGATTGAATCTGCCGTAATATTTGGGCTTGCCGTTTTCATCGACGTAGGGAGTCAGGAAGCTGCGGCAGCCCATGCAGGTGTAGCAGTGACCTTCGCCGTTTTTGTCGATCTTATTCTGGAGCATGATCTTTTCGGAGATGTAGTCGGGGACCATGCGCTTCGCTGTGCACTTTGCGGCAAGCTTGGTGAGATAATAGTAGGGGCTGTCCTCGTGGATATTGCTTTCCTCCAGCACGTAGATGAGCTTGGGGAAGGCGGGCGTGACCCATACGCCCTTTTCGTTTTTGACGCCCTTATAGCGCTGCTTGAGGGTCTCCTCGATGATGAGTGCGAGGTCGTGGCGTTCCTGCTCGTTTTTCGCTTCGCCGAGATACATGAAAACGGTAACGAAGGGCGCCTGTCCGTTCGTGGTCATCAGCGTGACGACCTGATACTGGATCATCTGGATGCCGCGTTCGATCTCCTCGTAGAGTCTCTTTTCGGCGATCTGATTGATCTTTTCCTCCGTAATGCCGGGGAGGTCGGAAAGCTCCTCGCGGACGAGCTTTCTGATCTTCTGACGGCTGACGTCGACGAAGGGCGCGAGGTGGGTCAGACTGATGCTCTGACCGCCGTACTGGCAGGATGCAACCTGCGCGATGATCTGCGTCGCGATATTGCAAGCGGTGGAGAAGCTGTGCGGCTTCTCGATCATGGTGCCGCTGATGACGGTACCGTTCTGGAGCATATCCTCCAGATTGACGAGGTCGCAGTTGTGCATATGCTGCGCGAAGTAGTCGGCATCGTGGAAGTGGATGATGCCCTGCTCGTGCGCGGCAACGATATCCTTGGGGAGAAGGATTCTCTTTGTGATATCCTTGCTGACCTCGCCCGCCATATAGTCGCGCTGAACGCTGTTGACGGTGGGGTTCTTATTGGAGTTTTCCTGCTTGACCTCCTCGTTATTGCATTCGATCAGGCTCATGATCTGCTCGTCCGTGGTGTTGGACTTGCGGATCAGCGCGCGGTTGTAGCGGTAAGTAATATAAGCTCTGGCAACGTCGAAGGCTCTCTGATTCATGATCTGGTCCTCGACCATATCCTGAATCTCCTCCACGCTGAGAGCGCGATGGATATTGAGGGTAGCGCTCTCCACGTCCTCCGCGATACGTTTGATCTGTATGGGGCTCAGGCGCGCGCTGGGAACAACGCTGTTATTGGCTTTGGTGACAGCGACGACGATCTTTTTGGGATCAAAAATCGCTTCCGTGCCGTTTCTCTTGATAATTTTCATGGGAATCCTCCTTGCTTGAACACTGTGCGGGCGCGATCTGCGCGGCGCAACGTCATGTGGAATGTCATCAATCGGGTAAGCTTCAAGGATATCTGTATCAGATCCTATTTTTGTGCGTGTTATTATTATATCAATATATTGTGTAAAAGTCAACCTTCCGTCCCATATATTGATATAGAAATTGTGTATCGTATGAAAACAAAAAATATACGGACTTTTTTTCGCGGGCTATTGACAAAAGGATTTTTTGATCAATCCATACATTTTTTTCGGTTATTTTGCGCAAAAACGCCTTCAGAAGCCATATTGAAAGAGCTTTCTTTTGCGGAACACGCAATAAGCGTCAAATCCAAGCTCCCGCAGCAGGGCGCGCGCTTCGGGGAACGCGTTCCCGATATATTGGGGCGCGTGGGCGTCGCTTGCGACCGTGATCAGCCTTCCGCCCATATCCGCGTACGCGCGAAGGAGCGAAGGGTCGGGCATATACCGACCGTAGAACGAATGGATCCCCGAGGTATTGAGCTCAAGCGGGATGTCCTTTTCGATGATCTGCCCGAAAACCGTGAGGATCTCCTTTTCAAAGCAGAGGGGGTCGACCCCTCTTTTGTATTTCCCGTTGACGTAACGGAGCGGGCAGGTCAGATGGGTGAGAACGTCGAAATCGGTTTTTTCGATCATTTCCGACATCAGGAAAAAATATTTTTTCATAAAACGGTGGATCTGCTCCTCGGGCATTTCCGAGAAATCCACGCGGGAATAGCTGTCGTCGATATCCTCGAGGCGCAGGCTGTGGACGGAGCCGAGAACGACGTCGAAGCCCTCCTGCGACAGAATACGGTCCGCGCCCTCGGGATCGTCGAGATATTCCGCCATTTCCACTCCCTGCAAGATTTCCAGACGGTCGCCGTAAATGCGCCGCGCGCGGCGGACGTCCTCCATGCAGGCGCGGATCTCGGCGGGCGTATTCAGCTTTTCGGAAAACCACATATCCGCGTGGTCGCAGACGGCAATCCCCCGCAATCCTCTGCGGATGGCGGCTTCGCAAGCCTCCTCGACCGTCTGCCTGCCGTCGGCAGAATGAATCGTGTGAACGTGAAGATCAAACATAAAAGGTTCCTTTCTGTGTGGGACGATATCATAAATAACGCGAGTTCGATGGGAAAACAAATTCTTGTTTGAAAGGGTCTCTCCCTCCGTCTTGCCTGAAGGCAATCCACCTCCCTCGTCAGAGGGAGGCATTCGGCTTTTTCCACGAAAAAAACAAATTTATTCCAAATTGAAGATTTTCGCAATGGTTTTGTATTTG
>JAFQOX010000088.1 GCA_017412045.1 Clostridia bacterium
GTCACAACGGACATAACGAATATCAATCCTTTCATTGACTACCCTTCCGTCTTGCGTTGCAAGCCACCTTCCCTCGCAAGGGAAGGCTAACGATCCTTTTATTTTCGTCGATGGACAGATCTTCAAACAAGAATTTATCTTCCCCGGGAATTGACATTCCCTCTCCTTTTATGGTAAAATAAAAACAAAAAACACCAAAGAAAGGACTCGCTTTATGAAATTGCATTTCAACGTACAAGGCAAGACCCAGCCCGATCCGTTCATCTTCCGCGACGACGACGGAAGATTCTATATCTACAGCACGGGCGTCGACGGCGTTCACGCCTACTCCTCCGACACGCTGACGGGCGAATGGAAATACGAGGGCATCATTTTGCAGATGCCGCGCGGCGACGAATATTGGGCGCCCAGCATGATCAAGCTCGAGGGCAAGTATTATCTGTATTTCTCGTATCACGTTCCCGGAATGTTCGAGCATATGCACGTCGGATGCGCGGAAGGTCCGCTCGGACCCTTTGAGAATATCACGCGCCTCTATAAGCGCTTCACCATCGACTCCCACGTGGTCAAAACGAAGGCGGGACTTTTCCTCTGGTACGCGGAGGATAACAAGGACTGCGAGCGCATCGGCACGCGCATTTTCGTGGATCGCCTGCTCGATCCCTTCACGCCCGCAAATATCTGTAAGGAGGTCATCGTACCCACCTACGACGAGGAGGTCACGGGAATCCGCGACGGCAAGCCGTGGCATACGGTCGAGGGACCCTTCTGGTTTGAGGAGGACGGCTGGCAGTACGTCATGTATAGCGGCGGCGCCTTCACGGACGACACTTATCACATCGGCTACGCCCGCGCGAAGACCGACGAGCAGGATCTCACCAGGGTCGATTACGAAAAGGTCACGGACAACGGCAAATTCAGTCCCGTCATGTTCCGCAACGAATTCGAGGAGGGCGTGGGACACCACAGCGTCATCAAGGTCGACGGTCAATACTACGCGATCTATCACGCGCGCGACGGCAAAAAGAACGACGGCGCAGGCGAATACACGGAAGCCCGCACCGCCCGTATCGGCAAGCTCTTCGTCAGGGACGGCGTGATCACCTCGGAATATATGGAATAAAGCGGGCAACGCCCGCTGGAAAACTGCTTGCTCTGCAAGCTGTGTGCTCGCCTATCGCAGTTAAGACTGTATCCAAACGATATAAACGGCGAGGTTCTATTTGCGCAATTTCCTATGCGAGAATAAAGCGGCGCGTCGCCGCAACGACCAAAACGGCGAGGTCTGTTTTGCGCAAATTTCCATGCAATCAAAAAAGAGAGGTTTTTGCCTCTCTTTTTTGATGCGGAGTAATTTTTTCTTGTTCGTAGGGTCTCCCTCGGGCTCATGCGAACAGCGAAACGACCGTCAGAACGGTCAGCAGAAGCGTGCATACGATCATACCGGAGGTTTTGAAAACGGTTTTCGCGGCTTCCTTCGCGGGAAGGGAGTGCTCGCCCTTTCCCTCGCGGAACTTTCTGAAATTCACGATGAGCAGGACCACGCCCGTGATATTGATCACGAAGATGGCGAGCGCGTAAAGCGCGTACAAGCCGAGTATGAGACCGTATTCCTCCAGCAAGGGCATCATCAGCTCCGCCAAAGCGGCGGTATCCATGCTTTCAAAGACGGCGGCATTCGTTTCCATGAGCGTATCCATCTCCAGCGTAAACGCATTGAGGCGCGGAAGAAAGAGAACGGGGATCACGCCCGAAACCGTATTGAAGATCGCGTGGACCAGCACGCTGAGCCAATAATTGCCCGTTCTGCAATACAGATAGCCCATCAGCACGCCGATGGTAAAGGCGTATACCATCTGAGATGCGCTCATATGGAAAAGCGCAAACAGAAAGGCGGGAAGCAGGATGGCGAGCGTTTCGCCGAACACGCGCAGGCGGTCGGTCAGAAACTTACGGAAAAACAGCTCCTCCAGAATCGGCGCGAGCACGCCGACGGAGATGAACATGATCAGCGGGTTCATGCCGTCCAGCAACGTCACGAGCTCGTCACCGACGGAATTGCCCGTAGCGAAATTCCAGATGGAAAGCACGAACGTGCCGATCTGATTGCCGACGTATCCTGCGCCGAAGCACATGACGAGAATTTTCAGAAATCCCGATGCGGAGATCGGATTTTTGTTTATGTTCACCCGCCGCACGGAAAGAAGAATGGCGGCGGCAACGGCAATGCCGACGGCGAGCGTGGCTTCGTTGATGACCAGAAGATATTTGTTATAAAAGGCGACGCCCTCGCTGCCCATCAGACCGGCGATCACCGAAACGACGATCTGGAGCGACATCCACGCGCCGACCAGCACCGCGGTCGCCCATCCGACGTGGGTAGCGGCAAAGCGAAGCGCCTTCTTCGCCTTTTCCTTTCTTTCCTGCTCGGCGTAGATCTCATCCGGCAGAAGCTGTGCGCCTGTCGGGGTTTCCTCTTGCGTATCCTTCGGAAGCGTATCCGAGGGCTCGCGTTCAAACGGTTCTTGCATATTCATCCTCCTTATTGGATCAATGTCGTTAAGTTAATAAAAAATATAACAGACTTGTTCGATCACGGAAAAGCAAAGATAAACGATTGTTTATGGCTCTTTAAGCGAATGATACCTCAAGGCTCGCCCTCCGGGAGAGCTGTCAGCGAAGCTGACGGAGAGGTCGTAAACTTGCTCCCGAAAGCCCTCTCCGTCAGGCTTACGCCTGCCGCCTCTCCCAAAGTGAGAGGCTTTTTGAATCTTTGCTTTTTGATATGATTGATCGAGTAAATTTCCGCTTATCTTCCCATTTTTCGTCAAATTCAGGTTATCAAACACGTCTGATCCATTTACCTTCCTATTCCGCAAACAGCGGAATCTATCACCGCAGGGTCGGCAATCGGAAGTTGACGCGTTGCCTGATCGGGTGTCATTTCACTTCCGTCGGCTTTGCGGGGTTGACGTAAGCGGTATAATTCGTATAGTAAACGACCTTGCCGGGGACGGAGCCCGCGGGCTTTTTGACGTTTCTGACCTCCGTGTAATCCACGGCGACGTTTTCGCCCTCGCGGAAGCCCGAATAGTACGCCGCCGCGGCTGCCGCCTCCGTAAAATCACGCGCATCGGGGTCCTCTCCGACGTCGCAGAGCATGATGACGTGCGAGCCGTGACCGCCCTTGACGTGGAACCACCAATCCGACTTTTTTGCCAGCTTGGTCGTCAGATAGTCGTTCTGCATATTGTTCTTTCCGACGAAAAATTCTCTGCCGAGCGCCGTTATGCACTTGCGGATGCCCCTTTCGGGCTTATCCTTCTGCTTGACCGCCGTCTGTCCCTTGGCGATATAGCCCGCGTGCATGAGCTCGGCGCGGATGCCGAGGATATCCTCCTCGTTTTCCACGCGCGCCATCGCTTCCTCGACGGATTCCAGATACGAGAGCTCCTCGGCGGCTTTTTCGATCTGCTCCGTCAGAATGGAGCGCGCCGTTTTCAGCTTCGTATATTTTTTATAATAACGCGCCGCGTTCTGGGAGGGCATGAGCTTGTTGTCCAGCGGAATGCGGACGGTCTCCATTTCCTCGCTGTAATAATTCGTCACGTCGCAAAAAGCCGCCTTTTTATTGAGCATATAGACGGATGCCATGATCAGATCGCCCCAGAGCTTGAATTTTTCCATCTCCTCGCATTCCTTCAGCTCCTTTTGGAGTTGGGGGATCTTGCGGGAGAGCTTATTTTTGATGCCCGAAAGCAGGCTGTGCATATCGTGCATACGGGAGTGCATCGCCGCCATCCGCTCACGCGCGCCGAAGAAGGCGTCGAACATGGCGGAAAAGCTCGGAAAGACCTTGACTTCCGCCGCCGCGCCGTACTGTCCGATCGGCATAAAGGTATATTCAAAGGGCTCGCCCTTTTCACGGCAGAGCATGACGGGCGCGAATTCCTTCGCAAAGACCGTCTCGCGGAATGCCTTCAGTGCGTGCCAGAGAACGTCCGTCCGTTCGATCTCGCCGATCGTTTTTCCGAGCACGCCCGCGCGGAAGGCGATCTCACGCGCGATCAGAGGGGAAATGCCCTGAAAGGTGTCCAAAATGAATTTCTCCGCGAGCCTTTCCTTCGGATAGGAGCTGACCGCCGCCTCGAAATGCGCGGCGTTTTCCGTCAGAGGATTGGTCTTATCCTGGGAGGGGGGCATTTCGTAAGCCATGCCCGCCAGCACCTGACGCTTGGAGCTCGTCGTGAAATCGACGGTTTTCAAAGCGCCGAGCACCCGTTTTTCGCCGTTTTTCTCCTCCGTGAAGATCAGATTGCTGTATTTACCCATGATCTCCGTATGCAAAAACTTTTTGCAGGCGAAGCCCATTTCGTCGAACGCAGAAAATTCCAGCTCGATCACGCGCTCGAAGCCGTACATTCTCACGCCGTTCAGCACCGCGCCCGTCAGATGCTTGCGCAGCTGCATACAGAACATCGGGGGTGTTTTCGGATTTTCGCGCGAAAGCTCCGTCATGCATACGCGCGCGGAGGAAGCCGACGCGGAAAGCAGGAGCTTTCTTCCCGCGCCCTTGCCACGGCAGAGCAGAACGATCTCGTCCGCGGAGGGCTGATATATTTTTTCGATTTTGGATCCGACCGCCGCGGCGGAAAGCTCCGCGCACACGGCGGCAGTCATACCGGCATCAAAAGCCATAAAAGTCACCAAGCCTTTCTGTTCATTCCGTCCCCCATGATATAAGGACGCGAAAAAACGGTTGTTTCTTGCAAAATTTATAAAAATTCTAAAAAATTATGGGAAATCCATGATAAATTCTTGTTTGAAGATCTGTCCATCGACGAAAATAAAAGGATCGTTAGCCTTCCCTTGCGAGGGAAGGTGGCTTGCAACGCAAGACGGAAGGGTAGTCAATGAAAGGATTGATATTCGTTATGTCCGTTGTGACAA
>JAFQOX010000089.1 GCA_017412045.1 Clostridia bacterium
ACCCGAGGGATATCGTGCAGAAAACATCTGCTTGGATTTTTTAAGTTCCAGTAAAATTTTTTCAAAAGTAAGTTTATGCTCACGAAGATATCCGGAAAGATGATTTCTCATGTAAGAATGTACAATCAAAGCAATGAAAGCGCAAAACAGTTTTCCTTCAACTATACGATCTTAACGTGTATTGCATATATGTCGTTCCGTTACGAGGTACTTTTACGCAATGCTCCGGCATTTTTACCTTAATTTTTTCATTGAGAGCCATCAAATTCACCTTTTTCTAACTTTAATTTTTCAATCAACGTATATTAGTATTATACTATACATGGATTAAAAAATCAAGCATTTTCTGCGAATTTTGAATCATTTCAATGCTTTTTTCTGGTTTTTGGGGGTGTTGTTAGTATTTTTGCGGGAGATAGGTTACGTTTGGTGACCTGGACGGGAATCGGTCGTTCCGAATAGCGTAGCTTTTCGGAGCGCTCGACGCTCGTTGGTCGTCGCGGCTCTGACAGCCATTTAGGCTGTCATTCACTACCGTTTTCTTCGATTCCCTGCCATTGCAGTTCAAAAAGAATAAAAAAACAGGCGCCTCTGCGCCTGTTTTTTTATTCTTGGTGACCCGGACGGGAATCGAACCCGTGTTACCGCCGTGAAAGGGCGGTGTCTTAGCCGCTTGACCACCGGGCCAAGCATGACAACCGAGGTTGTCATGGTAGCGGAAGTTGGATTTGAACCCACGACCTTTCGGGTATGAACCGAGCGCTCTAGCCAACTGAGCTATTCCGCCATTTGTCTCGCTTGCGTGACCGCTTTGCTTGACTGCTCGATTATTCTATCATATGTTTTGTAATTTGTCAATACTTTTTTTGAAAAAAATTAAATTTTTTTAAAAATTTTATTTATGCGCCGAAAAAGAGCGAAAACTTGACTTTTTTGCCGTTTTTTCTTATACTATTAGTAGAAATTCCTTTGCGGAACGTATCAAAGATTGAAGATAAGGAGAATTGATTATGTTTACACCTCATAAAACGAAGAGAATTTCCCTGTTTCCCGACCGTCCGAATATTACCTTGACGACCTACGTGGCGGGAACGCATCCTTCGTTGCCCTTTAACGATAAACGAAAAGCGATTCTGATTCTTCCCGGCGGCGGTTACACTGCCTGCGCGGGAATCGAATCTGAGCCGATCGCGCATCATTTTCTGGCATCGGGCTTCAACGCCTTCGTTCTGGAATATACCACCCTTGCGACGGGCAATCCTCTTTGGCCGACGCCGCTGATCGATGCCTCTGCGGCAATGAAATACATCCGCGACCATGCGGAGGAGCTCCATATTGATCCCGAAAACGTATTCGTCATCGGCTTTTCCGCGGGCGGTCATCTTGCCGCTTCCCTGGGTACGATGTGGGACAACGATGAGATTGAGGCGCTTCTCGGTATGGAAAAGGGATACAACCGTCCGACGGGCATGATTCTTTCCTATGCGGTCACGTCCATTGACGTACACGGACACAAGAGCTCTTTTCAGAAAATTCTCGGAAATAACCGTGATCCCGAGGCACAAAGAGCGGTTTCTCCCGATTATCAAGTTTCCGAAAAGACGGTGCCCGCCTTTATCTGGCATACGCGCACGGACGAAGGCGTTTCCGTTCGTCACGCTCTGGTTTTCGCAAAGAAGCTTGCCGACTACAGCATTCCGTTTGAAATGCATATTTATCCCGACGGCAAGCACGGCGCATCTCTCTGCAATGACATCGTGAGCAAATACTATCCCGCGGTCAATGACTGGACACGGGACTGTGTACGCTGGATGAATCTGATCGCAGCAAAACCGTCGTCCAAATGATACCGTCCGATCGTCTCCGTTCACAAAAAATTTGAAAATCCCTCCTTCTTTTCTATTGACTTGCGTTGGAATTTGGGTTATAATACATAGATAGAGATTTTTATTTATACGGAGGTGATTTTTTGTCGGAATATTACAGCAATGCCGATAATTACGAAGAGGAGCTGATATATCAGGAAAAAACCAGGATGGAAAAGATCTTCAGTATGCGTACTGTCAAGACCATTCTCAAATCCATCATGTGGGTCCTCGTCGTACTCGTATACGGCATGATTTTCTTCAGACTTTGCACAGGAAAACCGCCAAAGAGCGTTTCCGGTATTCTTTGGACGGACGATGCGCTGGCAGTTTATGAGGAATATGGCGATAACCTTTTGATCTACAGTCATGAACCCGTGGAAAATATCGCGGAAGACGGTGTTTCGGGTATTTATGACATCATTTATATCCCCGCGTCCAAAACCTTGCAAATGACCGTTCGTTACAACAAAAATCTTGCAGAGGATTATTATGAAAACGAGGTGCAGAAGCGCAGAGACGAGATCGAAGATGCCGTGATCAAAGCCGAAGGCTACGACCGTACGCAGCTTTCTACCTTGACGGAGGAACAGCGCGAACGCTATAACGCTTTGATCGAGGAACGGCTCGCAGCTTCGCTCGCGGAGGATCCGATCAACGTTTCGGATTCCCAATACCCCTTTGTTTTCGTTCTCAGAGATAATTACGGAAAGGTTTATACAACCTACGAGTATACCGCAGACGTCAAAACGCTTTATCGCTATCAGCGTCTTTCTTTTGAGGGCGTTGACCTCTTCGGCGGCGGACAGTTTATGCCCGAGACGGCGTACCCCTCTCCCGAGACCTCCGATCCCGCCTATATTTTCAAAGGTCCTCACGCCAGCGAAAGCAACGAGATCACGTATCTTTACCTCGATATGTATTATGAAAAGGAAGTGGATATCTATGGAGAAGCCTTCTCCTATCCTCTTCAGGTATACGTATCCGACGTAGAGCTGGAGGTCTACGATTTCTCCAAGGAGCTTCCGAACGGCGCTGTGGAAGGCGTAACCAAGATCACCGTGGAAAACTCCAAACCTTAATTTTGTCAAAAACCGACCGTGCCGAACAATCGCGCGATATGTTGCCGAAAGGTATTATCGTGAGGAAAGTCCGGGCTTCACAGGGCAGGATAACGGATAACGTCCGCCGGAGGCGACTCCCGGGAAAGTGCAACAGAAATAAACCGCCGCTTTTGCGGTAAGGATGGAAAGGCGAGGTAAGAGCTCACCGACAGACAGGTAACTGCCTGTGCCATGTAAACCCTATCCGAAGCAACACCCCGCAGACTTGGTTTGCCCGACCGAGCGAAAGCTCTATGCGCGGTGGCAGTAAAGGGAAACCTTTACGAGCCTTTTGGTAACAAAAGGCAAAGATAGATGATTGTTCTCGACAGAACCCGGCTTACAGGACGATCGGTTTTCTATACAAAAATAAATCGTCCATTTAGGATGATGCTAATAGGAATATTTACAAATTTCGACAGAAAGGCTTTTCTTTCTGCCGATTTTGTGTTATAATGGAGCTAACGAAGAGCCTCTGCGAGGGAGTGCTCTTATATGTCTTCAAGTGTATGAGTTCGTCCGACGCGTTTGTAATACGAAAATAAAAAGGGAGATTATATATGCATAACAATTGGCTGGTTGGCTTGAAAAATTTTGTCATTGGAACAATGCTGACAGTTGTCCTATGGGGATTATCGGGGTTTATATCAAATCTATTGATGGGATTTATGGACCAATGGGGGATAATTGAGTTATACAGACTCATCATATTCGTTTTCTATTGGTTTATTTTGAATTGGTGGATCTATGGCACATCTGAAAAACGACGCAGATATTTGGATTCTTTGCCGAGAGATCACAAAATTACGTTGAAAGAAGATTATTTCGTGTTTTTAAAGCAGGAAGCTTTGCCGATTATCGCATATTACACCATTGGTTTGTCGTTGCAGGTTTTCGTTTTCGGTTTTATAAAAGGCTATTTTCAAACATTTTTTGTAATATTGGCACCTATAGGTTTAGAACTGTCGAAAATCGGAAATTGGAGCCTTTCTTTTATCCTTTTTGTTATTGGTTATCAAGCAATCGCAGTCTATTACAGATGGAGAATCCGAAAAGAGAAGTACGCCTTTTTGTTCGAACATATTCAATCGAATCAACATTGATGAAAAAAAGCTCGCATTTGTAATGCGAGCTTTTTTCGGATTTACGGACGACGGAGAGAATTTCAAATCAAATCTTCTTTCTTTAGGACCATCAAAAGATTTTCTGCATAAAAACCAAATCCCAGATCATTCGGATGGAGGATCTGATCGGCAAAAAAGTCTGAATGATGCGGTGTCAGGGTCGATCCGTCCACGATAAACAATCCGCTTTCCTTTGCCAGCGCTTGCAAATCCCGGACGGAAGCATCGAACGCGCCTACGGCAGTATCCTGATTGCCGAACGGCCTTTGGTAGTCGCCGCGCCAGATCGGGGAAATATAGACGATCTTCTTGTCGGGATAGATTTCTCTGATCGTTTGAAAGAAGCGTTCCGCATTGTCGAGAAATTCTTCACGGCTTGCGCGGACTGCCCAGTCGTTCGTGCCGTAAGCAACGGTGATCAGATCGGGATCAAAGGGAAGTTCGGCATCGAGAATATTAGCGTCAAAGACCTCGCCACCGATTGCCTGATCGAGGATTTCCGCATCCAACGCTTGCGAAAGGCGGTTGACGTAGGAGAGCGAGGAATGATACGCATCGTAGCCCTGCGTGATGGAATCTCCGAGGCAGAGGATTTTTGTTTTGGATGTAATGGGTTCGGCAAAGCTTGCGCCCTTCAGAAGGACGTTGGCGATGTCCATACGCATAAGATTCGGGAAATAAACGGTCAGTCGGTGCGTGCCTTCGGGGAGGGGAAACACTGCGCGGCCGCTTTTTTTCCTCAAAAAATTCATGACGTACATCTCGTCGCAGAATATGCCGTCGATATAGAGGTCTATGGAATAAAACGTACGGCTGGAGGCGGCGAATACACGGAAATCAAAGGAGATCTCTTCGGCATCGGTCACGCACTCCAATTTCATTCCCGCGGTGGCGCGGGTTTTCGGATATAAGGTATCGGGGGTTTTTTCAAAATAATAATTGCTCTGTTTTTCCGTGAAGCGGAAAAGGCAAAGCCAATCCTCTTCGCAGCGGAGGGACAGAACGCCCTTGAGAAAGGGCTTCAAAGTTTCGGTATTCAGTTGCATATATATTCTCCTGACGGAAAAGCGAGCGTTAAAAACGCTCGCTTTTGAATTTATCATAGGGATCAGTCTTCGTAATCGAAGTATGCGATGGCGGGACGAACGTCGGGATTTGCCAGAGTAATCTCGGAATTCTTGACGACCACGTTCTTTGCGAAGCGGATCGTGAATTGAGAGCCTGCGGAGGGACCGTGGCGGTCGTATTCGGGATAGCCCTTATTGATCGTCTTGGGACATCCAAACTGTTCCGTTGCGCCGCCGGGAAGCTCAAAGTGGCAGTTTTCAAAGACGACGTCCTCAACACGCTGATTTTCGTTCTGACCGATCACGAGCGTTTCGCGGATGAACTTTCTGTGGCTGAACGGATAGGGCTTTTCGAAGCGGAGATCGCGGAAGGTAACGCCCTTGATATAGCCCCAACGGGTCGGAATGCCTTCCTTGCGGGGCAGACGGTTTCTTTCGCCGACGGTCACGTAAACGGGAGCGCCTACGTCGGTCATATCGATGCGTTCGAAGAGAACGTTTTCAACAGCCGCGCCGTCAACGGTCTCGAGAGAGATACCGCAACGGTTGACGTTTTTAACCGTACAGCCGCGGATATTGGCATCCTTGAGACAGTAATAAGTATCCGTACCGAATTTGATGCCCGAAGCCAAGCTCTGAATCATCATATCGTCTACGTCGATATTGTAACAGCCGACGGGATCGGAGCTCTTGAAGCAGAGGCCGTCGTCGCCAGCCATGACGTTACAACCGTAAATGGTCATATCGTGACAGTCTACGGGGTCGATGCCGTCGCGGTTGGGTGTGTTCATGCAGTCAAGATTCAGACCGCGGATCAGTACGTTCGCGCTGGAAAGCGGAACGACGGTCCAGAAGCAGCTGCTCTTGAAATTGATATTTTCAACGGTAATGCCGTTGGAATAGGTGATGTATACGAGGTCGGGACGTGCATCTTCTACACGTCTGTCGCCGAGCGGGTCGTTCATCTTGAAGCGGTATCTGCCGTTACCGTCGAGCATACCGCCGCCCGTCACGCGGACGTTGGATACCTCGTGACCGTAAACGAGACCTCTGCCGAGCTGACGGTGCGCGCAAAGGCTTGCGTAGGGCTGCTGGAGCGGATATTCCGCATGATCCTGCGTGCCGAGAATGGTTGCGCTTCTGTCAACGAAGAGCGTCATATCGGAGGTGAGGAAAAGCTCGCCCGAGAAGAATACGCCGTCGTGTACGTATACGGTGCCGCCGGTGTAAGCCGCATCGTTGATCGCCTTCTGGATTGCGCCCGTGTCAAGCGTTTTGCCGTCGCCGACAGCGTTGTAGGGCGCTTTGGTCACGTCAAATACGGGAGCCGCGGGAATCACGCCGCGGGAGAAATCCCATGCGTCGTAAATACGGATTCTGTTGATGAGGAGTCTTGTACCCGCCTGAGCAGTATAAACAAGGCGGGAAGCGCTTTCGATCTTGTTTGCGAAGGCAAAGTCTTTTGCGCGGACGGCACCGTCAACCATCAGCGTATAGACGGAGTTTTCGGTATCCAGAGAGAGCTTGATCTGATACCAGTTGCCGGACGGATAGTACTGCCAATCCACGAGTCCTTCAAAAATTTCAACCCATTCGTTGCCGTTGGTGGCAAACAGACAGTTTTTATAGAAAGCAACGCGGCAAGCGACGTTGCCCTTATCGTCGGTGACAGCGGGGACGATGACGAGACTTTCGTCCTCGGGATGAACCTTGGTTTCGATGGTAACGACACCGGAAACTGCGGGGAAGCGGTATTCCGCGCCGGCATCCTCGTCGTTTTCGGAAACGAGGGAAACGCTCTTGTCGCTTGCGAAGGGAAGATTTTCCAGCGTGATCTTCGCGTTTGCGGCGGGGGTCATATCAATATCGTCAGAGGTGAATTCCTCTTTTACAACGTAAATTTCGGTATCGTCAAATACGTAGAGATTATCCAATGCGCCGATACCGTCGCAGGAGAAGCCGACAGCCATGGGCTCGGCGCCGTTCAGCACCTCGATGCCCTTTGCTGCAACGCGGGTGTTTGCCCAGACGTCGTATTCGCCGCGTTCGGTGTCGAGAACGATGCGGATATTGATATCCTCGCCGGGCGTGTAAGGAAGGATCGTATCGCCGTCCATGGTGCAGAGCGTATTGCCGTCCAGAACCGCGCCGCAGATCGCGCCGGATTCTCCGAGGATGGCTGCCGCGAGAATGCCTTCCTTGCAATTCAGCTTCGCGGTTGCAACGATACGGGAGGAGGGATTTTCGATCGGATAAGAGAGGTAGGAGTCCGCGGTCATCGCAACGTAGCCGTTACGGGGATCGTCGGGACGCATCTGAATCGAGCAACCGTGACCGCCAAAGCGTTCCAGCGCGTCCTCGCGGTTGAATACCTCGACGAGATAACTCTTGTATTCTCTTTTTTCATATGCGGGGAGCGCTTCTCCGGGTGCGGGAAGGGGTGCGAGGACCTTCTTTTCTTCATCGGCGGTTGCGATGGCAAGAACGATGAAGTGATTGCATTCGCCCTCAATGCCGGGAATGTGCACGTAAGCGCCTTTTTCAAAAGCCTTTTCATAAACGGCGTAGGATCTGCCGTCGGAGCCCTCGATCTTGTCTCCGGTAGCGATGAAATCCGACGTCCACTCAGGCATCTGCATGGTTGCATCGAGCGCGACCGCGACAACGGCGTCTCTTTCACAGAAGAAGTCAACCTCCTGCTTGTCATCGAAGCCGTCCGCCTTGGAGTTAAAAGTCATGATGTAGTCCGCGCCGACGTAACGGGCGGGGACTGCCGAAGCGGTCACGGTTTCATTGGAATGGAGCTTGGCGCCGACGTTGAAATTGGCGTACACGGAGTACCAGCCGCTGGTATCCCAGGGGGAGACGAATCTGCCGATGATGGGGGATTCGGGGTAGTATGCGCCGCAGCTGACGCGGTTGTGAGGATTCAAATTCATAATATAGTCCTTTCCTTTCGAAAATCTTGTGTTAAATATCCATGATGATCGGCAAGATCATCGGTTTACGTTTGGTCTGAGAATAAATGAATTTGGAAAGATCTTCTTTCATCTTATATTTGAGCTGCGCCCAGTCGCGGACGCCCTTGTCCAGACAATGATAGAGCGCTTCGCGGGAGATCATGCGGATCTGTTCGATCAGAGGCTCGCTTTCCTTGGCGTAAACGAAGCCACGGGAAACGATTTCGGGACCGGAAACGATGTCGGATGCCTGCGTGTCGATGGTCGCGACGACGATGATGATGCCGTCCTCGGACAGATGGCGGCGGTCGCGCAGGACGACGTTGCCGACGTCACCGACACCGGTACCGTCAACGAGTACGATGCCGGAGGGAACCGTTCCGTTGAATTTGGCGCCGTCGGTTCCGATTTCCAGAATTTTTCCGACCTCGGAGATGAAGATGCGGTTGGGCTCCATTCCCATATATTCGGCAAGCTCCTTATGATGGTAGAGATGTCTTGCCTCTCCGTGAATGGGCATGAAGTACTGCGGCTTGGTCAATGCGTGAATGATTTTCAGCTCCTCCTGACAAGCGTGGCCCGAAACGTGAACCTCGGCGACGCTGTCGTTCAGAACGCGGACGCCCTTTTTGTAAAGCTCGTTGATGATATTGCCGACGAGTTTTTCGTTTCCGGGAATCGCGGAGGCGCTGATGATGACGAGGTCATCCGTGCCGAGCTCGATCTTGTCGTGCATATTGAACGCCATGCGGTAGAGCGCGGACATCGGCTCTCCCTGGCTTCCCGTGGAAATGACGGTCAGCTTTTCGGGAGGATATTTTTTGATTTCGCTGACGTCGATGAGGACGCCCTCGGGGATATTCATATAACCGAGCTCCACCGCCGCGGAAACGATATTGATCATACTGCGGCCCGTAACGGCTACCTTTCTGCCGAATTTGACGGAGTTGGAGATGATATGCTGAATGCGGTGGACGTTCGAGGAGAACGTCGCGATCACGATGCGTTTGTCCTTATAGAGATCGAAGATGCGGACGAGCGATTCCGCGATCTTATGCTCGGAGGGCGTGTATCCGGGCCGTTCGGCGTTGGTGGATTCGCACATGAGGAGCAGGACGCCTTCTTTGCCGAGCTGACCGAATCTGGTCAGATCCGTCATTTCGCCCTCGACGGGGGTGGTGTCGATTTTGAAGTCGCCCGTGTGGACGATCACGCCGAGAGGCGTTCTGATTGCAAGTGCGCAGGCATCCGCAATGGAGTGGTTGACGTGGATGAATTCCACCTCGAAAAGACCGAGCTTCACGGTATCACCCGCGCAAACGCAATTCAATTCGGGCTGGAAGCCGAGCTCGTGCTCGGCAAGCTTATTTTCCAGAATGCCGAGCGTGAGACGGGTTCCGTAGATCGGAACGTTCATTTTTTTCAGAAGATACGGGATGCCGCCGATGTGATCCTCGTGTCCGTGCGTCAGGACGAGACCCTGTATTTTTTCTGCGTTACTGATCAGATACGTGATGTCGTTGACAACGAGGTCTACACCGAGCATATCGTCATTGGGGAATCCGAGTCCGCAGTCAACGATGAGTATATTATCGCTGTATTCCAGAACGGTCAGGTTTTTTCCGATTTCGCCCAGACCGCCCAAAGGAATCACGCGCAATTTTTTGAGTTTTCCTTTCGTTCTCGCCATAGAGTATTTCCTTTCTTTCTTTTGGGTTTCACAATTAAAGATATAACAAAAAATCTTGAACACGTATTTTTGTTCAAGCAATAATCTGATGCAATATGTATCGTACAAACGCTCCGCGCAACCCCAGGCAGAGCCTTCGTACAAAATGATAAAAATGTGGACGGCCATGGGAAGCTGCTTGCCTGCCGCAGTTTTACTTGTGTTCAAACAACGCAAACGGCGGGATTGGCTCTGCGCAAATTCCTATGGCATAAAAACGTTGGATCTATCCGATCAAAAGCCTTATTTCCATCGCCCGGTCCGGATATGATTCTATATTGTGTTCAAATTATTTTCAATCAAACGCAGAAATTCATTTTTCTGCTCTCTTCTTACAGTATACACCAAAATTCAGATTTTCGCAATAGTTTTTTGAATTTTATTTTTGAAATGGCATAGCAGGGGCGATTCCGTCGGGATTTTCAGCCGTTTGGACGTCAAAATGAGCCTATTAAACGCCAAACGACATTTTTCAAAAATATATGGTATAATGAAGGTATCGTTTTCAAAATATAAAAAACATAAAAAGAAGGGTACGGTGATCATCATGGAAATGGTCAGAACGGTCTGTCTGACGAAGAAATACAAGGATTCGGTCGCGCTCGACCGTCTGAATCTGGAAATTGAAAAAGGAGAGCTGTTTTCTCTGCTCGGCATCAACGGTGCGGGAAAAACGACGGCGATCAAGCTGCTCTCCTGTCTTGCCGCGCCGACGTCCGGCGATGCGTTCATCGGAGGCTACAGCGTCATCCGCGATGCCATGCGCGTCAAGCGTATGATCGGCGTATCGCCGCAGGAAACGGCGGTGGCGTACAATCTGTCCGTCATGGAAAATCTGGAGCTGATGTGCGGCATCCACGGATTTTCCGGGGAGAAGACTGCGGAAAAAATCCGCGCGCTTTCAGAGGAATTTCATTTACGGGAGATCCTGTCGAAAAAAGCGGGGACGCTTTCCGGCGGATTTCAGCGGCGGCTCAGCATCGCCATGGCGCTGATCACGGAGCCGGAGGTCCTCTTTCTGGATGAGCCCACGCTGGGTCTTGACGTGATCGCGAGAAGCGAGCTTTGGGAGGTGATCCGCGCGCTGAAGGGAAGGATGACGGTCATACTGACCACGCATTATATGGAGGAGGCGGAAGCGCTTTCCGATCGGATCGGCATTATGAAAAGCGGCAAGCTGTTATTCGTCGGAACGGCGCAGGCGTTGCTTGCTCAAACGGGCGAGGATCAATTTGAGAAAGCCTTTATTTCCGTTATCAAGGAGGCTGCGGTATGAAAATGCTTACGTTTGCCAAACGCTGCGCGAAGGAAATTCTGAGAGATCCCTTGAATCTGGTTTTCGGTCTGGGCTTTCCGATCGTGCTTTTGTTGCTGCTCAGCGCGATTCAGTCGAATATTCCCGTGAGTCTGTTTGAGATTGATCGTCTGACACCGGGGATTACGGTATTCGGGCTGTCGTTTATGACGCTGTTTTCCTCCACGTTGCTTGCCAGGGACAGGGAAAGCTCTTTTCTGCAGAGATTATATACGACACCGCTGAAGGCGGGGGATTTTATTCTGGGCTATATGCTGCCGATGATCCCGATCGCGGCGGCGCAGGGAATCGCTTGCTATGCCGTCGCCTTGGCTCTCGGCTTGCGAGTGTCACTCCATATCGTTTATGCCGTTCTGATGATGATCCCGATATCGGTCTTTTATATTGCGCTCGGCTTGCTGTGCGGAAGCTTGTTCAACGTCAAGCAGGTCGGCGGCATCTGCGGCGCTTTGCTGACCAATCTTTCCGCGTGGCTGTCGGGCGTATGGTTTGATCTTGAGCTGATGGGCGAGGGCTTTCAGAGGTTTGCGCATCTGTTGCCGTTTGTTCATGCGGTGGAGCTGGAGCGAGCCGTGTTGAAGGGCGCTTTCGAGGATATATGGATTCATCTCGGCGTTGTTCTCGGGTACGGTATTGCGATGACGCTCGGCGCCGTTTTCATCTTTTTGCGTAAGATGAAGGCGCAGTGAGCGAACGATTGATGGAAAGGAAGGCGCGTCATACGAATGAAATTTAAGCTCGTTGTTGATAAAGAGGCGGAGGAGGAAGTGATCGCCGTCGTTCATGAGGCAAGTGAATTGACGGAGCAGATCGAAAATCTGATTCTTGCTTATACGGGAAGACATCAAATTACGGTATATCACGAAGATGAGATCGTACAGCTCCGTTTTTCCGATATTGAATGCATCACCGTCATCGACCGCAAAATTTTTGCCATTGATCAAAACGGCGTTCGGTATCGGATGAACCGCAGACTCTGCGATCTGGAAGAAATACTTCCATCTTATTTTATACGCATCAACAAATCCACGCTGGCAAACGAAAACCGTATCCGGCGATTTACCACGGTTTATACGGGCGCGGTGAACGCGGTATTCCAATGCGGTTATGAGGAATACGTTTCCAGACGTTGCTTTGCCGAGATCAAACGGAGGTTGAATCGAAAATGAAAAGATACGTAAAGGATTTTATACTGAAGGGATTGATTGCGTGCGGATTCGGTCCGATCATCTGGGCAATCGTTTATTTTTTCTTGGAGAAAAACGGCGTCGCGGAGGTTCTGACGGTCAACAAAGCGATCACGGAGATCATCACGGCAGAAATACTCGCTTTTGTTGCGGGCGGCGTCAATATCGTTTATCAAATAGAGCGATTGCCGTTGATGGCGGCGATTTCCGTGCATGGCGTCGTTCTCTATCTGGATTACGTTATGATTTATTTGCTTAACGGTTGGCTGCATTCCGGCATCATGCCGCTTCTGATCTTCACCGTCTGCTTCTTTGCGGGATACGCCGTGATCTGGACGGGTATTTATTTCGGGATCAAAAGAAATGCGGATCGGATGAACCGCAAGCTTTCTCAGCTTCGAAAGCAAGCTCCTGCAAGGGATAAAAAATAGACGGCTAAAGAAAAAACCGTCGGAGATCGAACGATTTCCGACGGTTTTCGTCTTATTTGTAATAGTCTACGTTGATTGCCTGCTGAATGGGGCCGATCAGGAAGTAGATGCGGGGGCGAACGGAAGCGTTGACGAAGATCTGGGTGAGAGAGGTGCAGGATTCGTCAAACAGCGATGCCGAGGGTGTATCAAAGCTTTGGGGCAGGTGTACGGTTTTCAGAGAGGAACAGCCGGCAAATACGTTTGCGCCAATCGCGCTTACGTTTTCAGGGATCTGAAAATTGGTGATGGAGGCGCAATAGGAGAAGGCGTAATCGCTGATCTCCTGCAAGCCTTCTCCGCCCGTTACCTCGGAAAGCTTCGTGCAGAAGCAGAAGGCGTTGGTGCCGATGGTCTTGAGCGTGGAGGGGAGCCCGATTGTTTCTACGCAAGCCATGCGGAAGAACGCCATATTGCCGATCGATTCCACGCCCTCGGGCAAATACAGCTCCGTGACCTTGTTCGTGATATTGAACTTGGACACGCCGGAAGCGGAAAGCCCCTTGGAATCCTCGGGCGCATACGCGCTGTCCCATCCGCAAAGCGCGGAACCCGCGATGATCTTGACGCCCTCGGGGATATGAACGGCTGTCTGACCGTCTGCGACGTAAGCGGAAAGGAGAATATCGCCGACGATCCAATAACGGTCTTTTTCTTCAGTTGCCTTGGAAGCGGTATCAATAAAGTTGGTTTGCGCCTTCGTTGCGTCAAACGCATATTCACCCACGTGCTTGACGCTTGCGGGGAGAACCAGATTTTCGATGCCGTTACAGCCCTGGAAGGCGTAAGCGCCGATATATTCCAGCTTGGTGCAATCTTCCAGATTGACCTTCGCGGATGCCATGGTGGAGGATACGAGAAGATTGAAGGCGCCGTTGTCGATGCGGCGGAGCTCCTTGCTCAAGGTAATGTTTTTCAGGGCGATACAGCCTGCGAATGCGGATTTTCCGATTTCGCGAACCGTGTCGGGAATGACGATGCGATCCAGAATATCGGCGTATTTATAACCGTAAACGCTTGCTTCGTCGTGCGCGACGGCGTTATAGAAGGCGGAGCCGCCGATCATTTTGATTCCTTTGCCGGAGAGGTCGAGCACGGAGGGGTGCGCGGTGCATTTGATCAGAACGCCGTCGCCAACGATCAGATAATCGTCGGAATTGTCCTGATACCAGCGGGTATAGGTGAGCGCGCCGAAGTCGATGGATTCCACGGAATCGGGAATCGTCACGGAGGAAAGTCTGGAGCAATCATAGAAGGTGAAAACGCCGATTCTGCGTACGCCCTGCGGAATCTCCATGGAACGGAGCATAGCGCATCCGGTAAAGAGATAGTCGCTGAGCTCCTCCAGCTTGGTTACGCCGTCAAAGGAAACGGATTCCAGCGCGCCGCATTGAGAAAACGCCCAGCTTCCGAGCTCCTCCAGCTCGGAGGAGAACGCTACGGATTCGAGAGAAGTACATCCGTAGAACGCGGATTCCTTGATCTGACGGATGTGATCCAGCGAGATGGATTCCAGCGATTCGCAAGCGTAGAACGCGTATTCGTTCAGAACCTTGACCGTGGAGGGAAGCGTGATATTTTTCAGCGACGAGCAGTTTGTGAATGCGTGAGAGCCGATGGTTTCCACGCCTTCCCCGATCGTCACCGTTTCCAGAGAGGTGCAATACTGGAACGCGCCGGAGCCGATGACCTTGACGTCGGCGCCAATCACGACTTCCCTGAGATCGGAGTCGCCCGCGAAGGCGCTTTCGGCGATCATGGTGATATTGTCGGGAATCACGAAAACGCCGTTTTCGTCCGCTTGTCCGATACAGGAAACGAGGATATTTCCGTCGACCGTATAAGTCTTTTCCGGCTTACCGATCGGTTTCTGCGTCGTGGTGTCCTTGGGTTGCGTATTGTTGTTGCATGACGTAAGGCAAGCGAGAGCCATACAGATGCATAAACAAAGAGCGATGATTTTTTTCATGCGAGATAGCCAATCCTTTCAAATAAAATAGCGTAATTTGTCGCTTTTTCATTATTGTCGTTGATGTATATTATATAACAAAATTAAATTTCTGTCAACCATAATCATGAGAAGTTCACAAACTTGTTAAAACTCGTTCAAAAAAGGTTTTGCTTTGCATCTTTTTGAAAAACGGACGTATTGACAAGCCTTCTGAAAAATGATATACTGTTAGCAACCTAACAATTGACGTATTCGACGAAAGGTGAGAAAGGAGGTTTCTCAAAATGGAAGAACCGTACCGCATCGGTTGGCATATCAAGGTGATTTCCAATCTGATCAAAAGAGAGGTGGGAATATACGGCTGTGACAAAAATCCGGATGAGCTGACGGGCAACAATATGTTTATCATCGGATATCTTGCCAAAAACGGAGAAAAGGATATTTTTCAGAAGGATCTGGAGGAGGTCTTTTCCGTTCGCCGCTCCACGATGTCCGCGATGATCCTCCGGATGGAGAAGAAGGGCTTTTTGACCCGCGAGAGCGTCTGTCACGATGCCCGCTTGAAAAAGCTCGTGCTGACGGAGAAGGGGAAGCAGATTCACGAAATGATCGAATCCAGGATTACGGAAACGGAAGAAAAGCTTTCCGCCGGGTTATCCGAGGAAGAGAAAAAAATGCTTTTCCTCCTTTTGGAGAAGCTTCGACACAATTTGGAAACGGACAGCTGAAATTGAATGCGATCAAAATCCAAAAGGAAGAAAGGAAAACCCGGGACTACCCGAAAATCTGCGGATTTTCGGATAAATCTTTTGGGACGGTAAGAATTTTATGATCAAAAGACTTGCCAAATGCATCAAGGGCTATACGTGGCAAACGATTTTGTCGCCGCTTTTTATTGCTCTTGAGGTTATCATCGAATGTATCATCCCGCTCGTGACCGCCGCGCTGGTCAATTATCTCAACAGCGGAGAAGAGCTTTCGATGAATACGATCAAAAAGTACGGCTTGACGCTCGTTTTTTTGGCGATCGCCTCGCTGTGCTGCGGCGCTCTGTCGGGATGGTTCTGCGCGACGGCATCCTGCGGATTTGCGAAAAATCTGCGTCGGGATCTGTACTACAAAGTGCAGGACTTTTCCTTCGCCAACATCGACAAATTTTCGACGTCCAGTCTGGTCACGCGTCTGACGACGGACGTGACCAACGTACAGCAGGCGTTTATGATGCTGATCCGTATTGCGATCCGCGCGCCATTCATGCTGATCTTCGCTATGAGCATGGCGTTCGTTCTCGGCGGATGGCTGGCTTGCGTGTACGTACTGCTCGTTCCGTTCCTCGGAACCGCGCTTTTCTGCATTGCGCGTAAGGTTATGCCTATTTTCCGCGGCGCTTTCCGCAAATACGATAAGCTCAACGAATCCGTTCAGGAAAATATCGGCGGTATCCGCGTTGTCAAATCCTTCGTCAGAGAGGATTTTGAAAAGGAAAAATTCAAAAAGGCTTCCGGCGACCTTGCAAAGGATTTCACGAGAGCCGAAAAGATTCTCGCGCTCAACAATCCTATGATGCAGATCGCGATCAATACCTCTATGGTTTGCGTATGCTTGTTTGCTTCTTACTTAATTATTTCTACGGGCGGCGCGGACTATAACCTCGGTAACTTCTCGAGTCTTCTGACCTACGGTGTACAGATCCTGATGAACTGTATGATGCTTTCCATGGTTTTCGTTACGCTGACCATGTCTATGGAATCCGCACGCCGTATCACGGAGGTTCTCGACGAGGAAAGCACGATCGTCAATCCCGAAAATGCGGTAACAGAGGTCGCGGACGGCTCCATTGAATTTGAAAACGTCAGCTTCAAATATTCCGAAACGGCGGAAAAGAACGCACTTTCGGGTATTTCCCTGCATATCCGTTCCGGTGAAACGATCGGTATCATCGGCGGTACGGGCAGCTCGAAAACCTCTCTCGTTCAGATGATCCCCCGTCTTTACGATGCAACGGAAGGCGTTGTCAGGGTCGGCGGCATTGATGTCAGAGAATACGACCTGGATGCGCTCCGCAACGAGGTTTCCATGGTGTTGCAGAAAAACGTTCTTTTCTCGGGAACGATCAAGGACAATCTCCGTTGGGGTGATCCGAACGCCTCCGACGAGGAGCTGATCCGCATTGCCAAGCTTGCTTGCGCGGATGAATTCGTATCGGCGTTCCCCAACGGCTACGATACGTACATTGAGCGCGGCGGTACGAACGTATCGGGCGGTCAGAAGCAGAGACTCTGTATTGCCCGCGCGCTTTTGAAAAAACCGAAAATCCTGATTCTGGACGACTCCACCTCTGCGGTAGATACCAAAACGGATGCCATGATCCGTAAGGCGTTCCGCGAGGAGATCCCCGGAACGACGAAGATCATCATCGCGCAGAGAATTTCCTCCGTCGAGGACGCCGATCGCATCATCGTTCTGGACGGCGGTAAGGTCGACGGAATCGGCACGCATGAGGAGCTTCTGAAAACCAACGCGATCTATCGCGAGGTCTATGAATCTCAGGTGAAAGGGGGAGACGATCAATGAACAGAAAGCCAAGCATGGCGGGCGCGGGACGCCCGAAGGCAAAGAAGGGCACGCTGAAACGGGTCCTGAAATTTCTCGTCAAATATTATAAGCCCTCGCTGATCCTCGTGGGCATCTGCCTCGTGATCAGCGCGCTCGTCAACTCCGTGTCCTCCGTATTTACGCAGAATTTCCTTTCCTTCGTTAACGAGGGTCTTGCGATCTACAAGACCGACGGCGCGGATACCGCGCTGCGGGAAATCTATCCCAAGATCATCCTTCTCGTGATTACGCTGATGTGCGTTTATCTGGTCGGTCTGATCTGCAACTTCCTGTGGACGCGCACGATGGCGAAGGTTACGCAGGGCACGCTGGATCATATGCGAAACGAAATGTTTGCAAAGATGCAGACGCTTCCCATCAAATATTTCGACACGCATCCGCACGGCGACATCATGAGCCATTATACCAATGACGTCGAAACGCTTCGCCAGCTGATTTCACAGAGTATTCCCAGCATGATTTCCTCAAGCATCATCGTCATTTCCTTGATCTGCATTATGCTGTATTACAGCTTGCAGCTTTTCCTCGTCGTGCTCCTCGGCGCTTGCCTGATGGTTTTCGTGACGAGAACGGTCGGCGGCAGAAGCGCGCGCTACTTCATCCGCCAGCAGAAATCGCTCGGTAACGAGGAAGGCTATATTGAGGAAATGATGAACGGTCAGAAGGTCGTCAAGGTTTTCTGCCATGAAGAGACCTGTAAGGAGGACTTCGATAAGATCAACGACCAGCTGTTCCGCGATGCGCAGAACGCGAACCGTTTCGCCAATATTCTCATGCCGATCCTCGGTAATATCGGTAATATCCTTTACGTTCTCGTCGTTTTCATCGGCGGTATCATGCTCCTTTCCGAAAGCGACGTGATCAACCCCATCTCCAAGGTCGTTCTTGACGTTACGATCGTCGCATCGTTTCTGAATATGACCCGACAGTTCTGCATGAACGTCAACCAGGCGTCTCAGCATATCAACTCTGTTGCCATGGCGCTTGCGGGCGCATCCCGTATCTTCGACCTGCTGGACGAAGAGCCGGAATCCGATGAAGGCTACGTTACGCTCGTCAACGCCGCTTACAATCAGAACGGCGAGCTTGTGGAATCGAACGAGCGCACCAATATCTGGGCGTGGAAGCATCCGCACCGAGCGGAAGGAACGGTCACCTATACCCGCTTGCAGGGTGACGTTCGCTTCACGGACGTGGACTTCGGCTACGTTCCCGAAAAAACGGTCCTGCACGATATCACGCTTTTCGCTGAGCCCGGTCAGAAGGTTGCCTTCGTCGGCGCGACGGGCGCGGGAAAAACGACGATCACCAATCTGATCAACCGTTTTTACGACATCGCGGACGGTAAGGTTCGCTACGACGGCATCAATATCAATAAGATCAAGAAGGCGGATCTCCGCCGATCGCTCGGTATCGTATTGCAGGATACGAACCTCTTTACGGGTACGGTTATGGAAAATATCCGTTACGGCAGATTGGATGCCACGGACGAAGAGGTCTACGTTGCCGCTCAGCTTGCGAATGCGCACGATTTCATCACCCGTTTGCCCGACGGCTACAATACCATGCTGACGAGCAACGGCGCCAACCTCTCACAGGGTCAGCGTCAGCTTCTTTCCATCGCCCGCGCGGCGGTTGCCGATCCTCCGGTTATGATCCTGGACGAAGCGACGTCCTCGATTGATACCAGAACGGAAGCACTCGTTTCTCAGGGTATGGACGGACTGATGTACGGCAGAACGGTATTCGTCATCGCGCACCGTCTTTCCACCGTACGCAATTCCAACGTCATCATGGTGCTGGAAAAGGGACGCATCATCGAACGCGGTACGCACGACAATCTGATTGCCCAGAAGGGTAAATATTATCAGCTTTATACGGGCGCGTTTGAGCTTGAATAACTTGTTGGTAAAATAAAAAAGGACAGAAAATTCTGTCCTTTTTTATTTTACCATAGGAATTTGCAAAAAATCAAATTCTCCGTTTGCATTGGGGACAAGAAAAACTGCGATAGGCAAAAAACAGGGATCGGCCGAGCACCGCTTTTTTGTGACCGGTAATTTGATTTTGGTATTGTTGGATAAATTTCAATTGCTTATTCCATAGGCTGATTTTGGTAAAACGTATTATATTTTTTCCCCAAGATCTTTGATGACTTGCAAAATATGGTCGGCTTGTGTCGCTGTCAGCTTGTTGATTGCTTGGACGATTTCTTTGTTTTGCTTTGGTCGAGCATCTTGTACATCGAAAAATTCCTTCGGGGTAACACCTAAATATTCACAAATATAAATAAAACCCGTAAAAGAAGGAAGCGCGCGCTTATTCTCAATTTTGTTTACATAACTTTCACTTTGACCAAGCGATAGACTCATATCTCTTGCAGAAACGCCCTTTTGTATTCGCAGATCTGTGATCCTCTTGTAGAAAAACTCAATATAATCCATGCCATACCTCCATTTTTATATAGTATAACACTATAATCTTTAAATAATATGGAGTAAAATGATATAAAAATGTTGACAAAAGGAATTTAAGCATATATAATGTAAATAGTATTGCATTTTATGCGCAATCTATCATTTATAGGAGGAAAAGATGGAAAAGAGACTTATTTTACAAAAAATGAAAGAGCAAATTGCTGAAAGCGACGGATCAAACAAAGAAATTCTCAATCTTCGGGAATCCGATATTGAATTGGGTGAAGAACATCAAATGTATTGCCGTGTTTATCAATATACCTGTACAGGTGCAGGGCAGAAATTCGGAGGTGATTTACGATTTCCCCTAACTAAAACATATAAATCCGACGCTAAATGGTTTTGTGAAGGAGATGCGAGCTTGGCCGAACGGTTTCTGATAAACTACGTTGGCGGTAAAAAGCAATTGGAAGAACTGGGCGGATGTTATACTAAAGGGGATTTATATGAAGCCCTTCGTAGCGATGCGTTTTGGAAGTTGCGTGAAGATTTTAGAATGTATGACTGTCGAGTTTTGCCGGAATCCATTCGCGTTGACGATTTTGAAGAAATTTCTACATCTTCGCCGGTATTCAGAACGATATATCGGAGCGATGATCCTGAAAAAACTCCGATTGGCTATATTGCGAGACATGCTTACGGAGAGGTCGTTCTGCTTGAAAAAAATAAAAACAATAATAGTAGCGAATCTGGAAATGGTGTAAATCCGAATTGGTTTTTGATTATTGCCGGGATCTTTTGTCCACCTATACTGATCGTTTATATAATTTATTTGATGAGCCAAAAGAAATAGACTTTACAAGTCTATCCATTTCTTTGAAAAATTCAACCCCCGACAGACTTAAAAAATCTGTCGGGGGTTATTCGTTGAAGCTTACACGGCGATGTCATCCGTGTGTAACAGGCATTTTCGGAAATCCAAAAGCGCTTTGATCATCAGGATTCCTGCGATGATGTAAACGATAGCCATGGGGACGGAGAATAACAGCGTGTATTCTCCGGCGTATTCGGCAATTTCACCGATGATGATCACGGCTGTCAAAAGAACAGTTTGGAGCGTGCGGCAACGCTTGAGCTTTGCGTCATATTCGTCTTCTTCGGACTGATATGCAGCCGCGATCGAAGCGAGATTGGTGAGCAGCTGAAAATGAAAGTACAGATTGATCACGCTGATGAAAAGCTCCGCAATTCGGAAACGTCCGTCTACGTCGACGGAAAACCAGGAAAAGATCCATCCCGCGGTATGCCATACGACGAGGATGACGGCGAAGGGGCGGAGCAGGCGAAGCTCCGGCTCTTCCTGCTCCAGCGCGCCGATGGCGTACAGGATCAGCAGGTATCCGACAAAGTTGGGCAGAAGATTGAACGTGCCCAAGCTGAAATTAAAATAAATGAAGAAATAGCCGAAAGCAACCTTGCCGATGCTTTTGTAAAGATGCTGTTCATTCAAGGACGGTCCCTCCTTCCTTCGGATACAGATCGACGGTTGCGGTCTTTTCGCCGTTGATATAGAAATCGACGGCATAGCATTGCGGAAATTCTGTTTTTTGATAGGGATCCACACCGCTTCCGCCCCCGTTCAGATCAATCAGGGAATCCCATTCGGGCTTCAAGAGGATGGAGGCATAGCCTGATCCCTGATTGGAGCTGCTCGTTCCGTACCAATCGACGGGGATCATTGGGTTGACAGGGCGTTTTTTCCCTTCATAAACGGAGGAATAAGCAAAACCGACGTGTGTGATCGTATCTTTTTTTGATTCATCTCCGAGATAAATACAGTAAGCGGACTGGTCCCGCGTGGCAAAATTGAATTTTCCATTTGGATTGGGCGCCGTGTCATAGCGAACCTCGTCGAGAAATGACAGGTCGCTTGTATTGGTATCCGAGCCGTATAAGGTATGGACGGTTTGCAGCTTCATTTCGATACGAAAGTCACCGACTTTGCCTGCGTAGACAATTCCGGGCAGATCGTAGCAGCCCCAAGCAATATCCGCCGCAAATCTGGATTCCGTATAACGGAAATCCTCAAGCGGAAGAGCAACCCATCTGCCGTTTTCCTTTTGAACGCGGAGATTCTGGACGGCAAGATAGCTTACGTAGAGCTCTGCCGGTTTTCCGTCCGGAGGATAATTCAGTTCCACAACGAGCAGTCCCTCGTAGGTGTTTTTATCAACCTCGGTTAAATTATAAATATGATACCCCTTCTGCGCATTTGCCCATTCCTCAAGTCCGGAATCCCAATCGGGATATTGACCGGAAAGACCGTTTTCCAGCATTTCCGTTTCCAGCTCTTTTTGGAGCGCCTCGGGCGCGCACATGGCGCGGTAATATCCGTTTCGGTACAGAACGGCTTTTCCGTAAGCATCGAACGCGCCCGCGTAGGTGGTGCAGGGAATGCTTCTTGCGGAAGCCAGGGTGAGACTGACGGAATTTTGAAATTCGTGGATCGATGCCGCCTGCACGCCCGTGAACAAGGGAAATGCAAGCAGAAGCAGGACACAGACGGAAACTAGCTTCATGCCTTTTGGATATTTTTTGAATCGGGCAATGTTTTCGATGCGCAGGCGGATATTTTTGCCGCCGTTATGGATGGAGGTGCTTCCGGGGATTTTGGCGAAGCGTTCGTTTGCCATGGAGAGAAGAATACGCCCGTATTCTCTGCGCTCCTCGTTTTCCAGATGCTCCAGCACGCTTTGATCGCAACGCGATTCCATATCACCGAGCGCGCGGTTCGCGCAGTAGGCGATCAAGGGATTACACCAATGGAGCGTTTTCAGCGCACAGATCACGGCGCTCCATAACGTATCCTTATTTTTCAAATGAAAAAGCTCGTGTAAAATCACCTTGTCGTCGAGATCACCTTCGGCGGGGATGACCAGCACCGGACGGAATATACCGCAGACGAAGGCACTTGGAAGTTCGGAAACCTCTACGACCTTGCATAGTGCGATGCCCTGCGCCGAAGCGATCTCTTGTATGCGTCGCAACGCTTCCTCACGGGGAGGATTTCCGAAGCGGAGCGCCCGTTTCAATCCGAAATACGCGACGGTATATTGACACGCGTACACGAGTACGCCGACGGCGTACAGGAGAAAGAGCCAATCAGCAACGGTTGTGGGGACGGACCGAACGGCGGGAAAGGGAAAATATACCCTCGTAAAGCCGTAATCTCCAAAAAAGGATTTGAGAATTTCGATGAGCGTTTGCCATCGGATCAGCGTATACGTACCGAAAACGCCCGCAGGTATCAGAATCATGACGCCAAGGATGCCCCAGATGGCAAATTGCCATTTGGGAGGCAGTTTATCCTTGAATAGGGCTTTCGCGGTCAATAACAGAGCGGCAACGCCCGAGACGTTCAAGGTTTGCAGAAGAAAACTCCAGATATCAAACATAATCGTGCCCTGCCTTTCTTTCAGACCTCCATATCGTCAAGCAATTTCCGAAGGCGTTCTCTTTCCTCCTTGGAAATGGGCTCTTCCTTCAGAAACGCCGCGATCAGATCGCCCGCCGCGCCCTTGTAAACGCGATTCAGAAAACTGCGGCGTTCCTTTTTCCGACAGCTCTCGCGGTCGATCGTGGCGCGGTATACGTGCGGAGAGACCTTCTTGTCAATGGTGACCAAGCCCTTGGCTTCCATACGGGTCAGATACGTCAGGACGGTGTTCCTGCTCCATTTGGTTTCCTCGAAAAGCTCGCCTACAAGCGCGCCAAGCTCTGCGCCGTCCGTTTTCCATAAAGCGTTCAGAACGGTCCATTCTTTTTCAGATAAATTCATAAAACCCTCCTACAGTTGTAGTATCTATTTATATACTACAACTGTAGGAGGGTTTTGTCAAGAGCTTTTCCGGATTTTTATCAAAACTTGGGTAAAGAAAAAGGATTGCCTTGCTTCTATGCCTCGTCAGAACTCCAATATTTGGCATATTGTTTGCGCAAGTACAGCCAACCGCAGAAATGGTAGAATAAACTACTTGTGCTACATATAGCTATCATAGAAAAAATGATATTTTCGGGAGAAAACAGAGGATTTCCGTCAACAATGCACGACCATACAAGTCCTGCCAGGGATATGCCGGTAAAAAACAGTGCAATCAAAATGCATTGCCATACCAAATGGCGTAAATATAGATTTCGATAAACTTTTCTTTGCTTTAAGTCCGCTTCTCTTGTTATGCGATAGATGGACGTGGTCTTTGATCCTTCAATAAAACCGCCGGAAATTTCGGTTGCTTTGTACTTTCTTTTTAATAATTGCTCGGTTTGTATCATGCCGCTTTCTTTCATAAACGAGCATGTAAAAAAATATTTGGCGGTTTTGGGCGCTGCCTTGACAAACGTGAATTTTCTGAACCCGGAGATTTTTTCAAGTCTCCAGCCCTCGTTTTCTAAACGCTCCAATTCAGATTCCATTTCCTCACATTTCCATATAGGAGCATAAAAATGTTTTGTAATGCTCTCTTTCAAAAAAATACCACCTTTCCTCCGGAAGCAATGTCGGCAATTTAGGGCTTGTTTGAAAAATGACAACACGCCCAAAAAGCGGTTATTTTTCCGCATAACTGCGCTTATTTTTTTGAAATACATATCGTATTTCTGCAAAAAATAAGCTTGTTCTACGAAAAAATTCCTCACTTTTGGTCATATCGCTATTTTTCAAACAAGCCCTAAGAAAAAATATAATAAATTCTTCATATTCCGCGAACAGCGGAATATATCACTCGCGCCCAGCGCGAATATCACTTTGACCCTAAATTCCCGCAAAATTAGGCTATACAAGAAATATCAAGTAAATTGAATATTTCCCGTTGAGTTTTTGAAAGAGGTTGGCGGAGCGAATTTTTTTGAGACGGAATATCAA